>JAUVKF010000055.1 GCA_030596395.1 Chlorobiota bacterium | reverse complement strand
GATACTGAATACAATGATTATATAATCCGTGTAGGTAACCAGTACAAATGGTTTTCTGAAGACAACAACTGGATTACCATCTATCCTGAAAACGGGGATATCGAAATTAAAATGGTAAGGATTTCGACCAGCAACTAGAATGATCATTAGTTTGGATTTAACAGTCCTCAGTCAGCAGTCCTCAGTCGGCAGTCAGCAGTCCTCAGTCAACAGTCCTCAGTCGGCAGTCCTCAGTCGGCAGTCCTCAGTTAATAGTCCCACGCACGAAATTTATACCCGCTTTGTTTTCTGCACTTTATGGTGCAACTGGCTAGCGCGCATTTAAACGCGTGCGACATTTATACGCTAAACACGACTTTCAAAATCGCAAACCACACAACACCGCAAACTATACAACCCTCACCCCCACTATCGCACCTGGCCAGCACTCGTTTAAACGCATACGACATTTATACGCTAAACACAACTTTCAAAACAAAGTATCTTTATTCAGTAATACCGATGATTAATCAAAATGTCGCATATTTTCACTTTGTTCAAATTTCTCCTTTGATTATATATCGGCATTAACCATTGTAAGGTTTATAATTTTCTGCGGCATTATAAACCACAATTGGTATAACAGCCAATAAATTACCTTAATTCGGTAAAGCCATAAATATAAACTTGCCCTCAAGTGATAAATCAATTAACTTTATACTTTTAAACTCACAAAACAATTGAAGAAATGTATGAACTTAGAAAATATCACGGCGACCGGGTGCAATCCTTAACTTATGATGATGATAAAATTGCGTTTTCTGTCGGCATTCTCTCACCCGGCGAATACCAGTTCGGCGCAATAAAAAAAGAACTTTTTACTGTTACCTCCGGCGCAATATCTGCCTGGGTGGAAGACCTTGATACATGGACAACATACCGGAAAGGAGAAGAGTTTTCAATACCATCCCATAAAAATTTTAACTTAAAAGTGGATGAGATAAGCTCGTATATTTGCTATTATGAGTAGTTATTGGTTATTGGTTATTGGTTAAACGTTAAATGTTATTGGTTAAATGTTAAACGTTAATGGTTTTCAATTGTCATTATCTGCTATTCATTATTCACCAATCTCTATTTACCAATCACCAACCACCACTCACCAATCTCTATTCACCAACCACCATTCACCAACCACCATTCACCAATCACCAACCACTATTCACCAATCACTAATCTCAATCCATCTTCATAATCTTCCCTGAAGCCACCTGCTCACCTGCCTGAAGCCTGAAATAATAAATCCCATCAGGAATATCCACAGGATACCATATGACTTTTTGTATTCCCTTTGGTAGGAAATTTTCAATAACATCCACCAGCTTACCAAACTGGTTGAAGAATGTTATTCTGACGGTTTCAGGTTGGCTTAGTTCATATTCGATGGTTGTTGAAGTGGTGAAGAGGTTGGGGTAATTCAAAACGCCAGACTCCAAACCCGAAACTCCAAACTCTTCAAATCCAAATTTAAGCTGATAGAATTAGCTCTTATATTTGCTATCCTAAAGACTATAAAATGGCAAAATACGAAATTGCAAAACTTATCCAGGATTCAGAAAAAGCGCAGGGCGAGGAGGATATTCGTATTTTCTTGCAAAAAATCAATGTGTTTTTAAATGACTCTCCAGGTCATGTCCGGTTGTTGTTTGCTCGTGCTGAATTATACACCAAACAGCAAAAACTCAGCTTTGCAATCAACGATTATAAATCCATCCTTTCAAAGGATGAATCCAATAAAAAAGCAGCAATTCAAATCGAACAACTTCAAACTATTCTCAAATATCAAAACATCGACATTTTTGAAAGCCCCAACACTAATTTCGATCCGTGGCTGGATTAACTCGTTGCTGGCTACTTGTCGCTCGCTTCAAGCTTCTGACTTCTCACTAATCACAATTCACCAATCACAAATCACAAATGCTTGTTCACAAACAACCAGTAATTTGTATTTTTGATCGTTTTTAAAAAGAGGCATCATGAGTAAACTGGAGCAGCATTTCAAGAAATTCAGAGATAATATAGTTGGTATTGACCAGGAATTTGAAACACCTTTCGGCACAAAAAAGATGATCTATGCCGATTGGATTGCGAGTGGCCGTCTTTATAAACCCATCGAAGACAGGATGTTTAATGATATTGCCCCTTTTATTGGCAACACGCACACAGAAACTACCGAAACCGGCACCTTAATGACCAAAGCCTACCAGTATGCTCATGAAAAAATCAAAGAACATGTAAATGCAAATAAGAATGATGTGATCATTACTGCCGGAACAGGTATGACAGGGGTCGTTAATAAATTTCAGCGCATACTCGGATTAAAGTGCGTACATGCTCCAAATACAAATGATTGCCATAATTCGGAAGAAAGGCCTGTGGTATTTGTTACGCATATGGAACATCACTCCAACCAAACTTCATGGATAGAAACGATCGCAGATGTTGTTTTAATTGAACCTAACGATCAGAATTTTGTTGATCCTGAAAACCTTAAAAAAGAGATTGTTAAATACAAAGACCGCAAAAGAAAAATCGGCGCTTTTACAGCCTGCTCAAATGTAACGGGAGTTTCGCCTGATTTTTATGAACTGGCAAAGATCATGCATGAACATGACGGCGTTGTTTTTATTGACTTTGCCGGGTCGGCTCCTTATGTTGACATGGATATGCATCCCGATGACCCTTTGAAAAAACTGGATGCTGTACTTTTTTCGCCACATAAATTCCTTGGTGGCCCTGGCAGTTCAGGAGTACTTGTCTTTGATAAAGATTTGTATAAGTGTTCTGTTCCTGATAATCCGGGTGGCGGTACTGTGGAGTGGACTGACCCCTGGGGCGGTCATAAATACATCGAAGATATCGAGATCAGAGAGGATGGAGGGACACCCGGTTTTCTTCAGGCTATTAGGGCAGCCCTTGCAATTGAGGTTAAGGACCAGATGGACACCCAAAAAATAGCTGAACGCGAGCATGAACTGGTGAAGAAGGCTTTCGCTGGTTTCCAGAAAATCGATGGAATGCATATCCTTGCTGACAATTTTAAGGACCGTTTAGGTATATTTTCTTTCTGGTTCGAGCAAATCCATTTTAACCTTATGGTAAAATTGCTGAATGACCGATATGGCATACAGGTTCGTGGTGGTTGTGCCTGTGCCGGAACCTATGGCCATTTTTTACTGAACGTAACACCTGAGAAATCAAAACAGATCACGAAAAAGATAATGTGTGGCGACCTTTCGGAGAAGCCAGGGTTTGTAAGAGTTTCTTTGCATCCTACAATGACTGATGAAGAGTTAGAATTTATCATTGATGCTGTTGCTGAAATTGCAGACAACCATGAAGAATGGGGTAAAGATTACATTTACGGTGTCCACAACAACGAGTTTTACCATAAAAACCAAGCCAAAGATCAAACAGAGCGAATAACAGATTGGTTTAAACTTCAGTAAACCTGATTACTTATACTTGCTACCGATAATTGCAAGCCAAGAGACTGTTTGGATTTTGTTTTTAGAATTTATTATGATGTATTTTTTGTCAAATTGAGGAATTTTTGAGACGCATAGCTATAGCTACGGGTCGAAAAAATAACGATAAGATGGCTAAAAAGACACATAAGAAAACTGAAGGATAAATTTCAAACAGCCTCTAAATAATTATGCTTAACTTTATTTCCTGACCTTATTTAGTAATTTAGTCATGAATACAGAAATATTCGTAGTAAAATTGATCTTGTGTTGGATCATTTTATTATCGGTTTCATGTAAACATGAGGAAACTATAACAATAAATAACATCGGAGAAATACAAAATCCATATGATCTTCCATTAGTCTATTCATTCAGACACTCCGGAAATAACTTCAACAGCGAAGCAACAATTGGAATATGGATGTTTAAGAATAACCACATTGCCAACTGGCTTGGAAAAAGTGATAATGGTAAAGAAATATATGAACCAATAAATGTAATTTGGATTGATTATGTTTCCTCAAACGAAAATGAAGCAAAAGAAAAGGTAGCCGGATTTCTCGCGAATAATTCGTTCAAAACAAGGGATGGTTCAAGTACCGGATATTTTACTTTTGTTGGAGACAGTACTGTTTTAACAAAAGTCAAACAAAACCCATCGGATAAAACCTGGTCGGATGGAAGTGCCCTCGTAAACAACAATCATGGACGCATTTTCACCAGAAAAAACAACATTGGAAATGCGTTTTACACCCTCGGTGCATTCAGCCGTGAAAAAGGAATCAGTCATAACTTTATATCTTTCAACTCAGCCCGTAATGCACTACACCCCAATGGGAATTGGGTAAATGAAGGTATTAACACAAACATCCACAATATTTTAACACCTGGTTCATTTTCAGGATTTTCAACAAAAGATCATGACGGGGTTTTCGTTTTTGTATTATACCCCTAATCAGGCGTTTTCGGCAGGTATTATAGATAAAGAGAATATTTGTAATATATGTTTTTTAAATTTACAATACTTTTTTTCTTTTTCCCCGGGTAAATTGTTAAACAATGAGCAAGTCAATATATCTCAAGATTTCCATCGCAGTCAATATTTTACTCGTAATCGTCATCACTATATTTTTCTTTCAAAAGGAAGTGTTGCGCCTGATTAATAAGAGGATTGCACCCCAGGATGTTGAGATTGTCATGTTTGGGAATTCAATTACTGCAGGGGGGAATTGGAATGAATTACTTGACAGACAAGATGTACTAATCAAAGGGTTTCCGACTTACACTTCTTCTCACCTTGTATTATTGATTGACAACCATGTTATTAAATACAGGCCCCACATATGTTTTGTCATGATTGGTATCAATGATATACAGGTTGGGATTTCTTCGCAAAAAACTAAGTCAAACTATATTACAATTTTAGAAAAGATGAAGGAAAACAATATTATTCCTGTTGTTCAATCAACGCTGTATAAAGTGAATCACCCTGAAAGTAAAATACTTGTGGATAGCCTGAATACCTTTCTCAATAATTATTGCATTCAAAATAATATTAACTTTTTGAACTTGAATAATACACTTAGCAATTCAGCCGGATTAAAACCTGAATATTCAGTTGATGGCATACATTTGAATCAAAAAGCTTATTTAGCATGGGCGATAGAAGTCAGAAAGGTATTGGAAATCATTGATGGAAGCCAGAATTAAATCTTAATTAATAGTTAAAAAAATCATAATAAACCTACATTTTTCATCTTTTTTAGCCATATTTGCCGGCTTTAAAAAGTCAATTATCAATAAAATCATTTCTGCTATTTAATCTATAAGTAGGTAAATTGACTTGGAACAACTAAGGCAACAACAACATGCTGTTTAATTCCATAGAGTTTGCTATTTATTTACCGATAGTATTTATTCTATACTGGTTTGTATTGCAGAAAGACTTAAAAGTTCAGAATTTCTTTTTAGTCATTGCCAGCTATGTGTTTTACGGTTGGTGGGATTGGCGTTTTTTATCCCTGATCATGTTCAGTTCAATTGTTGATTATTCGGTTGGAATTGGATTCAGTAAATATGAAGAAAAGACAAAAAGAAGGCTGCTGCTTATTACAAGCATCCTGGTGAACATTGGATTACTTGGTTTTTTTAAATATTACAACTTTTTTGCTGAAAGTTTCGCTGATTCATTCACCTTTTTTGGCGGACATATTGACCCCAATCGATTAAACATTGTATTGCCCGTAGGAATCAGTTTCTACACCTTTCAAACATTGAGTTACTCGATTGATGTTTATCGAAAAAAACTTGAGCCAACAAAAGACATAATTTCATTTTTTGCATTTGTTAGCTTTTTCCCGCAATTGGTAGCTGGGCCTATTGAAAGAGCCAAAAATCTTCTGCCACAGTTTTATGTAAAAAGAAGTTTTGACACCCACAAAGCTATTGACGGCCTGCGGCAAATTCTGTGGGGTCTGTTTAAAAAGATAGTGATTGCAGACAAAGCTGCTGAATATGTAAATGAAATATTTGCAAACCATGCTGATCATTCCGGCAGCACACTATTACTCGGGGTTGTTTTATTTGCTTTTCAAATTTATGCTGATTTTTCGGGGTATTCTGATATTGCTATTGGTATTGCACGATTATTTGGTTTTGATTTGATGAGGAATTTTGCATTTCCATATTTTTCTCGAGATATAGCAGAATTCTGGAGAAGATGGCATATTTCCCTCTCAACATGGTTCAGGGATTACCTGTATATTCCGCTTGGTGGTAGCAGGGGCAATACATGGAATAAAGTTCGAAATATTTTTATTATTTTTATAGTTAGTGGTTTCTGGCACGGTGCAAACTGGACTTTCATTGTTTGGGGTGCACTAAACGCTCTGTATTTTTTGCCACTATTCTTACTAAAAAGAAACCGTAACCATCTCGATATTGTTGCACAGGGAAAAATTTTACCCTCTCTCAGAGAGCTTTTTGGGATTGCAACTACATTTTTCATAACCTGCCTTGCCTGGGTATTTTTTAGAGCTGAAAATCTTGGTCACGCATTTAGTTACCTTGACGGAATATTTTCATTCTCGCTATTTACGCTGCCTGACATTTTCCCAATGACCACTTTAATATTGCTCCTCTTATTTATTGTGGCCGAATGGTTGAATCGAGATAAGCAACATGTACTTCAATTGGATGATATTAAATTACCGGTGATTGTACGCTGGGGTATTTACTATTCTTTAGTGTTTCTGATTACCTGGTATGGAGGAAATGAATCAGAATTTATATATTTTCAGTTTTAGTTTATGAAATACTTTCTGAATAGAATATTAGTTTTTGTTCTTATTCCAATGTCAATTGGATTATTAATTACAATACTATTTTCAAATATTATTCCCTCTCCTAGAATAACCCCAAGCTACACTCTGAACGAAAAGTTGTTTTTCTTTGACGATTTTGATAAGAATTATCTATGTATTGGCTCATCCGTTTCGCTGAACAATATTAGCTCAGAGCAAATTGTATCAGGCATAGGTTCTGAGAGTTATATTAACCTGTCTTCGGCTGGTGTTACACCGGCCGATATATACAAACTGTTAAAGATTTATACTGATGAGTTTACTCCCCGATATTTCATCTTTCCCAGCAATGAAATTGATTTTTTACATAAAGACAAAGAATTTGATCTGAATAAGATCCATCGACGTATTAAATATCCGTATGTTTATCTAAACCCATTACTTTATTTAACAAACCTTGATCTGGAATACTATTTCAAAAATTATCCCACCCATCAGCTATTTAAAAAGACTGATACAACTACCAAATCGATTAAATATGACAAATACGGCGGTGTTTTAGTTAATAAAGGTAAACTGCAAGATAATCGGTTAAACTCACTCTGGAGTTTGCAAGTTGACATATCTGATATTGCGGATTCATCATACAATTATTTAGACAGCATATGCAAGCTTACCTATGAGAATGACATTAAATTTGTTTTCATTCAATCTCCAATCCGGCAAGGCCTGGTTGATGAATCATATAAAACAAAAATGAACAATCACCTTGGAAAGGTCAATGATTTATTATTGAAATACAATCATCAACTAATTGATGGTACACAAGTTGAATGGCCCGATTCACTCTTCTTTGATTACGGGCACTTGCTTGCGGACGGAGCCCGGTCTTTTACCACCTTTTGCATAAATAAAATCAAAGAAAACCAACAATTGAATGTGTCAATGGGTCATACTAAAAAAAGTCAGGGATTACCAAACAATCAAATTTTTTCTGAACGGGATTAGCCGGTTATAGTAATTATCAAATCTTATCTGGAAAGAAATACACTACAACAGCAGCCAGAATAAATCCTGCAATCGAGGCCAATGTAAACACCCAACCTAAGACGGTTTTCTTCTTCCAAAAAAGAAAAAGACCAATCAACAGCAATATGCCTGATTCGATAAATAACCCGAGGATCATGCGGCTAAATTATGCCAATTGTATTTTAAAATGCGCTAAAAGCCATTTTAAAATTCACAATGGTAAATGCCGATATATATTTGAAGCGACAGAAAAAACAAAGTGAATATATGGCGCATTTCAAATAATAATCGGTATTAGATTAATATCCTGAACAATTTTACCTAACGTAGCAACGATAAGGTATAAAAAAGAGGCTGTCTCATAAGTCATATTTCACGCAACGCTGCAGAGAACACAGAGAAAAACAATATTGAAGTTCAGTATCTTAACGCTGCGATCTTTGCGACTTTGTGTGAACCAATAACGAAAACCTGACTTATGAGACAGCCTCGCATGAAAAAAATTTACTCTGGGTACTAATTATGTAATCGTAATGTCTTTGAACTGTTACCAACAACGATCATTAAATAATAAGTACCATGCTGTTTTTTGCTTAAATCTATTTTAAGCTCGTATTTGTTATTCAGCAATGCTGGTTTTCCCGAAAATACCTTGTCTCCATATACATTGTAAACCGTAACTTTTGGCGATCCCTCTTCCTTTAACGAGAACGATAAGTCAACCACACCATCATCTTTGTTGATATTAATTTCATCCAAATCAAGCCTGTCAGGTTTATTTTTAATGCCTGCATCCCTTAATTCCACGTCACTAACTCCCATTCCAAGATATGGCTTTCTGCTAAATTCACGATACATGTGGGGTGAACGGGGGGCTGGTGGCATTGGAGGCATTACAATAACTTCCAGGTTTTCCAGTTCTTCCAATTCTTCCAATCCTTCAAGTTCTGCGAGCATCTTTAATTCGATTATCTCATCATGTAAACGGCCCTTTTCATCCATCATCTCAATATGTATTTCTTTCATTTGCGCCTTAAATTCATCCATATCTTGGTGGAAATGCTCCATATCAAAATCGAAATCAAAGTCATACTCGTACTCTACCCCATCTTCGCCTACCCATTTAATTACCTTGTGTTTACCATGTGGGCCTACGATGATCACTTCATGTTCATCACCATCTCCCGATTTGAATTTCATTACTTTTTTATGGCCATGCGGCGATGACATGATTATAACTTTTTTGTTTTTATCACTTGTCCATTCCATATCATCATCAACATCAACCGTTACATTCACAGTTGTCATACCAGTTGAATCTCCATCAATCTCGTAGGTAAATTCCTTTACAATTTCTTTTACATCTTCATCGCCTGTTACAGTAAATGTGGTATCCCTTACTATCTTTTTTCCATCGATTTCTTTTACTGTTTTAATTCTTACTATCTTTTTTTCTTTTACTTCTTCCTGGCTTAGCAAAGCGAAGGGTAATGACATGAATAAAGCAAATAATAATAATAATAATGCTTGAATTTTAATGGTGCGTTTCATTGTTTTTTATGTTTAAATTTTATGATTACAAATGTATCTCAACTACCTGTGTTTAAAGGTTAAAGGCGGTTAAAAAAGGTTAAAGAAAGGTTAAAGTTATAGAAATTGCAATTCAAATAAACTAATTTTGGTTCACCTTATAATATATAAAATGCATTAATTTGAATCTTTAACTTTAGACTTCAGACTTAAAAATGAAACGCCGATTCCAAATAATTATACTTCTGATGGCAATAAGCCTGTTCGGTATCATCCTGGTCCAGGCATTGTGGATTCGTCATGCCATAAAAGCTGAGGAAGCCCGTTTTGATAACTCTGTTTTTAATGCGCTTGCGGCTGGTATATCAAAAATTGAAAGGGAAAACATGTTTGTTTTCATGGATCGAAAGATTGAACTGCCTTCTCCTCCCCCACCAATAGCAAACTTCGATTCGTTGTTGGAGGTTTATATTCCTGAAATTCCTGAAATTGATGTATTGATCAGCGATTCCGGAGTGATTAAAATACGTTCAGGTTCATCGGTCATTCTTCTTGATTCAGTAGGAAATAAAAGGGTTGTAGCACTCACCAGGCCAGGCCACCGGGCAATTCACTGGGAAACAGACCAACATAACGAACACGAAAATGAGTTGATCTATACCTATGAGTATGATATAGATTTATCTGACGAAAATGAAGTTGAAATTATCGAATTAGAAGGACTGGCAGAACTTGAAGAGTTAGAAGAGTTGCAGGCAATCAGGGAATCACTTGTACACGAAAAATATGAGGCCTATCACAGGACACTTGATTCAATTAAAGATGATCATCGAAAACAAATTGAAATCAGGGCTAAAAAAGAAAAGATGGTCAGGAAGAAGATGGGTGAATTCAATAAAAATATGCAGCAATGGGCTTTTGAATACAGTTTAGATGAGGATCGGTTCAAAGGTCGAAGATTTCATAGAAATATTGATACCGTTATTGGCAGGGCATTAAAGAACAATGGGATTGAGCTTGAATTTATTTCACAGATTATTAAAGAGTTAGAAGATACTGTTATTATTATTAAATCATCTGATGAAGGAAATGAGCTATTAACTGATACCTACAAAACTGAACTTTTCCCTAACGACTATTTTCGGAAGAACCTCTACTTAACCATTAGTTTTCCGGGAAAAACCAGTCACATTTACAAGTCAGTTTCATTGCTTGGCTTAGGTTCTCTGATCTTCACCACTATTATTTTACTCACTTTTGGCTTCACGCTGTATTATATCCAGAAACAAAAAAAGATATCCGATATCAAATCTGATTTCATCAACAACATGACCCATGAGTTCAAAACGCCGATAGCTACCATTAGCCTTGCTTCTGATGCATTGGGTTCTCCGAAAGTGATGGGAAAAGAAGAGCAAACAAAGTATTACCTGAATATCATCCGGCAGGAAAACAAGCGCATGAACAACCAGGTAGAACGCGTGCTGCAAATGGCATTGATCGAAAACCAGGATTTCCATCTCGATCTTCAGAAAACTGATTTGCACAATATTATAGAGAATACCATTCATGTTGTTGAACTTGCAGCTAAGGAAAAAAATGGCAGAATACAGTCTTCATTGCGGGCAACATGTTCAGAAATTCCTGTTGATGAAATACATTTTGCCAATATCCTGAATAATCTGTTAGACAACGCATTGAAATATTGCGAAAATGATCCGGAAATCCTCGTGGAGACTTATAGTAATGATAACAAGCTCTTTATCCGAATTTCTGATAATGGCGTTGGCATGAGCAAAGAAGTGCAGAAACACATTTTTGATAAATTCTACCGGAAGCCGAGTGGAAACATTCACAATGTGAAAGGGTTTGGTTTAGGATTAAGTTATGTGAAGGCCATTATGGATGCACATGGTGGTGAGATATCGGTGAGCAGTGAACCCGGAAATGGCAGCATATTTACATTAGGTTTTTACTGTTGAATCACGCAGAGACGCAGAGAAGAAATTAACTTTACGGCTTTGCGCCTTCGCGTGAAAAATAGTACGTTAGGAATAGGTAAAAAATGAAAAATAAAATATTACTCGTTGAAGATGATATGAATTTTGGGTCGGTACTGAAATCTTATCTTGAACTGAATGACCTTCAGGTAGATTGGGTTGACGATGGCAAACTGGCCTTTCCACAATTTGAAAAAAACAACTACGACCTTGTATTGCTTGATGTGATGCTCCCAAATGAAGATGGTTTCTCCATCGCACGCAAAATAAAGGATTCGGGCAGTGATGTGCCTTTCATTTTTATTACGGCCAAAACACTTCGCGAAGATATTGTTGACGGTTATAAAACCGGCGCAGACGATTACATCACCAAGCCATTCGACTCGGAAATACTGCTGTTTAAGATTAAGGCTGTACTTACACGAAGCCAGGGAGGCAGCGTACCGATGCAGGCCGATATTTATCAGATCGGTATATTTGAATTCGACCACAGAGCGCGTAACCTGACAAACAATCAATCCAAAGTAAAAAAGACTTTATCACCCAAAGAAAGTGAATTACTCCGCATGTTATTAGATCATAAAGATGAAGTATTGCCAAAATCGCTTGCCCTGAACAAAATATGGGGCGATGCCAATTACTTCACCACACGCAGCATGGATGTATATATTGCCAAACTTCGTAAATACCTTTCTGATGACACTTCCATTAAGATCATCACCCTTCATGGAGCCGGGTATCGGTTGATTGCGAAATAATATCCTCCAATTTGTCATTCTGAATCCCGAAGTCTCGGGATGAAGAATCCTTAATAGAGAATACTAAAGATCGTTCTATTCCTTTCATTTTCTCCCTTTTTGAGGCCGGATTTAGGGTAATATTAACTATGTGCCGGTTAATTCTTTTTTGTATTATTTGCAATAGAAGCAAGAGCTCTGAATTGTTCTGCCAGAAATCTTGTCGCAACAATAATTAGAAAACCGTAAATCGGCATTAAAATTATGTAAAGAAACCCCGTTTCCATAAAGCCAAATCCAAATTGTTGTGACAAGTAATGACCTTCATCACCCAAAATAATTGTAGACAGCAAAGCAAACCCAAACCCTACTATACCTATCCAACTACCAATCCATTCTCCCAATGTTTGAATTAAGTGTGAAAAAACAGGTGTTGCCATGAATTCATCTCCTACTACAGATCTGCTAATTACTTTTGATTTTCTGTCCCACCATATTTGGAAACCAACCCAACTTGCAAAAGCAATTATTAACCAAACCAACAGAAACACAATTATAAATTTAGCCTTTGCATCAAAAATATTATTATCAAGCGCTTGATAAAAAATATAAATGGGCAATATTAAATTTATGATTGCAAATAAAATATATAACCAACTGAATGGTTTACGATAAAGACTACCATTGTCAATAAGAGACAAATACGGTTTAATAAATGTAAAAAATTTGTTGTCCATTTTACAAAATTTTAATTTTTCCTACTCATATGGCTTTTCAGTAACGCCCCGTTTTTCAAGTGGTTTCCAGACTCCACATTTAAATTTTTATTAGTCAATAAAGCCCAACAAAAACTATTAAAGTATTTATTAGTTGGTGCTTTTGCTTATTTGCTATGTTGTTGTTTTTTAACTTGTACATAATGTCCGAATAATAACACCTGCCTGCCGGTTTACCCGCCGCAGGTGGGCAGTCAGGATTGTCTTTATCTCCATTATGGGAACAGTCACCTTGTTTAAATTCAACGACCTAAAATTAAGCTAATAATCATGCACATCCAAAAAAAATGGAAACTTATTTGATCAATCTTTTCGACTGAGTGGGACTATTTGTTTATCCGTAACTGGCGATAGTCTTCAAGCTGGGTCTGTGGACAAGCGAGGCTGGTGCCTGATACTATAGTATTTATACTATTACACCTCTCAATCCCTCTAATCCCCTTTTCCGACCTTCCAGGTGCTGCCACGCGCACATTCAACGCTTTCGACCTGGCAGGTCACGATATCGTCAAATTATTTCCAGTTTTCCACTACTCCATTCCTCCAGCACTCCAGCACTCCAACAAAAATCCCCCATCCTTTGTAACTTTACCCCTCATCCATCGTCACCATTCTGATATGTCGAAAACAATCTTTGATAACCAGGTTATGCCGGCAACCGATAAAATGTATCGCTACGCTTTGTCAATACTCAAGGATCCGGGTGTAGCACATGATGTGGTTCAGGATTGTTTGGTAAAAATATGGCAGAACAGGCAAAAACTACCCGAGATCAAAAGCATCGATTCGTGGGTGATGCGCATCACCCGCAACCAATGTTATGATTGGGTGAAAGTCAACCGGTTCAGCCTGCAAACTGACAGGGACATCAATAGAGACGATCTGACTATGCTTGAACCAGTTGATGCAGATCAACCGGTTCTGGTCAGGGATCAAAAGAACTGGCTGTTTAAGGTAATTGAATCACTTCCGCAAAAACAAAAGGAAATTTATCAACTGCGTGAAGTAGAAGAGATGACTTACCAGGAAATTGCTGAAGTTTTGTCGTTAAGTCTTGCTGAAGTGAAGGTGACGCTTCACCGAACCAGGGTAAAGATCAGGGAAACCATCAAAAAAATAGAGGATTATGGAGTCGCGAATTAAGAGTTTATTGGAGAAATACTGGCAAGGAGAGACCTCAGTCGAGGAAGAAAGCTTGATCAAGGAATATTTGAAAAGCAATCCTGATCAGTCACCTGAAGGGATGTATTTTGAAAATATCGAAACAAAAAAGACAGTTTCTTCTCAAAAAGCATTCGATCATCCCGGCAGGAAAATACGGCGGGTATGGCTCTCAGTTGCTGCTGCTGTTCTTATTGTACTGATAACTATACCCTTTATATTCAATAATGAATCAGCGCCAGATCAATTTGCAGTTGAAGACCCCACAGAAGCACTTGAAATTACAAGGGCATCGCTGATGATGATATCAGATGGTTTAAACAAAGGAAAAACATACTCGAAAGAGTTAACTAAGTTTAGTGAAGCAAAACAATTAATTAAAAAACAATAAAATTTTAACAGATGAAAAAAGGAATCGTAATCATTGGAATCATGTTTCTCTCCATCGGGATGATGGCACAGGGAACTGTAATAAACAAGTACTTCAACGAGCTTGAAGACAACGAAAATTTCACGAAAGTATCGGTAAGCCAGAAAATGTTTTCTATGTTTACCGAACTGGAAGCCGGCAGCGATGCTGAAAAGGAATTTCTGGAAGCCGTATCCAAACTGAAAGGTTTAAGGCTTATCCTGGCCGACAGTGTTGCTGATGCAACTAAAATGTATAAAAAAGCCATTGCCGATGTTGACAAGGCCGGTTATGAAGAACTCATGTCAGTCAAGGATGCTGAAGAAAACCTTAAATTCTCCATAATTGAAAAAGACGGTATCATCCAGGAGTTGATGATGGTTGCCGGAGGAAACAAACGATTTGTCATGCTCAGCCTTTACGGCGAAATTGATTTGAAAAATATTTCTAAAATTGCACAGGAAATGAGGATTGAAGGGATGGAAAGATTGGGCAAGATGCACGACAAGCATGATAGTGAAAACGACACTTATTAGTCTCATCCTGGTACTGGGTTTTATCGCTCCAGTTTTATCGCAGGAGAAACCACTAAAGGATTTTGCTGAGGATAGAAAAGAACGCAAGTTCTGTTTCTATCCCAGCACTTTACGCATGGTAAACCTGGCCAATAATCCTGATTTTAATGATCTTGTAAACGGTATTGAGAAGTTGTTGATATACAATCTTGATTCAGCTTCAAGGGCAGACAAGGCTTACAAACAAATTATTTCTACTTACCAGGAACTTGATTTCGAGGAATATGCATCGGCTTACGGCGGAAACTTAAACTTTTATATTTATGGTAAAGATATGCGAAAGGGAACCGAATACATCGGGATCATACGACAGGAAGATGTACTCACAGCTTTCTATATGAGGGGAACTATTGCAATGAATAAGATTCCCAAATTAATGCAATCTATGGGTGAAGGCGACTTCATCAATCCATTTGATTTTAATCTCGACGATTTTGGAAAGAATACTCAGGATCAATAAACTATCCAAACGATTTGGTAAAATCCAGGCTGTTGACAAACTGGTACTGGAGGTATTTTCCGGCCAGGTATTCGGCATACTTGGACCCAACGGCAGTGGGAAAACCACAACACTGGGAATGATTCTGGATGTTGTAGCCCCAAATGAAGGTAGCTTCGAATGGTTCAATCAAATGGAGACTGTTGAAGCCAGGAAGAAAATCGGATCAATTCTTGAAACACCCTGTTTTTACCCATACCTGACTGCGGTGCAAAACCTGAGAATAACAGCGCATATTAAAAAATGCGGGACAGATAATATCAATGATATTTTAAAGCAGGTAGGGCTGTATGATAGGCGCAACGATAAGTTTAAAACGTATAGCCTGGGTATGAAACAACGACTTTCAATCGGTGCAGCTTTGCTCTCGAACCCAACAGTACTAATTCTTGACGAACCAACAAACGGGCTTGATCCGGAAGGTATCGCAGAAGTACGGGACCTGATTAAAGAAGTTGCAGCTTCAGGTAAAACCATCATCATGGCGAGCCATTTACTGGATGAAGTGCAAAAAGTATGCACTCATTTTTGTGTATTGCGAAAAGGAAAAAAACTGCACGAGGGCAGTGTTAGTGAGACCCTGGGTGAAATAAACAAAGTTGAAGTAGAAGCCATTGACATGGCCAAACTTGGATCGGTAATAAATGACTTCCCTGGAAAATCATCTTACCATGAAAATGGAATCAGTTTTCTGGTAACCCTGAAAGAAGATACTACTGCAACTGACCTGAACAATCATTGTTTCGAGCAAGGCATTACATTAAAAAAGCTATTCACACACAGGAATTCCCTGGAACAGGAATTTCTAAAAATACTCAGGGAAAATGATTAGGGCTTTAAAACTGGAATGGCTGAAAATCAGAAACTATCGGATTTTCTGGATACTAACGATCATGTATTTGCTGGCCCTTGTCATTATTGTATCGGGAGGCATGTTGTTATTGGAATGGCTGAAAAGTGAGGGTGCCGATTTCCAGGGTATAAACCCGACCATCATTCCCATCTACGATTTTCCCGACATCTGGCAGAACACCACCTACCTGGCGACTTTTATTAAAATACTGCTTGCTTTTATTGTCATTATTTCAGTGAACAACGATATAACTTATAACACCTTGCGTCAGAACATCATTGATGGTATTAGCAAAAAGGAGTACATCTTCAGTAAGCTCTTATTTATTGTTATAATGGCTGCCATTAGTGTTTTATTCCTTTTTGTATTGGGCTTATTGAATGGCTCCATTTATTCGCATGTTTGGGGTATAGAATACATTTTTGATGAGATGGAATTCCTCGCAGTATTCTTCTACGAAGTGATTATTTATTGCACCCTGGCATTCCTCCTATCACTGATCATCAAAAAGGCGGGCTTTGTCATTGTAGCTTTATTCCTGTACACTCTGATGTTTGAACCGATTGCCACAGCCATCCTCATCAACGCTCCATATTTCAGTGAAGGCATTACACCCGATATTGCCCAATTCTTTCCAATTAAAGCATTAAACAATCTTATTTCAGTCCCTTTTGGCCGCTACGTCTTCATGGAAATTGAAGACAATGTTTCCATCAAAGCGCTAACGATAGCCTCAGGGTGGTTTGCAATCTATCTGACCTCGATATTTTATATTCTGAATAAAAGGGATTTGAATTAGGGACAAACCTGACGGGTAGTATTTTTTCCGGCAAATTCTTCCTGTATTCAATACGTTTGTCGAAAAAATTTCCCGGCAGGTTAAAGAAACAAAGGAACTGTTGTTGGTGAGGACTTGACACTAGTTTAAGTTTGCAACTTAAACTCGATATACATTTACTAAGCAATGTATTGTAATATTTGGGTGCTAAGGATTAAGTTACAAACTTAATCCAGATAGGGATGCAAGAACTGAAATTGTCAATTATTATTTACACGCCACTTCGGGGGTTAAACTAATTATGGCCAACTAACTGCATAATATTTTTTATATTTACCCTAATGTCGCTATTGGCAGTAGAATATATGTAAGGCGTTCAATAATCTAAAAACGATAAACATATGAACAAGAGTCGTGGTGAAGATAATTTTTTGAACTTGCCTGGTTTTGCAGCAAGACTCTACGATAGCATGATGCAGACCAATGCCATCAGATTAACATATCAAGAAATAGCACAAGATTTGATCTCCAGGATTAAAAAGGGGCGATTGTTAGATATAGGCACTGGACCGGGATATCTTTTGCTTGAGATTCATAAAATCAATCCGAGCATTGAGCTTTTTGGTTTGGATATTTCTGCAGCAATGGTTGATCAAGCAAGTAGAAATCTGGCGGAAATCAAAGTCGACTTACAGCAAGGAAACATCAGGGCGACAGAATATGAGAGTGAATTCTTTGATTTGATAACATGTAGTGGAAGCTTTTATCTTTGGGATAGGCCAGTTGAAGGTATCGATGAAATCCATCGCATCTTAAAAGATGGTAGATCGGCATATCTGTATGAGACCTATCGAGATATTGATAAGAAAATATTGCGAGAGATAATGAGAGAAAATCTAAAGAGTGAAAATCTAATTCGAAGGATGTTAGCACCTCGAATCTTTATCAAACAGCTAGGAATGACATATGATAAGAAAGAGATAAAAGAGATATTGAGAAAGACAAGATTTGCAAATAGCTACAGGATTGATGATCTGACAATAGTCAGGTTACCGGTATGGCTGAGGATTGAATTGAAGAAGTACGCCTGACCCTGCATCAACAGGACTTGGCTATGCCAAGATGGTACGCGGCGATTTTGCTAGAGTTGGATATAATTTCAGCAGCTTTTAGGGCTAAAAACCCCTGGCTGGTTATGCTGACCTTTATGGAAATTGAAGACAATGTTTCCCTTAAAGCCCTTTCCATTGCAACAGGATGGTTTGTTATCTATCTGACCTCGATATTTTATATTCTGAATAAAAGGGATTTGAATTAAGAGAGACAGAAGACCTAGACTTTCAAGGATACTTGATACTGGTTGCTGGTCGCTCGATACTGGTTGCAGGACAAAGTGAATGTGGATTGAAGACGAAATCTCCGTTCTCCAGATTAGGGGTTATGTTAATCATGGCCAACTAACTACAAAACATATTGTATATTTGAAATGCTGCTGATATTGGAGATAGAATATATGTTAGGTTTACAAAAATAGAAGGTAGAAGGCAATTGCAATGTATACAGGATTAATCTTGAAAGAAAGTCTTAAAAACACAGGCATCTTAACAGATGGCAGGATAACCATCACAAAAGAGGAAAAATGGAATGTTGAAAGAACTGCAGTTGATTGGCAACCTGAAGAGTGGACTGCCATATATGTTGAGGGTGCCGATAAAGATATCGGAGATATTGCAGTTATCGTTTCAAATTCAATTTTGGATAAATGGTATGCAAATCTATCAGACTCAACAACCGATTATGTTATCTTTCAAAGAAAAATATTTTCTTATGCAAAGGGAGATGCCGACAAGAAACAAGAAGCGAGGAGATATGGGAAATCAATCGGTGTTCCGGAACATCAACTGGACTGGTGAATATCAATGAAAAACCAAACAAAAGATCATGAAAATTATTAATCTAACAGAAGAGTATGAGGGCAATTATTTTGTTTGTCTCGAAGATTGGTCGGATAAATTAAGGGAAGCCGGAAATCATAAAGAACACTGGTATCGAAAAATGAAAGATAAGGGCCTACGCGTTAAATTGGCCTTAAATGATGAGGGAAAACCAGTTGGCATGATTCAATATATCCCAATCGAACACTCCTTTGCTGAAGGCAGCGAATTATATTTTATTCTGTGTATCTGGGTTCACGGTTATAAAAAAAAGGGAGTTGGGAATTATCAGAAACAAGGGATAGGCAAGGCTTTGATAAGGGCAGCGGAAGAAGACGTGAAGAAGAGAAATGCAAAAGGCTTAGTTGCTTGGGGAGTGCCTCTACCAGTATTTATGAAAGCGTCCTGGTTTAAAAAACGGGGATACGTTCAAGTGGACAAAGAAGGCTTTTTCGGTCGGGTTTTATTGTGGAAACCATTTTCGGATGATGCTATTCCTCCAAAATGGATTAAAGCCAGGAAAGGGCCGGAATCAGACCATAACAAGGTAACTGTAACAGGATTTATTAATGGATGGTGCCCTGCATACAATATGGTATTTGAAAGGTCGAAGCGTGCTTCTTTAGAACTTGGAGACCATGTTGTTTTTCATGAGATTAATACATTTGATAAGGAAGTGTTTGACGAATGGGGCATTTCTGATTCTTTATTTATTAATAGAAAAAAGGTTAATACCGGCCCACCTCCATCCTATAAGAAAATAAAAAAGAAAATAGCAAAGCAGTTGAAAAGTGTAAGTGACTAAGATGAATAAGATTCCGGAATTTCTAAAAAATGATCGGTACAAAAGAAGTAGTTACTATGCGTACAATTGGAAAATGCCTCAAACATACGATTCTTGCATTTGGATGAAAGTAGGTAAAATTGATTTACTAGATGAGGCTGTGCTTTATGAAATGTCAGGTAACGATCGTTCTGTCCGAATATTAGATGTTGGCTGTGCAACGGGAAGACTTCTTTTTAAATTAGCAGAAAATAGATATACAAATTTATCGGGAGTTGATCTTGCTCCTCAGATTATTGAAGTAGCACAAAAAAAATTATCCAATTTCAGAGTTAATTTAAATTTGAAAGTTGCCGATTCCGAAGACAACTTGCCCTGGCCAGATAATTCGTTCGATATTATTACACTTACAGGAGTTATTCATCATTTTTATCGTCTACATGATGCCTTAAAAGAAATCAACAGAGTTCTTGATAAACAAGGTAAACTGATAATATGGGATCCCTGGTTTCCAATGATAGTAAGACAGATATTGAATTCCTGGTTGTATTTTTTTCCACATGATGGAGACTATCGTTTCTATACACCAACAATAATGAACAAAAAATTATCTGATATAGGTTTAATTGATATTCAATATTGTCGAGTTGCCGTTTGGTGTTATATTATTACTGGCAAGAAAAAGGATAAGATTGCATAACAAAGTCGTGCACTTAACAGCTATTACATGTTGCTCCTCGTTCTTTTTCACTAAGTTCCACAGTGGTACGTGAGACAGAAGACCTAAGACAGAAGACCTAAGGTTTCAACTCCTGACACTAGTTTAAGTTTGCAACTTAAACTCAATATACATTTACTAAGCAATGTATTGTAATATTTGGGTGCTAAGGATTAAGTTACAAACTTAATCCAGATAGGTTACAGTTTTGTGGGGCGAAGCCAGGGATGGCACATTAACTGTTACCGAAGAAACTGAAAATGAGTGCTCAGGTTCTAGTGATACATTTGAGGTATTTATTGATGATTGTACAAGATTTGAAGAAGTAAGCACAAACACACTTATCATTTATCCCAATCCTGCCACTAACCAAATTAATATTAAATCAGACGTTTTTATAAACTCCATTAAAATTCTTGATTTTACCGGAAAAGTAGTTGCTTATGAACAGGTTAATAATATGTATTATCAGGTAAATACTTCAAAATTAAAATCAGGAATTTATCTCCTTGTAATTAAAACAGAAAAAGCAATTTCTAAAAGACCAATTATAGTTGAATAAATTATTCCTGCTAATCTTCACAACTTCTTAGCGGCTTTATGCAGGAAGAAATGAGCCGCTTAGAAGTTGATCTGAATTAGGAAAAACTACTTCGTTACCATCATTTTTTTACTCAGCACTATTGTACTGTCAATCGTCAAGGTATAAGTATAAATGCCGTTTTTATAATCATCTGAAACTAAAGTATAGGTGTGATCACCAGCCGGTAATCTGGAATTAACTAGTGTAGCTAAGCTTTTCCCCTGCGAATTGTAAACTTCTAATCTTGCAAAAGATTTCTCCTTTAAAGTGAAGGAAATGGTGGTGAATGTACTGAATGGGTTCGGACTGTTTTGTAATAACCGAATGCCGCTGGCACCTCTATCAATAATGCCATTCGGATCCTGACCAACCGGCTGCTGCTGCGTAACACAATGTACCATTCCTCCCTGGGAATAGAGGTTTCTCACATCTATCCCAACCACCGTTCGCGAAGAATACAAAGTTTGCAATAAGGAAATTGCTACCGCATCATTGGGGTCGTTGTATGTGGGGACCAGCACAACTGTATTCCCTGTATAATAGTTTACATACGAGCCCTTATATCCCAGGTTTTCTCCCCCCCGCCTTCCAAAGTCTTGTACGGCGGACAGGCATGTTGTGACAACATTATTGACGGTAAGTGGTAAATGCAGGAAGTTGTATGGATTTCCATTTACATCCTGCGCATCGTATAATATGCTGATATCAGATGGCGGTACTTCCCAGTAAATAAGATCAAGACTATCCATGGTAACAATGGTTGTGGAATCGTTGAAGCGGGCAAAGCCGTCAATGTGCATATCAGTGATTTCCAGGCCCGGTACTCCATCAAGCCAGATGAAATTTGTAACGCCCAGATTGATAGTCATGTATTCTTCAATCTGAGCCTGGGTCAGTGAAGGATTTCTGTTGGGATTGATAATCGCACTTTTTGTTGCCATCAGGGTACCCTTTCCATCTATTTCAATCGAGCCCCCTTCCAAAACCATGGCACTAAGGTTAACATCGGGTATTTCAATATCTTCACTAACTAGTGCCGGAATAACATCACATAATTCGTAAGGTGTCTCTTCGCCCCAGCCGTTGAATCCCCAGTCGAGTATTCGCAGATTTCCAATACTGTTATAAACGAAAATGGGGCCGTTGTCACGTACCCAAACATCATTATTGGGGTGGATAAAGAAGTCCACATTTGTTAGCGGCACACCTGCATTGTTAAGCACCTGAACAATGTGATTGTGCTCATCAGAATCATAAGCAATGATGTGAACATTCTCACCGGCTACCAATTCCCTGGTCATTTCTATCCAGGAAGGCTCAAGATCCTCACGCCAGTATGGAGGGTAAGTATGGTTGTGAGGCCATTGCAACCAGGTGCCTTCGTGTGGAGCTATTTCTTCGGGCATGGTGTATTTTATTGTTTGGGCATTTATCCCCTGGAATAATATTAACATTACTGCAATAATACTCAGGTTGATAATGATTTTTTTCATCTGTTTATTTTTTAGAAATAATCATTTTTCCTGTGTGAACAGACGGGTTCCGTCAGTGGCCGGACAGGTAACCCGTCTGTTCATAGACGTTTCATCTTCTCTGATTTATCCATCAATCATACAAACATACACTTTTCATTTTGTATAAAAATGGTTTAGAAATTCAACAGATAAAAGGCTTCGGTAATTATAATATGATAACATTCACAAATCCGCCCCAATTTGTTGCGCTTTCAAAGTCTTTGCCAAAATAAGCAACATTCAGGGCAGGGCCAAAACGAAATATTTTATATTGCAAACCCAATCGCCAGTTGTGATAGCTATACGAATGACCGGTATTTCCCCAGGATGTATATACTTCCAGTTTAAAATAGGGTTGTATTTTTTTTTCGTTGACGGGAGTCCAGCTAAACAGGTTGTAAACTTCAAATAAACCATCCTTCCAGGTTTCATAGCTGGGTTGAATGTACAAACCAATACTTTCTGTATAAAGAGAGTAGGTCAATGCAATTAATGGTTTTGTACCTCCGTAAGGTTTGGAATTGGCTCCAAGTCCCACGCCAAATTTTTTCCAGAAATTGTAAAAAAATATGGATTGGATAAAGTAATTATCGGGTATAGAATCAGCATAATACATGTCATAGTTTATCATGCTGTAAAAACTGAACCTGCTTTCCGGACTACCGATTTGCTTATTGATCACTACTTGATACGAAGTATAATCATTACCAACCATCACTTCAACAGGTACTGATACCTGAGAGCATTGTTGCGAAAACTTTTGGGATTGAGTTGTGTCTTCTTGCGCTTTAAGAAAACCAAAACTCAAGAATAACGAAATAAAAATTAAATGTTTCATAATTAATAAGCGATTGTTAAATATCTTCGGAGATGCTCGTTTGTGTACATCTGCTTCAGTATAAATTCTGCAACGTCTGCCCGGCTGATTTCGACACCCTTTGGAGGTAGAATATCAAGCCCGGTCCGGTATTTACCGGTTCGGGGAGTATTCATCAATCGCAGTGGACGAATGCCTGTCCAGTCTATATCATTACAATCAGCAAGAATGGCTTCTGCCCGTCTCATATCGTCGTATGTACCCTTAAGTATTGGGCGTATCATTGTTTTATGAATGAAAGCTTCATTTGGGTCGGGAATTGTGCCAACAGAAAGCAATGCCACAAAACGTTTGATTTTATGTTTACGCATAGCTGTTACAATATTCTTGAAACCATCTGAATAAAGTGTAGTCGGTTTTCGTGCTTTAGAAAAGCTGGTACCAGTTCCTATCGCACTGATAACAACATCACTTCCTGCAATCGCTTCCTCCACCGATTGGGCATTGAGCACATCACCCTGAATGACTGTCAGCTTAGGGTGTTTTGTTTTGAGCAGTTCAGGATTGCGAACGACTGCCTTCACCTTATGTCCATCATCAAGTGCCTGCGAGAGAATTTCACGACCTGTCAGACCCGTTGCACCGAAGATGATTAAATTTATCTTTTTGTTGGTTTCTTTATTGATTTTCATCGATTTATTATTTAGAATCAAGAGACAAGAATCAAGACCCAAGACCCAAGACCCAAGACCCAAGACCCAAGACCCAAGACTCAAGACCCAAGACTCAAGACTCAAGACCCAAGACTCAAGACTCAAGACTCAAGACCCAAGACCCAAGACTCAAGACTCAAGACTCATTTGCGTCATTCTATTGGAAGATATATTTCAATATTCAATTCATTTGCTTCAGTTTGCAGAGGGCTATTTAAGTATTTTTCCATCACAGGAACGTTCTTTAGATCATACTCGCTATTGATCAGCCATTTATCATAAATGATATCGTAAACTTCACCCCAATTATCATAGCTCCCCTGGTAACTGAATACAGCAAATTTTCCTCCTTTTATTTTCTTAACCCCTATTTTCCCATGCGGTTTAACGGTTTGATGAATTGTGAGACAAGCATCAAATCTGCAGTTTTCTTTCTCTGTAACTTTTGGGTCATCGTAACTGATTCCAAAGTTTTCAATGTCCAGCGTAAAAAGTTTATTTTCTTTAACAAAGTTCCCTAATTCCACCCATGCTTTTTGATAGTTTTCATTTCCGTATTCTCCTGTTATGTTGATATAAATTACCTCCATATCAGGAATTTCGAGAATTCTTGGTGTTTCCAGTTTGATATTGAAAGTACTAATGGCAGGTTTGGTAATTGTACTTTTTTTATTGCTTCTGTAGTCAGTAGGTGAAATGTTGTAGTACTGCTTGAAAATCTTATTGAGTGATGTAGGCTTATCATAACCAACGTTATGGGCAATGTCCTGAATTTCAAGATTAGTGTAGCGGATTAATAGCGCGGCAGTTTCTACTCTTGTCCGGGTAATATAATTTCCGATTGGTTCACCCAAAAGGCCTTTCATAATTCTGTGAAAATGAAATTGGGACAAATTGGAAATTTCGGCAAGTTCGTTTATTGAAATTTTTTTGTCCAGATTGCTGTTAATGTATTCAACAACAGTGTTCAGATTTTTCAAATATTCCTGCCTTGTTACTTTTTTGCTTTCCATACATCATGCTAACAAAAATGCCACACACAAAAATACTTTCTTATGGGCAAACGGACTTTTTCAATCTTGCTGTTTTGCTTTATCAGGATTGCTAATACTAATTAAGTATCAAAATGCGCTTTTAGAATTTGAATTATTTTTTATCATATTGTTTTTTCTCTATCAAATAACCGCTATTAATTGTACAAATTATTATTGCCTTATAATTTTTCGTGTTACAAAAGATTTCCCATCAGAAATCCGGATAAAATATATCCCATTATTCAGTTTCTTCAAATTGATTTGTGCCTGATTGCTATCCTGAATTATTCCCGACATCAATGTTGTGCCA
>JAUVKF010000071.1 GCA_030596395.1 Chlorobiota bacterium | reverse complement strand
AATTTGATTAGATTCATGTCATAATTGTTTCCTTTAAGATAGTATATTTTTCTGTAACTTTACCGATACTCATAAAATATAATTTCATTTTTCTGGCGTCCTTCCAGCATATCAAACTCGTAAAGTCTTTTTGTTGGTTGTAATCACCTTTCCTCTCTTCAAAAATATTGTCGTTATCCATTTTATTACTTTTAATGATTTAAAATATTTTCATATTAATTAATCCCTTATACCCTTTATATACCTTATAAACCCTCTATTTCATTTCATTCTTAATACCTTATACCCCTTCTACTTATTTCCTTTTCTTCCATTCTTCAATATTGTCAATAAACTCACCAAACAAAAAAGCCGTATCTGTAGGTCCGCTTGAAGCTTCAGGATGAAATTGTGTACTGAAAATGGGCTTACCTTCGTGCCGTAATCCTTCGTTACTTTCGTCATTCAGGTTTTCGAAATATGATTTCCAGTTTTCCGGAATAGTGTCGTTATCAACAGCATAACCATGATTTTGAGAAGTCAGATAAGCTTTATTAGTACCCACTTCAAGTACAGGTTGATTATGACTTCGATGACCGAATTTTAATTTATAGGTTTCAGCACCTGATGCCAAGGCGATTAATTGATGTCCAAGGCAAATTCCAAAGATGGGATGGTCTTTGTTAATTGAGTGTTTAAGGTTTTCAATAGTTGGGATGCACATCGTTGGATCGCCGGGACCGTTAGAAATGAAGAGCCCATCAAATTCTTCTGTTGAATAATCATAATCCCATGGCACCCTGATTACGGTAGTATCAAACCGTAAAAGATACCTGATAATGTTACTTTTAACACCACAATCAATCAGCAGGATTTTGTGTTTGCCTTTGCCGTAAATTGTTTTTTCCCTGACGCTTACCTGATCAACAAGGTTGTCTTCATTAGGATCATAAAAATCAATTTCCTGATCGTTAAATATAATCTTCGCCAGCATGGATCCTTTTTCCCGTATGATTTTTGTCAATTGCCTGGTGTCGATCCCAAATAAACCCGGAACCTTTTCTTCTTTAAGCCAATCACCCAGGCTTTGTGTTGCATTCCAGTGGTTGTACTTTGATGAATAATCCGATATGATCAGGGCCGTTGTATGGATATATTCTGATTCAAAGAACTCAAACATTCCATCTTTTTCGGTTTTGCCAGGTACACCATAATTTCCAATTGAAGGATAGGTAAGCACAAGTATTTGACCACGATAGGAGGGGTCAGTCAGGCTTTCCGGGTAACCGGTCATGGCTGTGTTGAATACGATTTCACCAGCGACAGATGCCTCGTGACCGAATGAGTATCCCCAAAATTCAGATCCATCCTCAAGGACTAATTTGGCTTTATTGTAGTTTTTATAATTCATAGGTTATTTCAATAAAAAAAGACGGCAAATGCCGTCTTGAGGGTATCTTGTCTATCTTATTTTTTGCTCCGAACTGTTTTGCATAAATTCTAATGTTCGGAGTGCAAATATACTTTCATAAATTCTCAGATAAAATTTAAGTTATTGACAATGAAAATATAATTGTTAATAAATCTATCTGACAACTCCTCCCCTGCAAAAGGGGAGGTGTCCGCCATCTGGCGGACGGAGGGGTCTATTTTCAACCACCCCTGATCTCGCTCCGCTTCGATCTTCCCCTCCTTTCAAAGGAGGGGAATAAAAAAAAGCCTCCCATTGCTGAGAGGCTTTTTTTAATTATAAACGCTTCCTCCATAGGAGTGCCTTCGGCACAGGTCGTTTCGACTCTGGAAGGTTTTAATGCCTTTTACACTAAACCTTGTTCTTTTACAAAGTCATTCAGGATTCCTTCAAGATTAGGATAACCAATTTCCTGCAAATCATAATATACACGGGTGTTTGGTTTTTTGATATTAATAATACGGTTCAGATCGATAGGTGTACCAATAACAACTGAGTCACAATCGGTATTGTTAATACTGGTTTCCAGGTCTTTCAATTGCTGATCACTATAACCCATTGCCGGAAGCAAGGTTCCGATATTCGGATAGATTTCAAATGTTTCAGCAAGTTTTCCAACTACAAAAGGCCTTGGGTCAATAAATTCAGCAGCACCAAATTTTTGTGCAGCAATGGTTCCTGCGCCCAGTTTCATTTCACCATGAGTAAGCGTTGGACCATCTTCAACAACCAACACTCTCTTTCCTTTAATTACTGAAGGATCATCAACTGTAATTGGAGATGCACCATCTACAACAATAGCATTAGGAGCTACTTTGGCTATGTTTTCGCGAACCGTTTGAATGGCTTCGGGTGCTGCACTGTCCATCTTATTGATAATAGCAACATCAGCCATGCGCAATGTAACTTCACCAGGATAGTACATTAATTCGTGACCGGGACGGTGTGGGTCAACAACGGTCATGTTCAAATCGGGTTTGTAAAATGGGAAATCGTTGTTTCCACCATCCCATAAAATCACATCACAACCATCAGGATCCTGCTCGGCAGCACGAAGAATTGCCTCATAATCAACACCGGCATAAATTACATTACCGCGTACAACGTGGGGTTCGTATTCTTCCATTTCCTCAACGGTACATTTGTGTTTGGCAAGGTCCTCAACAGTTGCAAATCGTTGAACCTTTTGTTCAGCCAAATCGCCGTAAGGCATTGGGTGGCGAATGGCAACAACTTTCAGGCCTTTCTCCATCAGGTATTCAATCACTTTACGCGAGGTCTGGCTTTTACCACAACCGGTCCTAACAGCTCCAACAGCTATAACCGGTTTAGTGCTTTTTACCATTGTATCAGCAGGGCCGAGAAGTACAAAATTTGCACCGGCAGCATTTACAATAGCGCTCATACCCATTACCCTGTTATATGGCACATCGCTATATGAGAAAACACAATCGTCAACTTTCAGGTCTTTTATCAAATTCGTCAATTCCGCTTCATCATAAATTGGAATACCATCAGGGTATAAATCGCCAGCAAGAACAGCCGGGTATTTACGTCCGTCAATATCAGGAATCTGAGCAGCCGTAAAGGCTAAAACATTATAATCTTCGTTTCCACGGTAGTAGGTGTTAAAATTGTGGAAATCCCTTCCGGCAGCGCCGATAATAATTACATTTTTTTTCATATTTCAAACGATGTTTTGTAGATGTTTTGTAGATGTTTTCGCACTGATTTATTGAGCGGCAAAGGTATAATTATTAGCGATCGATTATGTTATTTTATTAACAGAAAAATTATTTAGATAAGATTTAATTAATCTTCCTGAAAGAAGTAAGAAAGGTGAAAAGAAATGGGTGAGAACCGGAGTATAAATTCCAAACAGTTTCGTAGTCTATTCTGAATAATTAAGGTTAACAATTGACCTGGCAATTTCAGTAACATAAACACTTATTTGCTTAAGATTATCCATTATTTCCATATGGATTTCATGAGTGGCAATCGATTCTTTTCTTTCCTCTTTTAATCTTTCCAGGTGTTTTATCTTAAATTCGGCTTCAAGGTCAGCATATTTGACTTCTTTACTTACTATTTTCTTTGCTTTCTTGAATTTTTGTTTTGAAAATGTTTCTTCCAGGCGAACAAGTTGTTTGTAGATTTTTGTGTGATATAATGTTATTTCCTCATGTCCTTCCCTGGAGAAGTCAAAACTAAGAGCCCGTTTTTTAGCTATTAATGGGAACATATCACGATGAATAATATCACCAATGGCTTCCAGATCCCTTACAATTGAAATCATATTAAAAACTTCTTTTGCCTGTTCCTCTGATAGTTTTTCCCGGCCTATCTTAAGGAGGTAATCGGTTACTTTATCATGAAGATAGTCGATCTTCTCCTCTCTCATTTCAATACCCTCAATGATGGTCAGATGCGTATGTATATTGTCTTTTCCTTCTTCATCGCTAAATAGCGGATGTATAATGGCTCTAAGCATTCTGCGCAGAATTTTGGCCATTCTTCCAACTTCAGCATGGCTCAAATCTATTGCTATTACCGGTGTTGAGATAGCTTTTTCATCAAGATGCCAGGTAACTGCCTCAATTGCTTTTTCTGATTCTCTTACAGGCAATGTTTTAAGTATTATTTTAGAAAGTAAGAATGTGAATGGAAGAAAAACAAAAGCAACGCTCACGTTAAAAAATGTATGGGCATTCGCAATCTGACGTGGGGTTTCAGATGCAAGTTTCTGAATGCCAACAGCATCAGAAACCGGAGATGCCCACCTAACTATATCTGCAAAATATGGGATCCAGAACAAAAAGAGAATGGCTCCGGCAGTATTAAAGATTACATGAGCCAGAGCAACACGCTTAGCTTCTCTTGAAGCTCCCAGACTTGCCAGACCTGCTGTAACACATGTGCCAATATTTGCCCCTAGTAACAAGGGTATTCCAGCGTCAAGGCTGAGTAAACCTTGTTGAGCCAGCACAATAACAATACCCGTAAATGCACTGCTGCTTTGAATGAGCGCCGTGAAGATTGCACCAATAATAAGACCGAAGATTGGGTTTTCGAGGTCCTTCATTAAATCAATAAAAGGCTCGTAATCCCTCAAGGGTATCATGGAATCAGACATCACTTTCATTCCAAGAAATAGAATTCCAAACCCAAGTAATGACTCGCCAAGGTGTTTATACGAATCTTTATTAGAAAAAATCGTTAGCGCAAAGCCAACAATTATCATGAGGAATGCATAATCGGTCAACTTAAAAGCAATTAATTGTGCCGTTACTGTTGTCCCGATATTTGCACCTAAGATTACACTAAGGGTCTGGCCAAATGTTAGCAGTTGAGCCTGTGCAAAACTAACCAGCATAACGGTTGTCGCGCTGCTGCTTTGAATTACCATTGTAACAAATGCGCCAACTGCAAGGCCAATTATACGGTTTTTTGTTAAAGCAGAAAGAATGTTGCGCATTCCTGCACCGGCTGATTTCTTCAGGCCTTCGCTCATCTTTTCCATTCCGTACAGGAACAGTACCAACCCACCGAGTAAACCCATCATTAAAAAAAACCAGGGAATTGAGGTTGTGTTACCTAAGCTGGAAAGTAAAATCATAAAATATGAATATGATAGCTTCAGATTCGAAAGGCCAAAAGTAGTAAAATCAAACCATTCAAAAAAAAAACGACAATAATGGTCAGGTGGAAAGGAAGTTAGTGACTCGTCTCATCTTTTCAGAAATCGGATGATGGTATCCCACGAGTCATTTTTCTTACTTTTGCCACGCTAAATTAAAGCAGCATGATTGAAACCCTGTTAATAGAATATACCGGACAAGCCATACAGTCAATTTATGGGGAATCTGTACCCAAAAAGCTAATACAGGTTCAAAAAACCAGAGCAGAGTTTGAGGGTGACCTGACCCTTGTTGTATTTCCATTTTTGAGGACTTCAAAGAAAGGGCCTGAGCAAACCGCAAATGACCTGGGCGATTATCTTGTTAATCATGTAAATGAAGTAAGCTCATTTAATGTGATAAAGGGGTTTTTGAATTTGGCTATTTCAGAAAAGTTCTGGATTGATTTTTTTAATGCTGAAAAATCGAACCAATCGTTTGGAATTTCGGATATACAAACAAAGAAACCGGTTGTTGTAGAATATTCAGCCCCCAACACAAACAAACCGCTTCACCTTGGTCATATCCGTAATAACCTGTTAGGGTGGTCGGTATCGGAAATATTGAAAGCATCGGGTCAAAATGTAATTAAGGTAAACCTGATTAATGACAGGGGAATTCATATTTGTAAATCGATGCTGGCCTGGCAAAAATGGGGAGAGGGAAAAACTCCGGAATCTGAGGATATGAAGGGTGATAAGCTGGTGGGAGAATTTTATGTGCGATTTGACAAAGCGCTAAAAGCTGAAATTGCTGAGTTGTTGTCAAAGGGAATGGAAAAAGCGGAAACTGAGAATAATTCACCTTTGCTAATAGAAGCACAAGAAATGCTTAAAAAATGGGAGCAGGGCGATGAAGAAATCAGGCGTTTATGGGAGAAAATGAATTCGTGGGTTTATGAAGGATTTGATACGACCTATACAAGAATGGGTATCGATTTCGATAAGGTTTATCACGAATCGGATACATATTTACTTGGAAAAGAATTGGTGCAGGAAGGATTAGAAAAAGGTATTTACTACCAAAAGCAAGATGGCTCAGTGTGGTGTGATTTGACTGATGAAGGCCTCGATGAAAAATTATTGTTGCGGGCTGATGGCACGTCGGTATATATGACACAGGATATGGGAACTGCGCAATTACGTTATGACGATTATAACCCTTCCGGTTTGGTGTATGTTGTTGGAAACGAGCAAATCTATCATTTTGATGTATTAAAGATTGTCCTCAAAAAATTGGGGCGAAACTGGGCTGAACATATTTTGCACCTGAGCTATGGAATGGTTGAATTACCTCATGGTAAAATGAAATCGAGAGAAGGAAAAGTAGTAGATGCTGATGATTTAATGGATGAAATGTATGATACGGCAAAAAGAACTAGCGAGGAACTGGGGAAATTCGATGATTTCACACCAGAAGAATCGGACAAACTGTATCAAACCTTGAGCCTGGGGGCATTAAAATATTTCATTTTAAAGGTGGACCCTAAAAAAACCATGACTTTCAATCCCGCAGAATCAATCGATTTCAACGGAAATACGGGGCCATTTATCCAGTATTCTTATGCCAGGATACAATCAATTCTTCGAAAAGCAAAGGCTTCTAATATTCAGTTAGGTGACAAGATTTCTTCTGATTGTCACATTTCAGATAAAGAAAGATCATTGCTAAAATTACTATATGAATATCCGCAAATCGTCAAACTTGCTGCTGAAAATCTGAGCCCGGCACAAATTGCTAATTATGTTTATGAATTGGCAAAGGAATTCAACCAGTTTTATCATGAATCTCCAATTCTTAAGGAGGATGATGCCGATACCAGAATATTCAGGCTGGAACTATCAAAATTTATAGCTGCTACCATAAAATCAAGTATGGGTTTGCTGGGTATTGACGTGGTGGATAGGATGTAGCTATTCTTCATTGATACCCGTTTCAAGCGTCAACAATTGAAAGTGAAAACAAAATAGCCCATCAATAACAATTGAATTTTAGTTTAATCTGCAAGCGTGGACGCTTGCAGCAGGACTCTGTTTCAAGCGTCCACGCTTGAAATATCTCAAATATGTTTTCTTACATCTATTTCTTGAAAGTTTTCAAGATTGCAAGCGGACGCTTACTACAGGGCGAGTCCACGCTTGAAACGGAAATTGCATACATTTGAAATAACAAATAAGAATTTGGTATGGCAAAAACCGCAAACCTTTCAAACGAATTATTCTTCATCACTATGACAATTGTCAATTGGATTGATTTGTTCACCAGACAGATTTACTTTGACTTGATAATTGATAACCTTAAATATTGTCAGAACAAGAAAGGTTTAGAAGTTTATGAATACGTGATCATGACAAATCACGTACATATGATTTGTCTTGGGAACGATAAACCATTGAGCGATATATTACGCGATTTTAAGACTTTCACATCAAAGGAACTTGTAAAATTGATAAAAGGCAATTCCGATGAAAGTAGAAAAGAATGGATTTTGGCTGCTTTCAGACAGGCAGGCAAAAATAACCCGCTGAATAAGAATTATCAGGTCTGTCAAAACTTCAATTCTCCGACTTTGTTAGATAGTCCTTTTTAATTGATCAGAAGTCAGAATACATTCATGGTAATCCGGTTGTTGCAGGATTTGTTTCTGAACCTTTTGAGTATTATTATTCGAGTGCAAATCCGAATAGCCCATTAAAAACATTTGATTTTTAGCCTGAAACTGCAAGCGTGGACGCTTGCAGCAGGGTGATTTCTTACATTTATTTCCTGGAAGTTTTTAAAACCGCAAGGTGGACGCTTGCAACAGGGTGATGGTAGGGAATATCTCACTTCCCCTTCTTCATTAATTTTTTCTTAATGTAGGGCATAAAAAATGAAACCAGGGCTAATATGATAATAATCAGACTTCCGGGCCGGGTAAAAAAGTCAATCCAATCTCCTTTTATCAATGATAGGCGCAAATTCTCTTCAATCATTTTACCCAGGATTAACCCTAATATTACAGGCGCTGTGGGGAAATCACCTCTTTTTAATAACCAGCCCATTATTCCGAAAGCAATGCAAATGCCTACGTCAAATACAGAATTTTGAATAAAATAACTACCGATGAATGATAATGCGAGGATAATCGGATAAAGCAAAGATTTTGGGGCAGCGATGATCTTTATCCAGAGTTTATTGCCCATCAGTCCTACGAAGAACATAAAGATATTAGCAAAGAACAGGCTGATAAAAATGCCATAAACCAAACCGGCTTCTTTATCAAAAAGTTCGGGGCCCGGGTTTAATTTATGTATCATTAGTGCCCCTATCAACACTGCTGTTGATGCACTTCCCGGAATGCCGAGTGTAAGCAAGGGAACTAATGCACCACCAACTGATCCGTTATTTGCTGCTTCCGGGGCTGCAACACCTTCTAATGAACCTTTTCCAAATTTTTCAGGATGTTTGCTTGAACTCTTCGCGTTGTCGTAAGCAATAAAAGTGGCGATCGTTCCGCCGGCACCGGGAATACAACCAACCAGCGTGCCAATTACCGACGATTTTAACATCAAGGTTTTTAGCTTCAAAAGTTGCTTAACAGGAAGGGTTTTTGAAAGGTCAACTTTTGCGGCTTTTTCCACTTTTTTATTGTCCCCTTTCTCAATACTGTAGAATATTTCGCCCAATGCAAAAAGGCCGATCAGTGCAGGAATAAATGTAATGCCATCAGCGAGATCAGGGATTCCTATTGAGAATCGTGAAAAAGGAAGCTGGGTATCAAAACCGATTGTAATTAATAAAAGGCCTATTCCGGAGGAAATAAATCCTTTCAGTGGACTTTTCCCCGCAAGGGAAGAAATAATAGTGAGTCCGAAAACACCCAATGCGAAGTATTCGTAAGATTCGAAAGAGAGTGCAAGTGAGGCCAGCGGGACCGAAAATAAAATCAGGATAATCGTACCAACCAGGCCACCAATTGTTGAAGCCGTTAAAGATGTAATCAATGCATATAGCGGCTTTCCCTGTTTTGTCAATTCATAACCATCGAAAGTTGTGGCTACCGCTCCGGGGGTGCCCGGGGTATTGATGGCAATAGCAGTTATCGAGCCCCCATAATTGGAAGACAAATAAACCGAAACCAACAATACCAATGCGCTCATGGGGTCTAATCCGAAAGTAACCGGTAGCATAAGCGCCACGCCAATGGATGGGGATAAACCGGGAAGTACACCAACCATGATTCCAATAATAACACCGATGAACATCATTATTATTGGAAGAAATTGTCCGAATTCCTGTAAACCTAACCAAAGATCATTTATAATTCCCATAACTTAAAAAAAAAGCATGTTTGTCCAAAATCTTTTTCACTTTTAAAATCAAGCACCAAAAAACAATTTCCAAATAACAAATAATCTCCAATAATCAATTTTTGAATGTTCAAAACTGTTTTGGACATTGTGATTTATTTGAGATTTGTCATTTGTTATTTTAAGTTTTAAACATTCAAGAAAGACATTATATGAACCACCATCCCAATGGCAGATCAATATGCAGAAGCTTATTAAAAACAAAATAGCTGAACAATACAAAACCAAATGCGTTTATAGTCATTAAAGAAAATTTACGGTATTTTAATATATACATTATCGACAGTATAAAAACCGGAGTAGTAAAAAAGTATCCAATCCATTGCATAGCCACCAAGTATACAAGCAAAAAAGCGATGATAATCAAAACAGTTTTTGGCGAGTAGTTTGCATGAACAGTGCCTTCATTTTTTGATTTAACAATTAGTATTACACTTAACAGCAGCAAAGTGAATATCCAAATTCTGGGAATAAGGGCAGGACTTGTAATATTCACCGTTTCAGGTATTTGAAATAAGATAGTTTGATAATAGAAAAATAGTGAAAGGCTGATGATACCACCGGCAATAATTAGATCGTAGTTAAATTTGCGGATACTGAATCGGTTGAAAGCGAATAACAATAAAAAGATACCAACAACAATAATCAACAGAACTAGCAAAATGGGAATGGGGCTGTCCTTCACGTATAAAACCAATAAACCTGCTTTGTTTAAATAATGGTTTGTTTCGGCAGTCTCCTGAACTATTCTCCGGGTAAATTCTTCGTGATTTTCAAAATTCGAAAACACGTAAGTTTCATTGCAATAATCTTCCCATTCATCATCACTCACAACATCCTGAAGAACTTTAGTGACATATTCAACGGCTTCTTCAGGTACGCCTTTCTTAAAAGCAAACCCCCTCCACATCGATTCGTTTAAATCGTATCCCTGTTCTTTAAATGTTGGTATGTCAGGAAGTGAAACTAATCGTTTATCGCTTGCAATTGAGATAATCTCCAGGTCTGTTTTTCCTTTGATATCAGCAGGATTACCTACATAAACAGCAGATTCGTCTCTGAGCAATGCAAGAATAGACTGCGGGCCACTTTTGTAATCAATCCACTTGGCGTCAATGCCCAAAGTTTCCCAACTCTTTAATGCCATCAGGTGATCGCGGCGACCTGTTCCGGGGCCAATCCAAACCTGTGTTATTTCGCTCCTGTTTGCATCTTGAATGATGTCACTGAGAGAGGTAAATTTTCTTTCCTTATTTGATATTAATGCTTCAGGGTCCAAAACCATATTCGCAATAAACTGGAAGTCATCCAGGCTGACTTTGCTTTTATTCACCATCACGGTGGAGAGAAAGGATTTAGTAACACCCAGCAAAGTATAGCCATCAGCCTTCATGTCGAGTACGTGCTGCATGGCAACGAGGCCTTGGGTGCCCGAGCGGTTTTCAACTACAAAGGCTACTTCACTGTATTTACGGGCTATTTCGGCCACTTTCCTTGCCATATAATCAATGGCAGATCCAGGTTTTGAATGGACAATTATGCTGATTGGTTTTGCAGGGTAGGTGGTTCCCTGACCTATACCCAAATATAGATATCCAAGAAGCCCCAGGTAAAAAATGACTACTATGCCGGCGATAATATTCTTCAGGTTCACCTTAGCAAAAATACCGATTTGCTGTTAGATTATGCAGGATTACTAAAGTATTTTTTTCTTGACTCATTTTACGGATTGTAAATCTAAATTACTTAAGTTGAATTTCAATCCGCTGACTTCAAGGCAAGTCAGCGGATTTTTAATCTCCCACTGGCTTAAGCCTTCAAGCATGTCATTGTGCGATGGCGAGACTTAAACCATTGTAATTTGGAATTGTACCTGCTCCGATGAATACGTTCAGGAAGGAATTCAGAACAGGCTAGGTTGCCCTAATTCTACTTTACTCTTTTCAAAAAGAAAACTACGTTTTGAATGATGCAATATCGTAAATTGCCAAAAATAACTTGATGAAAAACCTCACTTTCATAATTGCATTTATTATTGTATTAATTACAAGCAATTGTAACAACAATTCAAATGTTGTTGTGGTTTATACAACCGTTGACCAGATATTTTCAGAACCGGTTTTAAAGGAATTTGAAAGCGGGACAGGCATCACGGTAAAAGTAGTTTATGATACAGAGGAAACCAAATCCACCGGTGTTCTAAACCGCCTGATTGCTGAAAAAGACAATCCTCAATGTGATGTCTTTTGGAGTGGTGACCCGGTAAGAACCATCATACTGAAAAACAGAGGTATTACAACGCCTTTTCAATCACAAGTCGCCAATGATATTGATATGGTTTTTAAAGACCCTGACTATCACTGGACAGGGTTCTCGGCAAGGGCAAGGGTTTTGATTTATAATAAAAACCTTCTGGCAGCAGCAGATGTTCCACGATCAATTTTTGACCTGACTAAAGAGCAATACAGCGGTAAGGTTGCAATTGCAAACCCCTTATTCGGCACAACTACTTTTCACATCGCAGCAATATTCACTGCCGTGGGAGATGAAAAAGCAAAGCAGTTCCTTGCAGATTTAAAAAGCAATGCTGTGGTAATTGCCACCAGCAATGGTGACGTAAAAAAGCGGGTAGTACAGGGTGAAATTGCCTGCGGACTTACTGATACTGATGATGCCTGGGAAGCCATTAAAGAAGGGGCAAATGTTGGTATCGTGTTTTTAGACCAGCAGGGGATTGGCAGCTTAATAATGCCCAACACGGTCAGCCTGATAAACAATTCACCCCACCCTGCGAACGCCAAAAAACTGATGGATTATCTTTTAAGCAAAGAAACAGAAGCCAAATTAGCAAAATCCTGTGCACAAATGCCTTTGCACAAGGGAGTAGAAATACCTGGAAATATTCCATCATTAGACAATATTATCCCAATGAAAATCGATTACGACAAGACCGCAAAAAAGCTGGAAGAAATTCAATATTATTTGAAAGAATGGGCAGAAAATTAATAGAACATCCCTTTTATGCGATAATATTTGGATCGTTCGTTTTCTTTATCGTGATTCCGGTTGCCTATACGCTTGGAACAGCCCTTTTTGCCGACAGTTCATTAACCGATAATCTACAATTATTAAACAAAGACACTTTTCTCCTGTTGGCCAAAAGCTGCATCATCGCTTTTTCCATTGCTCTTTTGTCCACATTATTCGGAACAGCATTGGGTTTTTTACTTTACAAGACACAGGTACCCTTTCGCAGTTTTTTCAAAATCGCCTTGCTAATCCCCCTTTTCATTTCACCCTATATTCTGGCAGTTGCCTGGAAGGACTTCTTTTTTCTGTTGTTCAACAACACGGATTTTATATCTTCTTACATAGGGGTAATACTGGTTTTGACCTCTATTTTCACACCATTATCAATGCTCATTGTTGGCAGTGCGTTAGCCAACATCAATGCCCAACTGGAAGAAACAGGTTTTGTAATTACTGATTTCCGTAGTGTGATTTTCAAAATAATGCTACCTCTGATAAAGCCTGCCTTAATCACCTCCTTTGTCCTGGTTTTTATTTTCAGTATCTCAGAATTTTCCGTTCCCGCATTTTTCGGGGTAAAGGTCTTTACCACCGAAATATTCACCCAGTTTTCAGCATTTTACAACCACTCGTTGGCAATACTGCAATCCGCTTTGCTTATCCTGCTTTGCGTTTTGTTACTGTTGTCAGAAAGAAAATACATAGCGGATGCCCCATTCCTGTCAGTTAGTGGAAAGGGAAAGAGTACCAAATTTTACAACTTAGAAAATAAGAAATGGATAAGCCTGTTTTTCCTGGCCGGCTGGTTTTTTATTTCCGTAATCCTCCCTTTTATTGTTCTCATTGTTCAATCATTTCAGGATGGTATAGCCAAATTCGTCCAGGCGTTTGAATTATTAAAACCCACCTTCGGAAATTCGCTTGGACTGGCGCTTGCAGGCGCGCTGATTACAGTTTTCATCGGTTTTACTGTTGCTTATCCCACCTGGAGCGGGGTTGAAACAAAAAGCGGAAAATCTTTCGACTGGCTTTTATTGGTTGTCTTTGCCATCCCTTCAACTATTCTTGGTATCAGTTTGATTAAGTTTTACAACCACCCAATCCTTGATTTTATTTATTCCGGCTATGCCATCATATTAATTGGCTATACGGCCAAGTTTTCGTTTATTTCGGCCAAATTGATTGGTAATGCCATCATGCAAATCCCAAATTCATTAGATGAAGCAGCACAAATTGAAGGCATCGCCTTGTCCAAACGTATACAAAAAATTCTGATTCCTTTGATTATGCCTGCACTTTTCGCGGCTTTTGTAATTAACTTTATTTTTTGCCTGGGTGAATTGGGAATAACCATAATGCTCTATCCGCCTGGCACAGAGATTATGCCCATAAAGGTATTTACGATTATGGCAAATGCACCTCAGTCGCTTACCAGTTCAATGACCCTGATCGTATTTTCAGTCACTTTACTGATAATTGCCTGCCTCTATTTCATTGGTAAAACATTTTTTAAAGATTACAGTAATGTCAATAATTAAACTCAACAACATAACGCACTCTTATGGAGATAAACCTGTGCTTCAGGAATTAACTTTAAATATTGAAGACAATCAACTAAGCTGTTTGCTCGGTGGTTCCGGATGCGGCAAAACTACCATTTTACGTCTCATCGCAGGGCTGGAAATTCCCACTAACGGACAAATAATTATTCAGGACAAAATAGTTACCGACAAACAAAAAATCATCATCCCCCCTTATAAACGGAATTTGGGATATATCTTCCAGGACTTAGCGCTTTGGCCCCATTTTACGGTTTATAAAAACATTGCCTTCGGGTTGAGAGAGCGAAAAGAAAAGAACGTAAAATATACAGTATTTAAGATGCTCGAATTTTTTGGATTGCAGGATCACGCTGATAAATATCCGCATCAATTGTCAGGCGGACAACAACAACTCGTTGCTATTTCACGCGCATTGGTTCTCAAGCCAAGAATCCTGCTGATGGACGAACCTCTTGCTAATCTGGATGTAAAACTGAAACGAAAATTATTGGAGCACATCAAAAACCTGAAGCAATCCCGGGAATTCGGGATTAACCTGACTATTGTTTATGTTACACACGACCACAAAGAAGCTCTTACATTAGCAGACACAATAGTGGTTTTAAACGAAGGGAAAATTGAGGAAACAGGCAATATCGAACAAATCAAAAAATCAAAAAATGAATATGTGCAATATTTTATTGAAAAATAGAAAAGTATATTTACAATTTCATTGGCCTTAGAAAGATTGATATTGGTTTACCAGAATTATAGAAGTTAATTAAATCTTCATGTTTTATGGTGGAAAGATGAGAAAGCTATTATTCTTGTCAGTATTATTGATGTTAGTTATATCATCAGCTGCGCAAAAAAGTCAGCCTGATACACTTTATGCTTTTTTTACCGGGGAAAAAATCACCCTTGATGGTAAACTGATTGAAAGCTGCTGGCAGAAGGCAATGAAGATTAGTAACTTCACCCAGCGGGAACTTTATGAAGGGGAGCCTGCTACCGAAAAAACGGAAATTGCAATTGTTTACGGCACCAATGTGATGTATATTGGCTTTTGGGGTTTTGATGACGAACCGGATAAAATTGTTGCCCAGAAAATGAATCGTGATTTCAGCTGGGGCACAGACGATAATTTCGAAATAATTATCAGTACGTTTAACGATAACCGCAACGGATATCTTTTTGTGACGAATCCAAACGGGGCAAGGGCTGATGTGCTTATATCAAATGAGGGTGAGGGTTTTAATAAAAGCTGGAACGGTGTGTGGGATGTGGCAACAACAGTTACAGATGAGGGTTGGTTTGCTGAGATTCAAATTCCTTTTTCTACATTAAAATTCAAAAAAGCTGAAGATTTGGTTTGGGGAATAAACTTTGAAAGGAATATCAGGCGTAAGAAGGAGCAGGTTATGTGGCAGGGCTGGTCGAGGATTTTCGAATTAGAGAAGATTTCGCAGGCAGGAAAACTGGCAGGCCTCAGCAATATCAAAGCTAAAAATAAGGTTGAACTGAAACCATATGTTTCAGGCGGAGTAGAGAAGCCCGATGCTGAAAACTGGATGGGAAGGTATAAAATAGGAGGTGATGTTAATGTTGATATTACGACTACCCTGAAATTGAACCTGACGATAAATACTGACTTTGCACAAGTTGAATCTGACAGGGCACAAATTAATCTGACCAGGTTTTCGCTTTACTATCCCGAAAAACGGCAGTTTTTTCTTGAAGCAAAAAAAATGTTTGAAATGGATTTGGGCTGGGGGAACCATGTGTTTTATTCACGGAGGATTGGATTGCAGGATGATCAGGTAGTACCCATTATTGCTGGTGCAAGAGTATTTGGAAAGCAGAACAGAACCTCGTTGGGGGCTATGTCGATCCAAACGATTGCAAAGGATTCAATCGAAACAACAAACTATTCAGTCGTCAGGGTTCGTCAGGATATTGGGCGACAGTCGAGTGTGGGTGTAATTGTTACCTCAAAATTTTTAAACGGCAGGCATAATGTCGTTTACGGTGCAGATTTTACCTACTCAACATCAAAAATATTCAAAAATAAAAACCTGATTATTAATGGCTCATTTGCCCAGTCGCAGACAAGCGACTCTGTAAATAGCAGAAATTCATCTTACCGGTTTTCCCTTTCTTTTCCAAACGACTGGATAGAATATGACCTTGCGGTGGTTGGTATTCAAGAACACTTTAATCCTGAAATGGGCTTTGTCCGAAGGCACAATTATCGCGTGTATTACACAGAATTGCAATTCAATCCACGCCCAAAGTTTTTGCCCTTTTTCAGGAACCTCATCCTTAAGCCTCTGGATATAGACTATTATGTTAACGAAAGAACCAATAAGCTTGAAAGTATTTTTTATGAGTTAAGGCCTTTCGGGTTTGTGACCAAAAGTGGTGAATTCGCCGAGTTCAACATACAGTGGCTTTTCGATAAGCTTGACGAACCTTTTGAATTGCTTGATGCCGTCGTGATTCCTGTAGGGGAGTATTGGGATCAGAGATGGGAAGTGCTGCTTGAATCATTTCCGGGCAGGAAACTTTCGGGTGAATTTTATGTCAACTGGGGTGAGTTTTATACCGGAAAGCGTACACGCTTATCAACTGCAGCAAACCTCAATATCAATAAACACTGGAATCTGTCAGCCGAATGGAGCAGGAACTACCTCTATTTTGAAGATATTGATTTTGTGACAGATGAGGTTGGAGGACGTGTGATTTATGCCTACAACCCTAAACTCAATACGAGTCTCTTCGGACAGTGGAACAATGAAGATGACGAAATATTGCTTAACTATCGCATCAACTGGATACCAAAAATAGGCAGTGATTTTTATTTTGTAATAAACCAGGTTATTGAAACCAAAAACAATACCTTAAAACTTACCCAGACATCAATACTTGCAAAGTTAATCTGGCGATTTGCGCTTTAATCTTTCTTTAATTAAAAAAAGGAATACTGTGAATTTAGTAGAATCCCGAAAACCCAGGGGCAAAATGATTGAATGCTTCAATGCAACAATGATGCAATGCTTAAATGCTTTAATATTTTGTAAGTATATTATTATCACATTGTAGCATTCACTCATTCACTCATTCAATCATTCAATCATTCAATCATTCAATCATTATAGCATTATTAATATTCCACTAAATTCGCAGTAACGTAAAAAAACATTTATGAAAACACTAACTATAAGTATGCTGAGCATATTTCTGCTTATAGGTTGTAGCAACCAGGCAACCGGCGACAATACAAATTCGGGCACAAACAACACAAATGAACCACAAAAAATACTAACACCGCTTACTGCTGCCTCAGACGAAGACTTTACATTCACCTTTAACAATGATGAACCAGGAAAAATACCAACAGGCTGGTCGCAATATTATACAGGGAAGGGTGATGCTACAGATTGGAAAGTCGTAGATATGTCCGCCGAACAGGCTGGTGATGAAGGAAATAAGGTATTGGCTCAATTATCGGAAGACAATCCAAATTATCATTTTAACGTGATAGTTCACGATGGATTTAAGGCCAAAAACATAAGCTTAAATGTTCGCTTAAAGGGTGTGAAAGGAAAGATGGACAAGGGCGGCGGCTTTGTCTGGCGTTTCATTGATGCTGATAACTACTATGTAGTTCGGGCAAATCCTTTGGAAGACAATGTTGTGCTATACAAAGTAGAAAACGGAAAAAGAATCGATTTACCGTTGCTAGGAAAAGGAAAAACGTACGGAGTTGAGGTAGAACCTCTTGGTAATGATTGGAATACATTGGCATTAACAGTACAGGATAACTTATTTACTGTTTACCTCAATAACAAACAAATATTTGAGGTTCGGGATGATACTTTTCCGGAATCAGGCAAGGTCGGCTTTTGGACAAAAGCGGACGCAGTAACCTACTTTGATGATTTAAAAATTACTGACATAAAATAACCCCTATCCCCTTTACCCTTTATTTTTAAAAGCCTTTACAACCAGAATTACTACAAGCATCAGCAGCACGATACCTGAAAGAATAAATGCCCAGTAATTCACTACCCTTGATTCGACATGCATTTCATAATCACTAAAAAGAAAATACAGGTTCTGAACTTTCCAGCTTACACTGTTTCCTTTTAATACCAGTGAGTTTGTTTCCGTTATTAAACCGGGCATTTCAACGTATTGACTGTAGTCTTCCATTTCAAATACTCTGTTAAAGAATTGTAGTTTCTCGTCGAACTCTGTAAAAAAGTCTGGTTCTGCTGTTTTGATCTTCAGGATATTCTGGTTTCCACTCCATTCAGCCAGGTAATCTATAAACACCACAGCTGTTTCAAATTCTCCTTCGGTTACTTTTTTAAAAATGCTGTCATGATACGTTTGTGCGATTTGAGGATTTACAGAAGGGTCATTTAATTTTTTGATACCCGCTTCAATAATTTGAAACAGCTCTGCTGTATACGATTCTGCAATAAATTCCAAAGCCTTTTCATCAGCCTTATCCATGTTAGTAGTATCTGCTGTGGTTTTTGGCAGTTTTTCATTATTGACCCACTGTAAATCTTCAAGACTGAGGAAGTCTTTATGATCTAATAAAG
>JAUVKF010000096.1 GCA_030596395.1 Chlorobiota bacterium | reverse complement strand
ACAAAAACTTCCACGTAATGCATCACCGGTACGTGTTCATAATCGCTGCCAGCTTACCGGCAGGCCAAAAGGATACATGCGGCAGTTTGGTGTTTCACGAATTAATTTCCGTGAAATGGCTTTGAAAGGTTTAATTCCGGGTATCAATCCATTTAATGCCATTTCCCTGAAATTAATCCGGGACAATCCAAACTGTCGCATATAGCCTTTTGGCCTTCCAGATAAATTACACCTGTTATGTAAACGAACTTTGGATGAGTTTCTCGGAAGTTTTTGCAACGCCACATAATCACCTGCTTCCTTTAATTCCGCTCTCTTGGCTGCATATTGCTCAACCATCCTGCGTCTTTTTACCTCCCGGGCTTTCATTGATTCTTTAGCCATAAGTGTATCTATTTATTTTGATTTTTAAATGGTAATCCAAATTCTTTTAGCAAAGCAAATCCTTCTGCATCTGTTTTTGCTGTTGTAACTATCGTGATGTCCATTCCATTGATCATTGTTACCTTATCGATTTCGATTTCCGGAAAAATCAATTGTTCAGGAACACCAAAGGTATAGTTACCGCGTCCATCAAAACCCTTATCGTTTATTCCTCTAAAGTCACGAACACGTGGAAGTGCCACTGCTACCAGCCTATCAAGGAATTCATACATCTTTTCACCACGGAGTGTAACTCGTACACCTATTGGGTTTCCTTTTCTGAGCTTAAAGTTCGACACATCGCGTTTTGAGATAGTGGGCACAGCTTTCTGGCCAGTAATAGCACCCATTTCAGCAATTCCGACATCAATCAATTTTTTGTCGGTAAGCGCTGCACCAATACCCTGGTTAATAGCGATCTTTGTCAACTTAGGAACCTGCATAACTGACTTGTACTCAAATTTCTTGGTCAGTGCAGGAACTATTTCCTTATAGTATTTTTTATGTAATCTCGGTTGATGTTTCATTACTTAATCACCTCCCCTGTATTTTTTGAATAACGAACAGATTTACCAGTTTTATTATCGGTTTTACGTCCAACACGTGTTGGTTTACCCGATTTATCAATGATCTTCAGGTTTGAAATGTGGACCCCGGCTTCCTGTTTAACAATACCTCCTTTTGGGTTATCGGCATTAGGCCTTGTGTGTTTTGATATCATATTTACACCTTCCACGATAGCCCTTTCTTTTTCGGTATTCACAAAAAGCACACGCCCTGATTGCCCTTTATGGTTTCCGGCAATCACCATTACATTATCACCTTTTTTTATACTCAACTTAGCCATAACTAATTATCTTTCTTCAATTAAAGCACCTCGGGTGCCAATGAAACGATTTTCATATACTGTTTCTCACGAAGTTCTCTGGCAACAGGCCCGAAAATACGTGTGCCTATCATTTCTCCTGCCTGGTTAAGCAGTACAACTGCATTGTCATCGAAACGAATATAGGAACCGTCATTCCTGCGAACTTCCTTTCTGGTTCTTACTACAACAGCTCTTGAAACAGCACCTTTTTTAATATTACCCGAAGGTAAAGCGTTCTTAATTGTCACAACAATCTGGTCGCCAATGGATGCGTAACGTCTTTTAGTCCCTCCAAGGACCCTGATACAGAGCACCTCTTTGGCTCCACTGTTATCAGCTACTGCAAGTCTTGATTCTTGTTGTATCATGATTATTTCGCTCTTTCAATAATTTCTACTAATCTCCAGTTTTTGCGCTTGCTCAATGGTCTGGTCTCCATAATTCGAACGGTATCGCCAATATTGCAATCATTCTTCTCGTCGTGGGCAACAAATTTGTTGGACTTCCTGACAAACTTACCATAGACCGGATGCCTGTATTTACGTACGATCTGAACTATAATGGATTTATCCATTTTGTTGCTCACAACCAGCCCAACTCTTTCTTTTCTAAGATTCCTTTTTTCCATTGTTATTGGTTACTTAGTGTTATTTTCTTCAATTTCCCTGCTTCTCAGTTCAGTTTCAAGTCGTGCAATTGTTTTGCGATTTGTACTGATCTGATGCGGATTATCCAATGGTGAAACAGCATGGTTCATTTTCAAACGTGTGAGGTGTTTACGCTCCTCGTCAAGCCTTTCAACAATATCAGCTGTACTTAATTCTTGTATTACTTCCTGTTTCATTTTTTCTAATTATCTTCAGTGTAGTCTCTTCTAACAACAAATTTTGTAACAACAGGTAATTTCTGTGCAGCAAGCCTTAAAGCTTCTTTGGCTATTTCCAATGGAACGCCTTCAGCCTCAAACATCATACGGCCAGGGGTTACCCTTGCTACAAAATATTCGGGAGCACCTTTGCCTTTACCCATTCGAACCTCCGCAGGTTTTTTGGTAACCGGTTTGTCCGGAAAAATCCTGATCCAGATTTGACCTTCACGTTTCATGTAACGGGTAACGGCCACACGGGCAGCTTCTATCTGACGACCAGTAATCCATCCTTCTTCAAGTGTCTTGATACCAAATGATCCAAAAGACAGCTGATTACCGCGCATCGCATTGCCTTTCATGCGGCCTTTTTGCTGTTTTCTGTATTTTGTTTTCTTAGGTTGTAACATGCTTGTTTAAATTAAATAATTTACGAAAGCTGTTTCGTTTATCTTCTTCTTCTTTGTCTTTGACCACCACCACCTTTTGGGCCGCCAGGTCCACGCTGTTGTTTTCCGCCACCGATAGTTGTAGGTACGATTTCAGGTTTTCCGTAAACTTCACCTTTGAAGATCCATACCTTAATACCAATTCTACCATAAGTAGTATGTGCTTCCACCAGTGCATAATCAATATCAGCACGCAGTGTGTGCAATGGAATACGACCTTCTTTATACTGCTCTGCACGGGCCATCTCAGCTCCTCCTAATCGGCCTGAGATCAACACCTTAATGCCTTCAGCACCTAAACGCATGCTGGAAGCAATCGAAGTTTTTATAGCACGTCGAAATGATATCCTGCCTTCAATTTGTTTGGCAATATTGGTAGCTACGATCTGTGCATCCAATTCAGGTCTTTTGATCTCTGAAATATTGATCTGAACTTCTTTGCCTGTCAGTTTTTTAAGCTCTTCTTTAAGCTTATCTACTTCCTGGCCACCTTTTCCAATAATAATACCAGGGCGGGCTGTATTGATGGTAACAGTAACAAGTTTCAGTGTTCTTTCGATCATGATCTTTGAAACACCTGCTTTTGTCAGACGGGCGTTCAGATACTTTCTGATCTTGTCGTCTTCAACCAGTTTCTTCGAAAAATTCTTTCCGCCATACCAGTATGAATCCCATCCTCTGATGATTCCAAGCCTGAGCCCTATCGGATTAGTCTTTTGTCCCATTATATTAGGTTTGTTTTATTATTCGCTTTTTTCTGTTTCTTCAACCACTGCCTGTTCAACCTGCATCCTGTTTCCTAAAGTCAGTGTTACATGATTCGAACGTTTCCTGATTCTGTGTGCTCTTCCCTGAGGAGCCGGTTGAATTCTTTTTAACATTCTGCCGCTATCAACATATATCTCTTTGATGTACAGTTGATTTTCTTCCAACCTTGCACTTTCATTCTTTTCTTTCCAGTTTGCAATTGCAGAAAGCAATAACTTGTATAATCTTTTAGCTGATTCTTTTCGTGTATACTGCAATACATACAATGCTTTATCAGCATCCATACCACGGATAAGGTCGGCAACCAGCCTCATTTTGCGTGGTGATGTTGGTACATTGTTCAGACGAGCAACATATTGGGTTTTTTTGAACTCCTTAGTTTGCTCGGCGCGTATATGTTTTCTAGATCCCATCTTTCAACAGTGATTTATTTGTTTCCTTTATTCTTTTTACCAGCGTGGCCACGGAAAAGTCGTGTTGGTGCAAATTCACCCAGCTTATGTCCAACCATGTTCTCAGTGATATAAACAGGGATAAATTTGTTTCCATTGTGGACTGCAATTGTTTGTCCAACAAAATCGGGAGAAATCATTGATGCTCTCGACCAGGTTTTAACAACAGTTTTTTTACCTGACTCAACATTGGCCATTACCTTTTTTTCGAGTTTAATATCGATGTATGGTCCTTTTTTTAATGAACGGCTCATATTAATCTTTCTTAACCTTCAAAAATTATTTCTTTCTTCTTTCAACAATATATTTGTTCGAGGCCTTCTTTTTAGAGCGGGTTCGATAACCTTTAGCAGGCAACCCTTTACGCGAACGCGGGTGTCCACCTGATGCTCTACCTTCACCTCCACCCATTGGGTGATCAACCGGGTTCATCGCTACACCACGAACACGCGGACGACGACCTAACCAGCGGTTTCGGCCGGCCTTGCCTGATTTTTCAAGACCATGATCCACATTTGAAACCATCCCGATAGTAGCTTTACATGTCTTAAGAATCATCCTGGTTTCGCCTGAAGGTAACTTGACGATAGCAAATTTGCCATCGCGGGTCATCAACTGGGCATACGAACCGGCGCTTCTTGCCATTTTTGCTCCCTGTCCGGGACGTAATTCAATGTTGTGAATGATCGTGCCAAAAGGAATATCGTTCAAATACATTGCATTACCAACTTCAGGAGACACGCCTTTACCGGCTTTTATTTCCTGACCTACTTTCAAACCATGAGGAGCTACGATATATCGTTTCTCGCCGTCTGCATAGTAAATCAACGCAATACGTGCTGTACGGTTAGGATCATACTCAATAGTCTTCACCTTACCGGGTACACCTTCTTTATCACGTTTGAAGTCGATGATCCTGTACTTCTTTTTATGACCTCCGCCAACATTGCGGATTGTCATTCTTCCTTCGTTGTTTCGTCCACCAGTGGTTTTCTTACCTGCGACCAAGCTTTTTTCGGGCCTGTCGGTTGTAATATCATCGAAAGCGCTAATTAATTTAAAGCGCTGACCTGGTGTTGTCGGTTTATATTTTTTCAGTGCCATCTTCTAAATATTGCTAAAGAAATCAATTGATTCACCTTCTGCCAAAGTCACGATTGCTTTTTTGAAGGCATTTGATTTCCCTGAGATCACTCCGGATTTACTATTTCGCGATTTATTTTTACCCGAATAATTCATCGTATTAACTGAAAGTACTTCTATGCCATACAACTCTTCAACCTCAGATTTGATTTGAAGTTTATTTGCGTGTTTGTTTACGATGAAACCGAACTGATTGAGCTTTTCGCCCTTTTCAGTCATTTTCTCTGTAATAATCGGTTTTACTATTATACCCATCTTATTTCAGATTTATTTATTTGTAAACATTGCTTCAAAAGACTTCAATGAACTCTCAAGGAACAATATTTTATTTGCGTTTAGAATTTCATATGTATTAAGCGAATCTGCTTTTGTCACCTTTGCTTTTTGAAGGTTTCTGGCTGACAGGTATATATTGCTGTCATTATCACTTAAAACAAGTAGTGTTTTTTTATCATTTACTTTTAAACTCTCAAGGATTTGGATAAAATCTTTGGTTTTAGGAGCATCGAGTTTAAAATCCTCGATTACCATAATCCCTTTTTCTTTGACTTTATAACTAAGTGCTGATAAACGAGCAAGTTTTTTAGTCTTCTTATTGAGTTTAAAACGATAGTCGCGGGGATGTGGACCAAAAACACGGCCACCACCTCGGAAAAGCGGGTTTTTAATATCGCCAAAACGTGCTGTACCTGTTCCTTTCTGGCGTTTTATTTTCTTGCGGCTTCCAATGATGTCACTTCTTTCTTTGGAATCGTGGGTTCCCTGACGCTGCGCTGCCATATAATGTTTCGCATCCAAATAGATAGCATGGTCGTTGGGCTCGATTCCAAAAACGGACTTGTTGAGTTTTACCTTCTTTGCGGTTGCTTCGCCTTTGATATTGTGAACTACTAACTCCATCTTTCTACAATTACTAATGAATTATTCGGACCGGGAACCGCTCCTTTTACAACGATAACATTCTTTTCAGGAATAATCTTCATCACCTGAAGGTTGATCAGTTTTACACGGTTTCCACCCATACGGCCTGCCATGCGCATTCCTTTAAATACCCTGGATGGATATGATGAAGCACCGATAGATCCCGGAGCCCTTAATCTGTTATGCTGACCATGGGTTGCATCATTCACGCCACGGAAATTATAACGTTTTACTACACCCTGAAAACCTTTACCTTTTGAAGTTCCAACTACATCAACATACTCGCCTTCGATAAAAACATCTACATTAAGAATGTCACCAAACTTCTTCTTTTCTTCAAAACGGGTAAACTCGGCCATGTATCTTTTCGGCGTTGTTTTCGCTTTGGCAAAATGACCTAATTCGGCTTTATTGGTGTGCTTTTCCTTTTTATCTTCAAAAGCCAGTTGAATTGCCTCATACCCATCAACGTCTTTAGTACGAACCTGGGTTACAACGCACGGGCCAGCTTCAATCACAGTACACGGAACATTTTTTCCATTCGCATCAAAGATGCTGGTCATCCCTATTTTTTTACCTAATAATCCTGACATGATTATAATTCTTTAAGCCGTTTGTTTTAAACTTTGATTTCAACTTCGACACCGCTGGGTAATTCCAGTTTCATCAAAGAATCAATTGTTTTTGATGTTGAATTGTATACATCCATTAACCTTTTAAAAGTGCTCAATTCAAACTGTTCTCTTGATTTCTTATTAACAAAAGTTGAACGGTTTACTGTAAACACTTTTTTGTGAGTCGGCAAAGGAATAGGGCCGCTTACAACTGCCCCTGTCGATTTCACCGCTTTTACGATCTTTTCTGCTGACTTGTCAACCAGGTTATGATCGTACGATTTTAGTTTAATTCTAATTCTTTGGCTCACTTTATTAAATTGTTTATTAGCTAATTATACCTCTTGCTTTCTTTATCACTTCATCAGCTATCGCAACAGTTGTTTGCTGATAACTGTCAAATTCCATTGTTGATGTTGCACGACCAGAAGTTAATGAACGTAATGAGGTTACATATCCAAACATTTCGGATAAAGGAACCCTGGCTTTTACTATCTGGTAACCTACTTTCGCAGTAACATTTTCTACTATAGCGCGACGCTTATTCAAATCTCCGGTAACTTCACCAACATGATCTTCCGGAGTAACAACTTCCAGTTTCATAACCGGTTCCAGAAGAACTGATTTTGCTTTGCGTGCTGCATTTTTAAATCCAATTTTCGCTGCCAACTCAAATGAAAGCTGGTCAGAGTCAACGCCATGAAATGAGCCATCAAATAATCTGACTTTCATGCTCTCAATAGGATATCCTGCTAAAACACCGTTCTGCATAGCAGCCTTAAAACCTTTTTTAACCGAAGGAATATACTCTCTTGGAATATTGCCACCCCTGACCTCATCAATAAACTGGAGTCCTTCCTCACCATCGTCAACAGGCCCTAATTCGAACTGGATATCAGCAAATTTACCTCTACCTCCGGTTTGTTTTTTATAAACTTCTTTGTACTCAACATTGCTGATGATGGCTTCTTTATATGAAACCTGTGGCTGACCGATATTCGCTTCAACGTTGAATTCACGTTTAAGCCTGTCAACCAAAATGTCAAGATGCAATTCGCCCATACCTGAGATGATGGTCTGACCAGAATCCTCATCTGTCTTTACTTTAAAAGTAGGATCCTCTTCAGCCAACTTGGCCAGTGCGAGTGTCATTTTATCTATATCTTTCTGTGTCTTCGGCTCAATTGCAATGCTGATAACAGGATCGGGGAATGTAATTGACTCGAGAATAACAGGATGTTTCACATCCGTGAGTGTATCACCTGTCCGGATTGTTTTAAATCCAACACCTGCAGCAATATCTCCGGCTTCAATTTTATCTAATGGCTCCTGTTTGTTGGCATGCATCTGTACGATGCGGCTGATGCGTTCTTTTTTACCTGTTGAAACATTATAAACATAGGAACCGGCTTTTAATGTACCAGAGTAAACTCTGAAGAATGCAAGACGACCTACAAACGGATCAGTCGCAATTTTAAAAGCCAGTGCGCTAAAGTGATCACCCGGATCGGCGTTTCTTCTTTCTTCCTGGTCATTTTTCGGATTTATACCTACAACTGACGGAACATCTAAAGGGCTGGGTAAAAACTCAATGATTGCATTTAACAACATCTGAACACCTTTGTTCTTAAATGCTGAACCACACATTACAGGAGTAATTTCCATGTTTAGCGTTGAAGTTCGGATGACATTGATCATTTCCTCCTCAGTAATAGAGTGGGGATCAAGCATGAATTTTTCCAATAATTCATCGCTTTCTTCAGCAACGCCTTCGATAATTTTCATACGATATTCCTGGGTAACCTCCTCAAGGTCCTCTGGAATCGGGATCTCACGGATGGTTACGCCTTTATCGGTATCATCCCAAACAAATGCCTTGTCTTTTACCAGGTCAACTACCCCTATAAACTCTTCTTCTGCTCCAATAGGTATTTGAATAGGCACCGGATTTGCACCCAGTCTTTCTTTCATTTGCTCAACAACTGCAAAGAAATCAGCACCTGCCCTGTCCATTTTATTTACTAAACTTATGCGAGGCACGTTATACTTATTTGCCTGACGCCAAACAGTTTCCGATTGAGGTTCAACACCACCAACTGCACAAAATAAAGCAACCGCCCCATCAAGTATTCTTAATGAACGTTCAACTTCAACGGTAAAATCAACATGGCCAGGTGTATCAATAATATTAATCTTATATCTTTTGTTGAACAGGTCCCAATAAACAGTTGTAGCCGCTGAGGTAATGGTAATGCCCCTTTCCTGCTCCTGTACCATCCAATCCATTGTGGCCGCACCATCGTGTACCTCGCCTATTTTGTAGTTCTTTCCGGTATAAAACAAAATACGCTCGGTTGTGGTGGTTTTGCCAGCATCAATATGAGCCATGATCCCGATATTTCGGGTACGGTTCAAATTGTTTGTTATGTTCGACTGGACTGTCATTTGTTTTATACCTGTTTAATATATTGTATTATGGTTTTATCTTGATTAAAACCTGAAATGGGAGAATGCCTTGTTCGCTTCTGCCATTCTGTGTGTATCTTCTTTCTTCTTAAAAGCAGCTCCTTCTTCTTTATGAGCGGCTAAAATTTCTCCGGCCAATTTTTGGCCCATACTTTTTTCGTGACGTTTACGAGAAAAACTGATCAGGTTTTTCATCCCGATTGACATCTTACGCCCGGAACGGATCTCAGCTGGAATCTGAAAAGTAGCTCCGCCTATACGACGACTTCGTACCTCAACTGCTGGAGTTACATTAGCAAGAGCTTTTTTCCAAACTTCGATTGGGTCTTCACCGGATTTTTCTGAAACAATATCCATTGCTTCGTAGAAAATCTTGTATGCAGTACTCTTCTTCCCCTGCAACATAATGTTGTTCACAAACTTGGTTATCAACACATCATTATATCTTGGATCAGGAAGAATAATTCTTTTTTTCGGTTTTGATTTTCTCATGTTATATCGAGCTTATGCTATTCAACATTTTATTTCTTAGGGCGCTTGGTTCCATATTTTGACCTGCGTTGGGTACGTCCTTCAACACCCGAAGTATCAAGTGCTCCACGAATGATGTGATAACGAACACCTGGTAAATCTTTAACACGGCCTCCGCGGATCATCACGATAGAATGCTCCTGAAGATTATGACCTTCACCCGGGATATACGCATTCACCTCTTTATGGTTTGTAAGCCTTACCCTGGCAACTTTACGCATTGCTGAGTTTGGTTTTTTTGGTGTAGTTGTGTAAACCCTAACACAAACACCACGGCGTTGCGGACATGCATCCAATGCAGGTGACTTGCTTTTATCAACAAGTTTCTTGCGTCCTTTTCTTACTAACTGTTGTATAGTCGGCATATTGATCTTTATTAATTTCTGTCGCCCAAAATTTTTAAGCGGGCGCAAAAGTATAAATTCTTTACAATGAACCTTTTTCTGTTATAATTTCAGGGAATTTTGACAAGGAAGGGTTGGTCTTTCGACCTTTAAACAACACAACCCTGTTCTTTGAACTTTGAGTTGTGTTGGAACCTATAGTGTTTTACCTTGTCAGGTCCCTATAACTACAACTGTTTCAGTAGGTTTAATACTATTCTACCAAAACGGGCTGCAAAGGTAAGAACATTTGTTAGAAAACCAAGAGGTGTCCAGAAAATTTTTCTCCGAAAAACTCACCCATCTTAATTTTAACTTAAAAAACAAATCCCAAATAACAAATCTCAAATAAAAACCAAAACTCAATGATCAATATCCAAACATGTTGAACAAATTATTTTGATGATTGAAATATGATTGTTTGAATTTAATTGGAATTTGAGTTTTGTAATTTGGATTTTTATAATGAGGGTAGAGTCTTTACGAAAAAACTCCAAACCACTATTATTTTTTCGTAACTTTCGCCGATCACAAAACCGGATGAAAACCATAATTTTAACTATTCCAATTCTGATTATCATTAATCTAGGCTTAATGGACAAAATGGTTGGTAAAAACCTCTGAAAGCGTTTATACGTATTGTTTTGATACAAGTCAAAGGTTATGAATAAAAAAAATGCTTTCACTGTGGGAGTCCAATTATCACGAAATATGGTGTTAGAAATAG
>JAUVKF010000088.1 GCA_030596395.1 Chlorobiota bacterium | reverse complement strand
ACAAAAACTTCCACGTAATGCATCACCGGTACGTGTTCATAATCGCTGCCAGCTTACCGGCAGGCCAAAAGGATACATGCGGCAGTTTGGTGTTTCACGAATTAATTTCCGTGAAATGGCTTTGAAAGGTTTAATTCCGGGAGTGAAAAAAACCAGTTGGTAATAATTATAAAATATTAAAATCAGATGATAACTGATCCAATTGCAGATTTTTTAACAAGAATAAGGAATTCGGTGGCTGCAAACCACAGAATGTTAGAAGTTCCTTCTTCGAATTTGAAAAAAGGTATTACAAAAATCCTTTTTGAGAAAGGGTATATCCTTAACTATAAATTTGATGATGAAGCAGCAGTACAGGGAAAGATTAAAATAGCTTTGAAATATCACCCTGTTACAAAAACAGCTGCTATCACCAAATTAGAACGTGTTTCAACACCAGGTTTGCGTAAGTATGTAAATGCTAACGAGTTGCCACGCGTTTTGAACGGACTGGGTATCGCCATCTTATCTACCTCAAGAGGTGTGATTACTGATAAAGAAGCACGCAGTTTGAATATAGGAGGCGAAGTAATTTGTTACGTAAGTTAAACAGGAGATAGAAATGTCACGAATAGGAAAATTACCAATTACTATTCCGGAAGGTGTAGAAATAAAAATCTCAGATACCAACAGGGTAACTGTTAAAGGTAAACTGGGTGAGCTTGAACAATTGATTGATCCGGCTATAAAGGTAAAACAGGAAGATGGTTCTGTTGTATTAGAACGTGCAACCGAAAGCAAAGATCATAAATCGAAGCATGGATTATACAGGGCTTTGATCAATAACATGGTTCAGGGTGTTACAGAAGGATTTTCTACTGCACTCGAATTGGTTGGTGTTGGTTACAAGGCCGATCTTAAAGGTCAGCTACTTGATCTGTCACTAGGGTATTCACACCACATTTTTCTTGAATTACCCCCGGAGGTTAAGGTGGAAACTGTTATTGAAAGAGGTAAAAATCCATTGATCAAAATACAGTCGTTTGACAAACAGTTGCTGGGAATGGTAGCCGCTAAAATTCGTTCAATTCGTCCACCTGAACCTTACAAAGGTAAAGGCGTTAAGTTCCAGGGTGAAGTACTCAGGAAGAAACTTGGTAAAGCAGCTGCCGAGAAATAATAACTTAGATAATCTGAAAACAGAAAAAACCCTACAGAAATGGGAGTAAAGAATAAAAAAGTAAATCGCAGAATCAAAATCAAGATGAGGATCAGGAAGTCCGTGAACGGTACTTCCGACAGGCCGCGCATGACTGTATTCAGAAGCAACAAACAGATTTATGTTCAGCTTGTTGACGATCAGAGTGGAACCACTCTTGCTTCTGCATCCTCAAGAGATAAAAGCATTGATGAAAAAGGCAACAAGATTGAACAGGCAGAAAAAGTAGGAAAACTGGTTGCTGAAAAAGCCAAAAGTGCAGGTATCGAGAATGTGGTATTTGATAGAAACGGTTATTTGTATCATGGCAGGGTAAAATCTCTTGCTGAAGCTGCCAGAAAAGGTGGACTTAAATTTTAAGAACTATGTCGAACACAAACGTGAAAAGAGTTAAATCCAGCGAGATTGAATTTAAAGACAGGCTGGTAAGTATTCAAAGGGTAACCAAAGTAACCAAAGGTGGACGTACATTCAGCTTTTCAGCCATTGTAGTTGTTGGTAACGAAAATGGTGTTGTTGGATATGGTTTAGGTAAAGCCAAAGAGGTTACGTCAGCTATAGCTAAAGGTATTGACGATGCCAAAAAACATTTGATAAAAGTACCGGTATTGAAAGGTACTTTGCCACACCAACAAACAGGTAAGTTCAGCGGCGCTAGGGTTTATATTCAACCTGCTACACCTGGTACAGGAGTTATTGCCGGTGGTGCTATGCGTGCGGTACTTGAGAGTGTAGGTGTAAAAGACGTATTGGCAAAATCAAAAGGATCATCAAATCCGCATTCAGTTGTTAAAGCAACAATTGATGCATTGTCAAAAATGCGTGATCCGTACACCATTGCTCAAATACGTGGTGTTGAATTGGATACTGTTTTTAACGGATAAAGGAAACTTAAAAATGAGTAAAGTTAGAATTACACAGGTTAGAAGCGCTATCAGAAGGCCTAAACGTCAGAAACTGACATTGAGGGCTCTTGGTATCAAAAAATTGCACCAGTCCCGGGAAATGGAAACAAGCCCCCAGGTACTTGGTATGATTGATAAAGTGAAACATTTATTGAAGGTCGAAGAAATTAAAGCATAAAGCAAATGGATTTAAGTAATCTTAAACCTGCAAAAGGTTCTGTTAAGAACAAGAAAAGGATTGGCCGTGGTGAAGGTTCAGGACGTGGTGGTACCTCTACAAAAGGTCACAAAGGTGCTCAATCAAGATCAGGTTACAAACGTAAAAGTGGTTTTGAAGGCGGGCAAATGCCATTGTTCCGAAGGGTTCCTAAATTCGGGTTTAGAAACATCAATCGTGTTGAGTACAGGGGAATTAATATAAGTACCCTCCAAAAATTGGTTGAAGATAAAAAAGTTAAAGCCGTAAATCAGGAAGTATTGATCGAAAACGGTTTGGCCGGTAAAAATGATCTGATCAAGATTTTAGGCATGGGCGAATTGAAAGCAAAGCTTGATGTTACAGCTCATGCTTTCTCAAAATCAGCTATTTCGGCAATTGAAGCACAAGGTGGAAAAGCCACCAAAATTTAAGTTTAGATGAGGAAATTAATCGAGACCATAAGGAATATATATAAGATTGAAGAGTTAAGGAACAGGATTCTTTATACTTTAGGTATTATCCTGATCTACCGCCTGGGTTCATACGTTGTATTGCCCGGTGTTGATCCCCATATGCTCTCCAATCTCCAGCAGCAGGGCAGCTCCGGTTTAATGGGATTGCTAAATATGTTTTCTGGAGGAGCATTCTCCAATGCTTCGATTTTTGCATTGGGTATCATGCCCTATATTTCAGCTTCTATCGTTATCCAGCTTTTGGGTATGGCAATTCCATACTTTCAAAGGTTACAGCGTGAAGGTGAAAGTGGAAGAAGAAAGATTAATCAGATTACCAGGTATTTAACTGTAATCATTGTTGCATTACAATCACCAGCATATATTGCTAATATAGTATCGCAGTTGCCCGCTGAAGCGATTACTCCTTTTAGCTCCGCAGTTACATCTCCTCCATTCTATTTTTGGATGTCATCAACAGTTATCCTGATCACAGGAACTTTGTTTGTAATGTGGCTTGGTGAGAAGATTACCGATAAAGGGATTGGTAATGGTATTTCACTCATTATCATGATAGGAATCATTGCACGTCTTCCGGTGTCTCTTGTTCAGGAATTTGTTTCAAAAATGGGACCGATCGGGGGCGGATTGGTTTATTTCTTGTTGGAAATAGTAATCCTGATTTTTGTTATCCTGTTTACCATATTACTGGTGCAGGGAACACGCAGGGTACCTGTTCAGTATGCGAAAAGAATAGTCGGAAACAAACAGTATGGTGGTGTACGCCAGTATTTACCTTTAAAAGTGAATTCAGCCGGTGTAATGCCGATCATCTTTGCACAGGCCATCATGTTTTTACCCATAACACTGGTGGGTTTTGCTAATTCGGAAGCATTATCAGGATTTGCAGCAGCGTTTGCAGATTATACTGGTTTCTGGTACAACTTTACATTTTTTGTAATGATCATCCTGTTTACATATTTCTATACAGCCATCACCATTAACCCAAATCAAATGGCTGATGACCTGAAGAAGAACGGGGGATTTATTCCTGGCATAAAACCAGGCAAAAAAACTGCAGAATACTTAGACAATATATTATCACGTATTACTTTGCCGGGATCAATATTCCTGGGAGTTATCGCCATCATGCCTGCATTTGCAATGATTGCAGGTGTTAACAGTTCGTTTGCGCAGTTTTATGGCGGTACTTCTTTGTTGATTCTGGTAGGTGTGGTACTCGATACATTGCAACAAATTGAAAGCTACCTGTTAATGCGTCACTATGATGGTTTAACCAAATCAGGACGTATAAAAGGCAGGTCAGCATTTAGTATGTAAATCAAATTCTTCGGATGATACCTATTAAGACAGACGAAGAGATTGAAATACAACGACAGAGTTCTTTACTTGTTGGAAAAACTTTAGCCGAAGTAGCCAAACTGATCAAACCAGGTGTTACAACCAGGGAACTTGATCAGGTAGCGGAAACTTTTATCCGCGATCATGGAGCAAAACCCGGTTTCAAAGGATATGGAGGATTTCCTGCTACACTTTGTATATCGGTAAACGATGAGGTAGTTCATGGTATTCCGGGAGACCGGGTACTGAAAGATGGAGATATTGCATCGATTGATTGTGGCACATTTATGAATGGGTTTTATGGTGATTCTGCTTATACCTTCCCGGTGGGAGAGGTAAATGAGGAAACGCAAAAACTACTTGAACGCACAAAAGAGTCGCTATATCTTGCCATCGAACAGGCAGTTGCCGGTAAGCGGATTGGAGATATTGGAAATGCTGTTCAAAAATATTGTGAAGGGTTTGGTTATTCGGTTGTAAGGGATCTGGTTGGTCACGGTGTTGGAAGGAAATTACATGAAAAACCCGAAGTGCCGAATTATGGCAGAAGAGGATCGGGAGCAAAGTTAAAATCAGGAATGGTATTAGCTATTGAACCAATGATCAACCTTGGAAGAAAAGAAGTAGCACAGGATGCTGATGGATGGACAATCAGGACGGCTGATTCGAAACCTTCGGCACATTTTGAACACAATGTTGCAGTTAGAAATGGAAAGGCAGACATATTGTCAACTTTTGAATATATTGAAGAAGTATTAGATATAAGATAGTCAATCATATGGCAAAACAACAGTCGATAGAACAAGATGGAACGGTAATTGAATCGTTAGGCAATGCTATGTTTCGTGTTGAGCTGGAGAATGGGCATATTATTACTGCTCATATTTCCGGTAAGATGCGGATGCATTATATTAAAATATTACCAGGCGACCGTGTAAAACTTGAAATGTCTCCATATGACCTGACAAAAGGAAGAATTACGTTCAGATACAAATAGTGCAACAATGAAAATTAGAGCATCAATAAAGAAAAGAACCCCGCAAGACATAATTGTTCGTCGCAAGGGAAGATTGTACATTATTAACAAGAAAAATCCTAGGTTTAAACAAAGACAAGGATAATCAGGTAACTGATAATAAACAATAAAAAGTAAAATTATGGCTAGAATTGCTGGAGTTGATATCCCGGATAAAAAAAGAGGCGAAATTGCCCTGACCTATATTTTTGGCATTGGCAGAAGTGCAGCACAAAAGATTTTGACCAAAGCCGAAGTAAGCTGGGATAAAAAAGCACAGGATTGGACGGACGATGAGCAAAACAGCATCCGTACAGTAATTGGCGACACCGTCAAGGTGGAAGGTGAGCTTCGTTCCGAAATCCAAATGAATATCAAGCGTTTGCAGGATATTGGTACATACAGGGGCATCAGGCATCGTATCGGATTACCGGTTCGTGGTCAGGGCACCAAAAATAATGCACGGACACGCAAAGGCCGGAAAAAAACTGTTGCCAACAAGAAAAAGGCTATTAAATAGTAAATAAGTCAAGTAATATTATAATCGATGGCAAAAAGAACCAGAAGTACAAAGAAAAGGGTAGTTAAGGTTGAACCTTCCGGAAGAGCTTATGTTAAAGCTTCTTTCAACAATATCATTGTTTCTTTAACAAATGATGCAGGACAGGTTATATCCTGGGCATCTTCGGGTAAAATGGGTTTTAGAGGCTCAAAAAAGAATACCCCTTATGCAGCGCAAATGGCGGCTGAAGATTGTTCAAAAGTTGCATACGACCTTGGTTTACGTAAAGTAAAGGTTTATGTAAAAGGCCCCGGATCAGGCAGGGAGTCAGCAATACGTACAATCCATTCATCGGGTATTGAAGTTATGGAAATTGTTGATGTAACTCCATTACCGCACAACGGATGCCGTCCTCCAAAAAGAAGAAGGGTATAATTACCATAACTATTAAATCGTTAATCGACAAATTAAATAACAATGGCAAGATATATTGGCCCAAAATCGAAGATCGCTAGAAAATTTAGCGACCCTATTTACGGACCTGACAAATTCCTTGACAAGAAAAACTTCCCTCCCGGACAGCATGGTAATATGAAAAGGAGAAGGAAGCAATCGGAATATGGTATTCAGCTTCAGGAAAAACAAAAAGCAAAATACACATACGGTATTTTGGAAAGACAATTCCGTAATATATTTGATCAAGCATCAAGGAAAAAAGGAATTACAGGTGAAAACCTCCTTAAGCTTATCGAAGCACGTTTAGACAATGTCGTTTTCAGGCTCGGTATCGCTCTTACAAGGGCGGCTGCCCGTCAACTTGTTTCGCATCGACACATTACAGTTAATGGTAATGTTGTTAATATTCCTTCATTTAGTGTTCGCGAAGGGGATATTGTTGGTGTACGCGAAAAATCGAAAAGCCTGGCTGCAATTACCGATTCATTAAGTAGCAGAAAAACTTTCTCATGGCTTGAATGGGATGAAGAAAAACTTCAGGGTAAATTCCTTAATTATCCTTCCCGGGAAGAAATTCCGGAGAATATCAAAGAACAACTTATTGTTGAGTTGTATAGTAAATAAGAATTAATATCATTCGAAACTATTAAGCACAAAATATATTATGGCAATATTAGCATTTCAAAAGCCTGATAAGGTTATCATGAATGAAGCCGATGAGTTCAGCGGATCATTTGAATTTCGTCCGTTAGAACCTGGTTTTGGTATGACAATAGGCAATGCTTTAAGAAGGATCCTACTTTCTTCTCTTGAAGGATATGCAATTACTAATATCAAAGTCGATGGAGTAGTTCATGAGTTTTCAACTATCGAAGGTGTTGTTGAAGATGTAACCGAAATTGTTTTGAACCTCAAAAAAATCCGCTTTAAACAGCAAATCGATAACGAAACCAATGAAAAGGTAAATATCGTGATTGGTGATCAGGAGGTTTTTAAAGCTGGGGACATTAATAAATTCCTTTCCGTTTTTCAGGTGCTTAACCCTGATGAAGTAATTTGCCAACTCGACCCATCAGTAAAATTAAGCATGGAATTAACTGTTACCAAAGGTAGGGGTTATATTCCGGCCGAAGAAAATAAAGACCCGAACGCAGCTGTTGGAACCGTGGCAATCGACTCTATCCACACGCCGATCAAAAATGTTAAATATCACATTGAAGATTACAGGGTTGAACAAAAAACTGACTACGAAAAATTGGTCATCGATATTCAGACTGACGGATCAATCCATCCAAAAGATGCATTAAAAGAAGCCGCCAAAATTCTTATTCATCACTTCATGTTATTTTCAGATGAGAAAATTACGCTTGAAGCCGAGGAGAGATCAGTTACTGAAGAATTTGACGAAAATACATTACATGTTCGTCAATTATTAAAAACCAAGTTAGTTGATATGGATCTTTCAGTTCGTGCATTGAATTGCCTTAAAGCAGCTGATGTAGAAACACTGGGAGAGTTGGTCGCATACAACAGGAACGATTTATTGAAATTTAGAAATTTCGGTAAAAAGTCACTTGCTGAACTCGATGAATTGGTTAATACAAAAGGCCTTGAGTTTGGAATGAATACAGCCAAGTTTAAATTAGATAAGGATTAAGCGAGATGAGACACAGAAAGAGTTTTAACCATTTGGGAAGAACAAGTTCACACAGGAAAGCCATGTTGTCAAATATGGCAACTTCTCTGATTTTACATAAAAGGATTAACACAACTGTGGCCAAGGCAAAAGCACTCAGGACATATGTTGAGCCATTGATCACAAAAGCAAAAGATGATACAACTCATTCACGTCGTGTTGTTTTTAGCTACCTTCAGGATAAGTATGCAGTAACCGAATTATTCCGTGAAATTTCTGCTAAAATAGGCGATCGCCCTGGTGGATACACACGCATTATAAAACTCGGTAACCGCTTAGGTGATAATGCTGAAATGGCAATGATCGAGCTAGTTGACTATAACGAAAACCTGATTTCTGAAAAATCAAGCAAGAAAACTAAATCAACCCGGAGACGTCGGGGTGGTAGCAAAAAGCAAACCACTGAGCAATCTGCTCCGGTTGCTGCAACTGAAGTTGTAGAAGAAACTAAACCTGAAGTTGAAGCCACGGTTGAAGAAGAAAAACCAGTTGAAGCTGTAAAAGAAGAGGCTGTTGCTGAAAAGAAAGAAGTTAAAGAAGAGCCAAAAGCTGAGAAAAAAGAGATTCAGGAAGAGGTGAAAGCTGAAGAAACGAAGGCTGAAGAAAAGGTAGAAGTAAAAGAAGTAGCTAAAAAGGAAGCGAAAACCAAATCCGATACTAAAAAGCCAGCGGCTAAAAAGGAAGAAACTAAAAAAGCTACTAAAGAAGAAAAAACTGACGAGGGGAAAGAAAAGGAAGAAAAATAGTTTTTTCATTCATTATTGGTAAAAAAGGATGGAACCACGAGGTTTCATCCTTTTTTTTTAGTATGTCGTGCATGGTCAATAACTAGGTGGTGCAAGTCCACTGTGGGGGATTGTAGTTTCCAACCGCTATCTGAGAGCAAGGGTGTCCATCGTGAGGTGGAATCTGAAGGAAGCTTAAGGCAAATTTCCGAACCGAGGAACACGAATATTATCAGGCATACTTGATTTGGATGAGTTTACTAAACAAAACGAAGTCCGATAACTACACAGAAAATCAAGGTGTAAATAATGCGGTTACATGGAAAGAAAGTTATAGACCTTACCACGGGAGGTTTCACGGACATTGTACACGAAAAGTTTGCGATGGTTGAAATAAGATTTACCGTGAGAAGTCAGCCGAAGTCATAGTACCAATTAAACGACATAAAATTGGGAAGGACTGAACCTTAACAAGTGATAGTAAATGAATGCTACCGGATGAAAGGGAGAAAGCAGAAAATATCGCAAGATAGCTGCCTGAAAAAGGATAGAGCAGAACTCGAAGAATATTCAGGAGCGCAGACTTTCATGTGGATAACTGAAAACAACATCACAAATTTTAACTCAACGAAATATGGATTACTAGGGCAAATCCTGTCTCCAACAAATCTGAACTTAGCTTTTAAACGAGTAAAAGCCAATAAAGGAAGCGGAGGAGTGGACAAGATGGAAGTCGAATCTTTAAAAGATTATCTTGTTCAAAACAAGGGATGGTTAATAAGCTCCATATTGGATGGTACATACCGTCCTAATCCAGTCCGAAGGGTAGCAATACCCAAAGACAACATTAAAAAGAGGTTGCTTGGTATCCCAACAGTAGTTGACAGAGTGATACAACAAGCAATCATGCAAGTCTTGTCGCCAATTTATGAGAAGCAGTTTTCAGACAATAGTTACAGTTTTAGACCAAGGCGCAGTGCACACCAGGCTTTACAAAAGAGTAAGGAAAATATCACAGCAGGTTATAAATACGCTGTTGATATAGATTTAGAGAAGTTCTTTGATAAAGTGAACCAGGGTAAACTGATAGAAGTTCTATCAAGAACTGTAAAAGATGGTCGGGTAGTTTCCCTTATCCATAAATATCTAAATGCAGGTGTTATAGTACACAACAAGTTTGAACAAACAAAAATGGGTGTTCCACAGGGTGGTCCTTTAAGTCCACTACTGAGCAATATTATGCTTAACGAGTTGGATAAAGAGCTAGAACATCGAGGGCACCGTTTTGTTCGCTATGCAGATGATTTGGTGATTTTCACCAAAAGTAAACGTAGCGCAAGCCGTGTGCTTACAAGTATTGTGTTGTTTATTGAAGAGAAATTGTATCTCAAGGTCAACAAGGAAAAGACGAAAGTAGCTTATGTCTCAAGGATTAAATTTTTGGGCTATTCGTTCTATGTCAACAAAGGCAAAGGACGGCTACGGGTACACCCGAAGAGCCTTGCAAAGATGAAAGAGCAAATAAGAGTTCTCACATCGAGAAGCAATGGTTGGGGCAATGCAAGACGAAAGGAGAAGCTCAAAGCCTTTATCAGGGGTTGGGTCAATTACTTTAAGTTTGCCGATATGCAAAGTCCGTTATTAAAGATAGACGAATGGTATCGCAGACGTTTACGAATGGTGATTTGGAAACAATGGAAACGAATAAGAACCCGTTTACGTAACCTCATAAAATTGGGAATACCTAAATACAAGGCATGGGAATTTGCGAACACAAGAAAAGGCTACTGGCATACAGCCAACAGCCCAATCTTGAGTAGAACAATTACCAATGCACGTCTTAGAGAAGCAGGATACCTCTTTATTATGGATTATTATCGAAAAGTTAGAGTGTAAATTAAGGAACCGCCCTGTACGGAACCGTACGCAGGGTGGTGTGAGAGGACAGTTAGGGAAATAATCCCTATCTTCCTACTCGATTGCAAGGATTAAGGCAAGAATTGCAAACGATTTCATAAAGCATTGTACTATGATTATTTTAGATGAGGGTTCAAACGTCGAATTCCTCAGAATAGTCAGCAGTCATTGTGAAAAGTTTTTTTATACTTTAGCCGCTTAATTTAAAAAATGAAATTATGAGCCAAATAGCCAATATTCATGCAAGACAAATTTTAGATTCAAGGGGTAATCCAACTATTGAAGTTGACGTGTTTACAGATACCGGTATTGTGGGTCGTGCCGCGGTTCCGTCCGGTGCTTCAACCGGTGTGCACGAAGCTGTTGAGCTGAGAGATGGAGACAAAGCCGTATACCTGGGAAAAGGTGTACTGAACGCTGTGCAAAATGTTAATAGTGTTCTTGCTGAAGAATTACAAGGGTTTTATGTAACCGAACAGGTTGATATTGATAACCGGATGCTTGAGTTGGATGGAACACCAAATAAAGCAAATCTTGGCGCGAACGCAATTTTAGGTGTTTCCCTTGCCGCTGCGCATGCTGCCGCACAGGAAACAAATCAATTTCTGTTTAGATATGTTGGAGGCGTAAACGCAAAAACACTTCCAATTCCCATGATGAATATCTTAAATGGTGGCTCGCATGCTGATAATAGCATCGATTTTCAGGAGTTCATGATCATGCCGATCGGAGCTGATAATTTTAGCCATGCGATAAGAATGGGTGCAGAAGTCTTTCATAATTTGAAAGCGGTACTTAAGAAAGCCGGCCATTCAACTAATGTTGGTGACGAAGGAGGGTTCGCTCCCAACCTTAAATCAAACGAAGAAGCTGTTAAGGTCATTCTTGAAGCAATTGACAAAGCTGGATACAAAGTTGGTGAAGACATATATTTAGCACTCGACCCTGCATCATCAGAATATTTTATACCTGAAGAAAATGTATATCACCTTAAATGGTCAACAGGAGATAAATTAACCCCTGCAGAGATGGTTGATTATTGGAACAATTGGATTAAGAAGTATCCCATCATATCAATTGAAGATGGTATGGCAGAAGATGATTGGGACGGATGGAAATTAATGACTGATAAGATGGGTGAAAAGATTCAGATTGTTGGTGATGATCTATTTGTTACAAATACCGAACGCTTAACCAGTGGCATTGAAAAAGGTATAGCAAATTCAATCCTTATTAAAGTAAACCAGATCGGAACATTAACTGAGACCATCAACGCTGTTGAGATGGCCACAAGAAATGGGTATACTTCAGTAATGAGTCATCGCTCAGGTGAGACTGAAGACACTACCATTGCTGATCTTGCTGTTGCGCTAAACACAGGTTTGATAAAAACCGGATCAGCAAGTCGTTCCGACAGGATTGCCAAATACAATCAACTTTTACGAATTGAAGAAATTTTAGGTGATTCTGCAGTTTACCTGGGAAAAGATTTCAGATTTATTTAGTTTAACTTAAAAACCCACCGTCTTTGACGGTGGTAATGTTCTGTCGGCTATGCCTTAACTTTGCCATATGAGTAAATATAAAAAGTTGTCACATGTTGTATACAAATGTGACTATCATATTGTTTGGGTTCCAAAA
>JAUVKF010000026.1 GCA_030596395.1 Chlorobiota bacterium | reverse complement strand
TATCTTAAAAGCTGAATACAATGCGATGACGCTAAACCGTTATAAGGTTTCATCTGCATCAGCTATCCCTACGGGAAAAGTTAAAATTGAAGTAGAGACAAAATATGATACGAAAGAGCGTCTTGCTCCGGCTACACTTACTTTGAGAGTCAATGGGAAAGAAGTTGGGCAAGGTCGTATAGAACGGTCTGTCCCAGGTGGTCATGGTGCATCAGAAACCTTTGATATTGGGGTAGACTTTGGTTCACCGGTGGCACTGGATTACCTTGATAGAGCGCCATTTAAGTTTAACGGCAAGATCGAGAAGATCAATATTAAATATATTGACTAGAAACTATTTATGATGACTATTCAACCATTGATTGAGATCAACTAATAATTGGTTGCTGCCGACAGTGCTAACGCATCGTCTGTAGCAACCATATTGTTAACGAACTGTTTTACAATAATTACTTATAAATATAATTTACAAAGCAATAAAAACAATTAAACTAATATTTTTAATAATGATACTTGGGGTTTTCTCTGCAAATGCCCAACAATCCAAGGAAGAATTATCAAAAGCTGCTGCAAATCCATTGGCAGATTTGATGAGTTTTCCATTTCAAAATAATTTAAACATGAATTATGGCCCGCATAACCGGAATGTGAATATATTGAACATTCAACCTGTAATTCCTTTATTTGGAGGTAAATTTATTACACGAACTGTTATGCCTATTGTATCTATTCCTGATTTTTCGCAAGAGAGTGGTATGGAATCATCGGGATTGGCAGATATTGTATTCTCAGGATTTTATGTTCCTGAAAGCAAAGGATTGATGTGGGGTTTTGGTCCTGTTGTTGAATTGCCTACTGGTGGTAGTATTCGAGGTAGCCAAAAATGGAGTGCCGGACCGTCACTTGTATTAATGGCTCAACCTGGCGACTGGACTTTTGGAGCACTAATAAATAATGCATGGTCATTTGCTTGTAACTCAGATCGTGATGATGTAAACCACATGCTTGTGAATATATTTATTGTGCGTCAACTCGGTAAAGGCTGGTATGTAAACAGTGCGCCCATCATTACTGCCGACTGGACTGCTGATTCTGAAAACCGGTGGATAGTTCCATTGGGAGCAGGAGGTGGTAAGTTGGTGATGCTTGGCGGAAAACTCCCCTTAAACCTGCAAACCCAATTGTATTACAATGTAGTGCGGCCAGATTTTGGCCCCGAATGGCAATGGCGGGTACAGGCTCAAATATTGTTGCCTACGAGTATTTTCAAAGGAAAAAAATAATCCGTATTATTAGAATAAGTACATGAGATATAAATAAACAACGAAACGCCAACATGCGCTCATACTGCATACCGCAATTAGTTGTAAATATGAAGTTTATGTACTATAATTAAATATTTATGTAAGCAGAAAAGTATATAATATTAAATGCGGTACGCAGCATAGCGTTATCCGTTACAATTGCAATGGTATGGAAAACGGACAAAGGGGTCACACCTCTTTTATCTCAATTACAGAACCCGTCTCTTCATAAGCCTTCATCGGCAAACAAGCACACAAATTACGGTCGCCAAATGCATCGTCAATTTTGGCAACAGGAGTAAAATATTTGTTGATGCGAACCCATTCAAGCGGATAGGCTGCTTTTTCCCTGGAGTATGGTAAGCTATAATCATCCGAAATTACCATTTCGGCAGTATGTGGTGCGTTTGATACCACATTGTTCTTTTTCTCTGCCTTGCTTTCTTCAACTTCCTTTATTTCTTTACGAATTTGAATTAATGCATCTGCGAAATAATTGAGTTCGTTTAGCGATTCGCTTTCAGTAGGCTCAACCATTAAGGTGCCATGAACCGGAAAAGCAACTGTAGGTGCATGAAATCCATAATCCATTAATCTTTTTGCAATATCGACAACGGTAATATCAGCAGTTTTGCTGAACTGGTTGCAATCAAGAATCATCTCATGGCCAACATATCCTTTTTTGCCGGTGTAAAGTATCGGATAGTGATTTTTCAGTTTATGGATCAGATAATTGGCATTAAGAATTGCGATTCGAGTTGCTTCGGTCAGTCCTTTTCCACCCAGCATTTTCAAATAACCATATGAAATCAATAAAACCAGGGCGCTACCGAAAGGAGCTGCAGCCACAGCCGGTATCCCTTTTGAACCACCAGTTTCGGCAAAGATATGGCCCGGAAGATAAGCCTTCAAATGTTCGGCAACACCAATCGGCCCAACACCCGGTCCGCCACCGCCGTGAGGTATGCCAAATGTTTTATGCAGGTTCAGGTGGCAAACATCGGCACCGATAAATCCCGGGCTTGTCAGTCCGACCTGTGCATTCATGTTGGCACCATCCATATAAACCTGACCGCCATTATTGTGAACAATATTGATCACCTCACAAATTCCTTCTTCAAATACACCATGCGTCGATGGGTAAGTCACCATGATTGCAGCAAGGTTTTCTTTGTGTTCTTCTGCTTTGTTTTTCAGATCCTCAATATCAATGTCACCAATATCATTGGTTTTAACAACAACCACCCGCATTCCAGCCATGATAGCACTTGCCGGATTGGTTCCATGTGCCGAGGCAGGGATCAGGCAAACATCCCTGTGATTTTGTCCAATACTTTTTTGGTATTCCCTGATCACCATCAAACCGGTATATTCTCCGGCAGCTCCCGAGTTAGGTTGGAATGATATTGCAGCGAACCCGGTAACTTCACAAAGTATCTCCTCCATATCTTTGATGATCTCAAGGTAACCTTCTGCCTGGTCTGCTGGAACAAACGGATGGATTTCAGTGAATTCGGGCCAAGAAATGGGCATTAATTCCGAAACCGCATTCAGCTTCATCGTACAACTGCCAAGTGGTATCATTGAACGGTTCAAAGCAATATCCTTATTTTCCAGCTTTTTCAAATACCGCATCATTTCGGTTTCTGACTGATAACTATTAAAAACAGGATGTTGCAGGAAATGGGAAGTCCTCTTTAATTGTTCGGGTAAATTGTTTTTCAGGCTCGTTTCACCAAACTCAAATTTTTCTATTCCATAAACTGATGCAATAAGTGCAGCAACCAGTTTTAGGTCGTGGTAAGAAGTGGTTTCGTCAATGCTTATTCCGATATGTATTCCATCTGCGAAATACCTGAAGTTAACCTCGTGTTTGATTGCTGTTTCTTTCACTGATTGGGAAGAAACATTTTCAGGAAGTTGAATAAGCAGTGTGTCGAAAAAGTGTTTATTCAATTGTTTAACTCCAAAACTCTTCAGTGCTTCTGCCAGCATTGAGGTTTTCAAGTGGATTTCAGTTGCGATATTTCTGATGCCTTCTTCGCCATGGTAAACGGCATAAAATCCTGCCATTATTGCCAGCAGAGCCTGTGCAGTGCATATATTTGAAGTCGCCTTTTCACGTTTGATATGTTGCTCCCGCGTTTGCAGTGCCATCCTGAGGGCATCATTTCCGTTAATGTCTTTTGAAATCCCGATTATCCTTCCTGGGATATGGCGTTTGTAATCTTCGGTAGTAGCAAAAAAAGCAGCATGCGGTCCACCAAAACCCAGAGGCACGCCAAAACGTTGTGAACTGCCAAAAACAACCTTCGCACCCCATTCACCGGGCGGCTTTAGTAAGGTCAAACTCATCAGGTCTGCTGCTACCGTGACGGGTATATTTTTCTCATTGGCTTTTGCAGTTAGTGCAGTATGATCAATAATTTCTCCTTTCTGATCAGGATATTGAACCATGCAGCCAAATACTTTGTCGTTAAAATCGAAAGCATCACGATTACAAATGATCAGGTCAATTCCTCTTGATTCGGCTCTTGCCTTTAACACTTCAATAGTTTGCGGGAACATATCTTCTGAAACAAGAAAAGCATTAGCTCCGGCTTTTACCAGTGACCTTGGGCGTGCATGAAAAAGCATTAACATGGCTTCGGCAGCAGCAGTTCCTTCATCCAAAAGGGAAGAATTGGCTAACGGCATGCCTGTCAAATCAGAAACCATTGTCTGGAAATTCAATAATGCTTCTAAACGACCCTGCGATATTTCGGCCTGGTATGGTGTATAAGAAGTGTACCAACCCGGGTTTTCAAATACGTTTCTCAGAATAACCGATGGCGTGATGGTGTTATAATAACCCAGTCCGATATATGTTTTGAACACTTTATTTTTCGCACCGATATTTTTGATAAGCTGTAGATATTCATATTCGGTCAATCCCGCATCAACGTTCAGGTCGTTTTTTAACCTGATATCAGCAGGAATAGTTTCATCGATTAACTGATCAACTGAATCCAAACCCATGGTTTCCAGCATGAGTTTTACATCTTCGGGGCGGGGTCCGTTGTGTCGGTATAAAAAATCTGTTGTGTTCATATTTCAAATCTGCTCTAAATATTTAAAAATAAACTGGTTAGCAATTCGTAGCATGCTGCTTCTTATGCTCTGCAAAAGTAAAAATCTTTGGATGATAAACCATCAATTTGTTGGCTTATTGTTAATGTATTCACAAAACATATTCACAAAAAAAGGGAGCCAATACTTGAGCTCCCTTCAATATATAAAACTATTAGGTTTTAGTTCCCAATTCTCATTTTGTAGAATGATCTCCATACGAAGTAAAGTGCTATGATCAGGAATGCGCCACCAACATAGTAGGCTGCACCTCTGAATTGCGGAGCAATAGCAATTTCCATGGCAAGCAGACCAAACAAAGTACTAAATTTAATAATCGGGTTTAATGCCACTGAGGAAGTGTCTTTATATGGATCACCTACCGTATCTCCAACTATGACAGCATCGTGAAGCGGAGTTCCTTTTTCCTTCATATCCACTTCAACCACTTTCTTGGCATTGTCCCAGGAGCCACCGGCATTAGCCATAAAAATAGCCTGGAAAAGCCCAAAGAAAGCAATTGAAATCAAATAACTGATAAACATCGAAACAGGCAGAGGGGAATTTACAGGTGCCGATAAAAATGCAAATGCCAAAGCAAAAGAGAAAATAGCAATGAAAATGTTCCACATCCCTTTTTGCGCATAAATTGTACAAATTTTAACAACGGCCTTTGATTTTTCCACGTCTGCTTTTTTCGGAGCATTTGGGTCGAGGTTTATATTGTGCTTAATAAACTCAACTGCACGTGCAGCACCTGTGGATACAGCTTGTATTGAAGCACCGGTAAACCAGTAAATCACCGCGCCACCAAGCAAGAATCCCATAATCGTGTATGGATTCAGCAGATTAAGTATTTCCTCCGGTTCAATTCCGAGTGTATGCTTAATAACTAAGATTAGTGAAAAGATCATCGTGGTCGCACCAACAACTGCCGTACCAATCAAAACAGGTTTTGCAGTTGCTTTAAAGGTATTCCCTGCGCCATCGTTGGCTTCAAGGTAATATTTAGATTTCTCAAAGTCAGGTGTAAAACCAAAGTCTCTTTCAATTTCAGGAGTCACTTCTTTTTGATTTTCTTCGATCAGCGAAAGTTCGTAAATCGACTGTGCATTATCGGTAACAGGTCCATAACTGTCAACAGCAATAGTTACAGGACCCATCCCCAGCATACCGAAAGCCACAAGGCCAAAAGCAAAAATCGAAGGGTAGATCATAAATTCATCGAGGCCAAAAGTGCTGGCGAAGTATGCAATGAACATAAGTAGAAAGAAAACCATGCCTATCCAGAATGCACTAAAGTTCCCGGATACCAATCCTGATAAAATATTTAGTGAAGCCCCACCTTCTTTAGTTGCTTCAACCACTTCTTTAACGTGTGTTGATTTTGGGCTGGTAAATATTTTTGTGAATTCAGGGATTAATGCCGCACCCAATGTTCCGGCACTAATAATTACCGAGAGGCTGAACCATAAATTGTTAGGAAGATCGTAAATGGTCAGGTAACTGACGATAAATGTAACAACAATTGAAAAGAGAGATGTAATCCACACCAGTGAGGTAAGAGGTTTCTCGAAATCAAGGTCGTCAGCATTACTGTATTTTGCTTTTGTGATTGCCGCATTAATCCAGAAAGAAGTAATAGAAGTAACAATCATTAGAATCCGCATCACAAAAATCCATGTGAGCAGTTCAACTTTGTTGGCTTCTCCAGCCACAGTTTCGGGAAGGGCAAGAAGGATAAATGCAATCAGGGCAACACCTGTTACACCGTAAGTTTCAAAACCATCGGCTGTTGGTCCTACACTGTCACCGGCATTGTCACCAACACAGTCGGCGATGGTTCCGGGGTTTCGCGGGTCATCTTCACCAATCTTAAAAATTACTTTCATCAGGTCTGAGCCAATGTCAGCGATCTTTGTAAAAATACCGCCGGCAATCCTCAAAACTGAAGCACCCAATGATTCGCCAATGGCAAAACCAATAAAACTGGCACCGGCGTATTCACCAGGAACAAACAACAGAATAATCAACATCATCAGCAGTTCAAGAGAGATAAGCATAACGCCGATACTCATTCCTGCATTTAATGGAATATTAAGTAGCTTAATCGGTTTTCTTTCGAGCGATGCAAATGCCATCCTTGAGTTGGCAAGTGTATTCATCCTGATGCCAAACCAGGCAACGGCATACGAACCAAGGATTCCAATAACAGTCCAGCCAAGGATCATTGCTACTCCGCCAAATCCAAAACTGGCTTCTGAAAGCCAGCCAAAATATAATGCAACGATAGTACCAATAAATAAAAACAGGATAGCAAGAAATTTACCTTGCTGAATCAGGTAAGTTTTTGCAGTTTCAAATATAACCTGGGCAACATCAAGCATCGATTGGTGTGCTCTTATTTTTCGTACCTGAACAAACTGGTACAAACCAAACATAAAACCGGCAAAAGTGATCAGGAAACCCCAATACAGGATTGTTTGATCTTTGACTCCCGCGGGAATAACCAGATCGGCTTCACTTGCAGATGCAATAAACGGCGCTACAAACAAAGCCAATAGTGACAGAATTTTTTTCATAGTAATACTTTATTTATTAATAATAATTTCAATGGTTTTTAAGGAAGGCGCTAAAATAGAAAAATAGGATTAAATAACAGACAGATACACAAATTTGTTATTGTGATGTGTCTGACTTTTATTAACAAACTGATTTTAGTGATACAGTCAACCGTCTTTTTTATCAGGCTGAATTAGATGAAATGATGCACTGATGCGAATCAAGAATTAAAATTTCTTGCTGATTTTCAATTCGTTTTAACTGAATGTATTCAGGTTATGAGTTTCCCGGATGCAGGTTTCGGGAAAATTATTTGTCATAACACATTGTCCCGTAACACTTACCTCTTACAAATCGATATTTTTATCGAGGTTTAGCATAATTCTAGCGTTGATTGGTATTACTGAATATACATCGGTTGTTTCTGTTAGTAAAAACCACAAAACAAATGTTGTTTTCACAATGCAATCCCCAAAAGTTTTCTAATTTTAACTTTTTGAATTTGTTGTGGTAAATGAGAAAGATTAAACTTGAAATTGTCGGGATGTCTTACAGCCAGTCGCAAAGTGGGGCTTATGCTTTAATACTTGGTGTGTCGGGCGAAAACAGGAGGTTGCCAATAATAATTGGTGGATTTGAAGCACAGGCGATTGCCATTGAGCTTGAGAAGATGAAACCAACCAGGCCACTTACGCATGACCTTTTTATGAATTTCGCCAATCATTTCAAAATAAAGATCACCAAAGTTATTATTAACAAGTTTGAAGAAGGTATATTTTTTTCGCAGCTTGTATGTGAGCAAGACGGTGAAACCAGTATGATTGACAGTCGGACCAGTGATGCTGTTGCACTTGCAATACGTTTCAAATGTCCGATTTATGCGTTTGAAAGTATTATTGAAGAAGCAAGCATTGTAATGGATGACGATCAGATGGAAGGTGAAGATAAAGAAATAAAACTATCTGAAGAAGGTGAGCCTGTTGGCTTCGAGGATTATTTACTGGAAGAACTGGAAGAGAAGTTGAAAAATGCCGTTGCCGATGAAAATTATGAAAAAGCTTCAAGACTCAGGGATGAGATCAACAGAAGAAAAAAAACCGAATAACTATTTCCTGACCTGTTCCAGTGCCTTAGGATCATGTTTGTATTTGAATAAAAACATAAAAGCTATGGCGATAACCAGGGCATAAGCGGCAAAAATAAACCAGATTTCCTGCCAGTTCCGTACTCCGTTTTGCGTATACATTTCGATGATTACTCCGCTTCCATAGGCTCCGGCCATGGCTCCAAGACCGTTGGTCATAATCATAAACAAGCCCTGTGCACTGGCTCTGATTCTGGGTTCTGCCTCCATCTCAACAAAAAGAGAACCGGAAATATTGAAGAAGTCAAAGGCCAATCCGTAAATAATCATTGATAGTACTAAAAACATCAATCCAAATCCCGTGGGGAAACCAATGCCAAAGAGTGCGAAACGAAGCACCCAGGCAAACAAACTCATGAGCATGACCTTTTTTATCCCAAATCTTTTCAAAAAGAAAGGAATGGTCAAAATAAAGAGGGCTTCTGATATTTGGGAAATGGACATTAATATGCCATTATGGGTTACAGCAAAGGCATCTTTGTAAGCATCAATATTTCCAAAGTCATGCAAAAAAGCTTCTCCCCACATGTTGGTAATTTGTAAAGCAGCACCCAATAACATCGAGAAAATAAAAAAGATGGCCATCTTCTTATTTTTAAACAACACCAGCGCATCTAAGCCCAATGCCTGAATCAGTGTTTTCTTTGCTTGTGTTTTTTCGACACCGCAATTTGGGAGGGTAAGGGAATAAAGACCTAATACCAAAGAGAATGCAGCTGAGAAATACAATTGGTAATTACTCAATCCCCAACCTAAAATGTCGATTACCCAAACAGCAATGATAAAGCCAACAGTTCCCCATACCCTGATGGGAGGAAAATCTTTGACAATGTCGCATCCTTCTTTTTCCAGGAGGCTGTATGATACTGTGTTGGCCAAAGCAATGGTAGGCATATAAAGCATGAGGTATAGCAACATCACAATGTAAAGCGAATTGAAACCCGTTTGCTGTGCAGCGAAGTATAGCAATATTGCTCCCAAAATATGGATCAGCGCATACAGTTTGTTTGCACTCATCCAGCGGTCGGCCACAATACCCATTAAGCCAGGCATAAAAAGGGAGGCAATTCCCAATGTCATAAAAATCGCCCCGATTTGTTCTCCGCTAAACCCTAATGTTACACCAAGATATTTTCCGAAAGAAAGAAGCCATGCACCCCAAATAAAAAACTGTAAAAAGTTCATGACTGTAATGCGAAACTTTATACCCATCTTGTGTTGATCTTTTATTAGTTCATTTGAAATTTTGAATCAGTAAATGTAAACTAATCTTGTTTTTACAAATATCTATCTGGCAGCTTTAAATCAACGCTAACAGTGATAAACAAATCATTCTCGTTTGTAAAAGAAGGCGAGTCAATTGATAAATAATTGAATATTAACAGAGTAGTAAGTTCGCTTTTTTTGATGTCTTTTTCTTTTTTACTGTGTTATTATGTTAATAACTTTGAGGCCGGAAATAAATGACATTCTTCCTGTTTTCTTCTTATCACTTTGGTAATTTAAAAGAGGGCAGGGTATAAGAAATGGTAAAATGAAAAAGGTTTTTCTAATAATTTTTCTTGTTTGTTTTTTTCTTGTTAATTATGCCCAGGAATCACAAAAGGGACAAATAAAGATTTCGGTTTCCGCTATTCCGTTAATTGACTGGAATAAAGGTTATTACGGTTTTGTAATTAAGCCTGGTTTTGAGTATTTCATTACGAGCCATCTTTCTGTACAAAACGATTTCTTTTTTAATACTCAAACGGGTTATTTCCTAAATGATGTAAATGCCAGAACAAATACTTTTGGTTTTATTCCATCGTTGAGGTATTGCCATTTTTTTAACGACAAATGGATGGTTTTTGGCCAGGCTGGAGTAGGTTTTGGTGCAACAATATATAAACCTCTGGAAGATGAACCGGACCCCTTTAAAGTGGAAAGATTAAATGCAGGTGTTGTGGTTTATAGTGCAGGAGTCGGGGTTGGTTACCGTTTTTCAAATAGAGTTGAGATGGAATTATTGGTGCCATACATTGTTGTTGATAATATTACAAATTCCAGTAATGCTAGTATTCTGTTCAATGGCATAGGACCGACCATTAGTATTAAAATATCTTTGAATAAAAATCATCAATAAGAAATGAAACAATATCTTGATCTTCTTGAAAAGGTAATGGATACAGGGGTTAGAAAAACTGACCGCACAGGAACCGGTACGCTGAGTATATTCGGTCCGCAGTTAAGATTTGACCTTCAGGAAGGTTTTCCTTTGTTAACCACTAAAAAATTACACCTGAAGTCAATTATTTATGAGCTGTTGTGGTTTTTAAAAGGCGATACCAATATTAAATACCTTAATGAAAACGGTGTAAGGATATGGAATGCCTGGGCTGATGAAAACGGCAACCTGGGCCCGGTTTATGGTTCGCAATGGCGAAATTGGAATGGTGATGACATTGATCAAATCAGTATAGTGATTGACCAGATCAAGAACAACCCGGATAGCCGCAGGATGATGGTTGCTGCCTGGAACCCAAGTGTTTTGCCTGTTTCGGGCAAAAGTTTCTCTGAAAATGTTGCTTTGGGAAATGCTGCTTTGCCGCCCTGCCATGCCTGGTTTCAGTTTTATGTTGCCGATGGTAAATTATCGCTACAGATGTATCAGCGAAGTGCAGATATTTTTTTGGGTGTTCCTTTTAACATAGCATCTTATGCACTTTTAACTATGATGGTAGCACAGGTAACCGGACTTAAGCCGGGTGAGTTTGTCCACACCTTTGGCGATGCCCATATTTACCTGAACCATATTGATCAGGTTAAACTGCAAATGAGTCGTGAACCGCGTAATTTGCCGAAAATGAATATCAATCCTGGGATTGATGATATATTTGAATTTAATTTTGACGATTTCACACTCGAAGGATATGATCCGCATCCGCACATTAGAGGGGAGATTTCGGTTTGATCCTGCTAATTGTTGAATATTATGTCAAACGGATTAATTTTGAATATATTGATTTGTTTCTTAATAGTAGCCAATGTCCCGTTAGGGACTTAATATTTGTAGAAAATAATGTACACCCAAAACAAAGTCCCGTAGGGACGTAATATAAAAAGATCATGGCTAATACATATACGCAAATGTATATTCAATTTGTATTTGCAGTCCAAAACAGAGTGTCACTGATACAAACTGCATGGAAAGATGAACTATACAAATACATCACCGGAATAGTACAAAATAATAAACATAAACTAATTGCAATAAATGGTATGCCTAATCATATTCATGTTTTTATCGGGTATAAACCACATCAATTAATACCAGATTTGTTGCAGGATATAAAAGGATCATCTTCCGGCTGGATTAACAAGAAAGGATTTATCAATGGAAAATTTAATTGGCAGGAGAGCTATGCCGCTTTTTCATATTCCCATTCCCATATTGACAAGGTTGTGAAATATATAATGAATCAAGAGCAACACCATAAAAAGAAGACATTCAGAAAGGAATATCTTGAATTGTTAAACAGATTTAGTATTGATTATGATGAGCGTTATATTTTAAAAGACATTCAATAATATATCGTCCCTAACGGGACTTGTATACCATTGTGATTATTTTTTCTATAAATATTAAGTTCCTACGGAACTAAAAAAATAAATTAATTTATCACGTATTTAGTATTGATAGAAGTAATGCAAAAACAAATTTCGATAATAGTAGCAATTGCCTCAAATTTTGCAATTGGTAAAGACAACGATCTGCTGTGGCATATTTCGAAAGACCTGAAACGGTTTAAGGCACTTACACAGAGACATTATATTGTGATGGGTAAGAAGACTTATTTTTCATTACCTGTCAGGCCTTTAAAAAACCGGACCAATATGGTGATCACCGATATTGAAGGTGAGCAGATTGACGATTGCCTGATGGCGTATTCAATTGAGGATGCCATCAGCAAAATGGATACGGAAAAGGAAAATTTCATTATTGGCGGTGGTTCAATTTATAAACAATTTTTACCGCATGCCAATAAATTGTACCTGACAAAGATTCATAAATCCTTTGATGCTGATACCTTTTTTCCGGAACTTTCGTTAAAGGAATGGAAGTTGGTAGAAAAAACTGTTATTGAGGATGACACTCAAAATGATTTCTCTTATTCTTTTGAAACATATATACGTACCTAAATGAAGCTGAAATTAATTATATTATTGGGAGTTTTGCTCATATTTTCCTTCGCCTGCAAAAAGGAAAATACCAGGTTCAGTTATCAGGATGGAATCGAAGGTGCTAGAAGTTATGTGACTGCCCAACAAATGATGGTGCAATTACTGAATACTTATTTTAAGAGTTTGACCGACTCAACCTTAATAGCCGGAAATCCGGTTAAAATTGATGGTGCAGATGTTCTTTATTTTGAAGATCCAGAAAGAATATTGATCCGGTATCCCTGGTGGGGTAATGATGACGGGTACGGACATTGGAGAATGAATACTTATGAGGCTTTCCCCAGAACAGAATTTTCTGATCCTGATGTAGTGGTTGATATTATTTTCAATGACTTTCTATTCGATAAGGATACGCTGCCTGTACATAATCTTGTAGTAAAAAGCCGCGGTAAAATTGATGGTGTCAATGATCATTTTGAAGTATCGGCCGGCTTGGTTGAGCGCAGGTATTCCGATTCAACCGGAATGCTTTCATTTTCATTTAACCAGCTTTATATAAGGCACAAAGATCCAAATACTGTTTATACAAGCCCCGACGATTATTTTTCTATTACAGGAGAACTGAATGGAACATCGAAAGATTTACTGGTATTTCATTCAACGATTGAAGCTGACTCAGCTTTATTGGATAGTTTCTCATGTAACTGGTTAAAAAGCGGTGTTGCCGGTGTTAGCACCGAAAGGTTTAAATACCCCGCTTTTGTTTATTTTCCTGATCAGGATACCTGTTTAAATCAATGTCTTATTGGAATTAATGATAATCCTTTTCCGTACCCAATCGATTAAGAATCTTCATTTAGCAGTTCTCCGATTTTTGATTTCATCTTATCAAATTCTTCTTTATCGAAAAGTCTGGTAAGAAAAACGATCTTTCCTTTTTGATCAATAACAACATTTCGGGTTACACCACTTCTTTTGTGCGCAAACCGGGCAAATATTTCGGCACCCGGATCAAGTGCCATGGGATAGGTGATTTTCATTTGCTCTTTAAATGCCACCACTTTTTCCAGAGACTCATCGTAATCAACACCAATTAAAATGAAATTTTTGTCTTTATTGGGTAGCCAGATTTCTTTTTCGAGATGGGGCATTTCTTTCCTGCAAACAGAGCACCAGCTGGCAGTAAATTGCAACACAACAACTTGCCCTTCAAGTTCGCTCAAATTAATTGTTTCTCCGGTAGTTAACCTTAATGATACCTCAGGAGCATGGTCTCCTGTTTTTACAATATACCCTGTATCGGTGGCAACTTGCGAATGAACCTGCACAATTAAAATAATCAATGAAATAACTATAAAGAGACGGGTCATTTATCAAACTTGTTAAACTATATTATTAAGTAAGAAACTGTTTGGATTTAGGAGTACTTGACTTATTAGATGACAGTTATTTTTTAATGTTGCGATCATCTTTTTTCTACTTTGATCGTTTTGGTTGACTGTGTCTTGTTGCCTTGTTTGATGGTAATTAAATAAATTCCCGGATTCAAATCAGGTTTATTCCAGCTTATTATTTGATTACCGGTCGTTAATATTTCGTCAACAAGTACCTCAATCAGATTACCTTTAATATCGCTTACCGAAAGTTTGACATGTTCTTTTTCAGCTTGATGAAATTTGATTTGTAAAGAATCAAAGAATGGGTTTGGATCAATTTGCAACAGACCTGTGTTGAGATTATTCTCATCAATATCAGCATTGTCATTAAAAACAAGAATTGACTCCAATACCTCCCCTTTAAAATCAAACAAAGCCAAATTTTCCCAGGGCGAACCCGGATGTCCCGGAATCCATTCCGGTGACCAGTAAACAAAACCTTTTCCCCTGTCATCTGTTGTGTTTTTGATAATCTTTAATACTTCTTTCAAAAATTCCGTTTGTCCTTCCACTGTTGCCGGATAACCAGTATGGAGTTGGTCATTACTTCCGATGATATTGTTGGTATTGTCACCCCATGCAAGCGTCCAGGGATATCCGCCTTCTACAACGATAATATCTTTTTGGTATCGTGTTGCAAGATCATCCAGGTTTTCTTCCAGTTCGGTTAATGTTCCGTGCCACCAGGGATAGTAGGAGAGGCCTATGATATCAAATTCTACATCTTCCTTCATGAGATTGGTGAAGAACCACTGACACCCTACATTGTTGGCCCCGTTATCGAAATGAATAATAATTTTTATATCATCTTTTTCGTCCAGATTTTCCTGCACACCTTGAATGCCTTTTTTAATAAGTATGCCGAATTTTTCCCACTGTTCATCTGTTGCATATTCACCACATATTTTACCATCGTTCCACAACATGCCACAGCTGATTTCATTGCCAATCTGTACATAACCGGGTAGTGTGTTTTGTGCTTTTAGCGCGGAGATGACATATTTGGTGTATGTATAAACGCTATCTGCAAGTATATCGAATGTTAAATCCTCCCAAGCAGCAGGTTTGTCCTGGCTTCCGGGATCGGCCCATGTATCGGAATAATGGAAATCCAGCATGAAATCCAATCCGGCCTCATGAACTCTTTTAGCCATTGCCAATACATTTGGAAGGCTATTGTATTGGTCAGAGGGTGTATGCCAGATTTTTAAACGGATCAGATTGAATCCATATTTTTTAAATATTTCGAGTGCATCTTTTTGTACACCTTCATCATAATATAAACCGCCCGATTGCTCGACCTTGTCGAGTACTGAGCCGTCAGCGCCTTTGATGAAACCTGTTTGCTGTGCAAGGGTAACTTTTAGTATAGAACCGAATACAATGATGATAATAAAGAAGGGAAAACGCTTCATATTTTACATATTAGGTAAAGCACAAATTTATAAGAAAAATAGCTTGTTGCCTTGTGCGTGGATAGATGTACACAATAATTGATCTTTTGGCGTGGACTGCTGAAGCGGGTGTGTATAGAACCCGCTGAATGGGCTTCAGCTTTGGCGGGTTGAAATTGTTTGTGCGTTAGTAATTCAATTAAACACCCTAACCATTTTCAACTTCCTGAAGGATCAACAAATGAGGTTTCTCGACAACGCCTGCAGATTTCATTGCATTTGCTAAATCAGGCGAGTTAACAAATTTTTGAAAAACTTCAGGTGATTCCCATTCATTAATTACATAAGCTGTATTTGGCTGGTTGTGAAGAGTTCCTAATGAAAAGCTGCGCTCTCCTGAAGATTTTCGGAAATGAAAAAATTGTTCAAAGGCTTTTTTCCATTTTTCAAAATCTTCGACTTTGTGGTACATTAGTGTTTTAATGTTGGCATGATGATATTTATTTAATAAATCAATAAGCTTAATCACTCCCATTTGGGCTGATGTTCTGGTTCACCCTGAAATAGTTATTGGGATCATACTTTTTCTTTATTTCAACCAGACGACAAAAATTGGATCCATAACTTGCCTTGACCCTGTCCTGACCTTCATCCATCATAAAATTCACATAAGCACCTCCTGCTGAGTGTGGATGTATAGCATCGTAATAGTCTTTTGTCCATTTTGTGATCTTTTCTTTATTTGCCGGATCAGGATCAACACCAACAATTACCTGTGACCAGTTTGCATCTCTGTAGGCCCAGGGTGTATCATTATCTCCAACATCATGAGCTTTGCCAAAAATAGGGTAGAGGTGCATTGTTGAATGTGGGGTAGGGAGTGCTTCACCGAATTTGACGTGCTCTGTAACTGCCTCATCCGGGATCTCATTGATAAAATCGGCCCGCCAATACCATTGCAGTCCCGAGGGATAATACATATCGAACATACTGTTAAGTGCGGGAAAAGGCATTGGCCCGACAAAATCGAATGTAGGTTCAAGATCACGAACGGGTTTAAAAAGTTCATCAAATTTTTCAGGGTCTCCCGTATAATTCCATATTACACCACACATTTTCCTGCCGTGAAGCTCATCGGGGAATGGCGGTCCGGGTACGGTTAACAGTGCAAAAAATCCATAAAGGTCCTTCGGTGCTTTAACAATAAAATCCCGGTACCATTTTAAAATCCGTTCAGTATGTTCAATATCCCAGAGTGTTGGACCCCCGATGATGGTATGAACAGGATTTACATTAAATAGGAAAGAGGTTACGATTCCAAAGTTTCCACCTCCACCACGAATCGCCCAAAACAGGTCTTCATTTTCTTCGGCACTTGCAGTAACTATACTTCCGTCAGCCAGAACCATGTCGGCAGCAAGCAGGTTGTCGATTGTTAAGCCGTATTTTGGTGTTAAATAACCAAGGCCTCCGCCAAGAGTTAGTCCTGCAACACCTGTGGTAGAGATAATTCCGGCCGGAACTGTGAGTCCGAATGCATGACCGGCATGGTCAACGTCACCCCACTGGCATCCGGCACCAACCCGAATGGTTTTTGATTTTTCATCAACATGTGTATACCTGATATTTGACAGGTCAATTACCAGGCCATCGTCACATATTCCCAGGCCACCTGCGTTGTGTCCTCCGCCACGAACCGAAACAAGCATTTTGTTTTCCCGGCCGAAATTGACTGCTATAACCACATCAGTAACATCGGTACATTTTGCCGTCATTGCCGGGCGCTTATCGATCATGCCATTATAAACGGCCCGTGTATCATCATAGTTAGCATCCTGGGGAAGTATAAGTTCACCCCTTAATTGGTTTTTGAATTCTTCAATTACTGAATCCTTAATTGTTACATTACTCATCATATTATTTATTACTGTGTTTAAATTTTTTTAATTACAGAATACCAACAGCTTAGTAAGCTGAAGAAGACTTCTGATAACTTTATTCGAATTTGTAATTTGGTTTTGGTTAACCAGTAAATTAATCTACTTAGTAGTAAGTATCAATCAGGCGAATGTATAGGAAAATAATTTGGATTGTTAAATAATCGGGTAGTTTAACAAAATGTTAACAAGTAAAATTTACCATCAGGTACTCGAAAAAAGAAAAGGGTTGAGCAGCAACAAATATTATTTAATATCTATCGAAGGAACCTTCCATGTGATGGTATCACCTGATAGGCCATGCTTTGTACTTAATATTTCCATTGATTCCGGAACAACTTTAATCAATAAATAATTTGACCTGTCTTTTTCGTAGAAATCCTCCCAGCTTTCAATCCAGTATTTCTGTTTCAGCTCTTTGTCATTAACCAACTGAGCATTACCATAAAGTACAACAGAGCCAGAGGCGTCAGCCGAAGCATAATAAAGTACAACTTCCGGGTTGTGTTTGATATCCTGCACTTTACGGCTAAGTGCGTTTGTGCCAAACCAAACTGTGAGGTCTTCCTCTGGTGGAAAGGGTTGCATAGTACGGACATTTGTTTTACTAGTGGAATCATAAGTGATCAAAGCACATAAACCGGTTTCGGTCATCATGTCAGAGGCTATTGTTGTTAGCCTTTCATATTCCGGTCCTTTGGGCTGATCAGATTGTGAAAAACCGGGGATAAAGAAAAAGATCAGAATTGTTAACAGGATTACCTTTTGCATATTTACAAAGATATTTCTAATTATTTGCCTTTTAAGTTTTCCTCTCCTTTTTCTTCGCAGCCGGAAACAGAATATTATTAAGAATTAGCCGGTATCCCGGGGAGTTGGGATACAAATTCAAATCGGTTTTCGGATCACCGATGCGGTGCTGGTAGTCTTCGGGGTCATGACCGCCATAAAATGTCCAGAAACCTTTGCCATACTCACCATGGATGAGGCGGGCTTCGTTGGCCGCCTTGTTTTCTCCAAGTATCAACACATTGGGTTTTATCAGGTTTTTATTGAAAGCTGTGGTCTGACCCATAAATCCTTTGACAATCTTTTCATGATTCTGGGTGAGCATGGTTGGGATATGATCCCATTTTGCTGAAAAATCAAATAAACTGAAATAATCGTTCGACTGATTGAGGCTTCTCGGACGGCTACGTGTAACATCTATGTTAGATATTTCATATTCAGCCGGGTTGGTCACAAGCGTAAAATCACGAAAGGCCACACAGTTATTATAATTGAGTTTGCTTTGTGCTGCCGGATCCATCGGGTCGCCATCAAACATCACATCGCAAATATCAATATGATCGGCTGCCATGGCCACATCGTAACTGTCGGCAGCTGAGCACATGGCAAAAAGATAACCGCCGCCAAGCACAAATTCCTGTATTTTTTTTGCCACTGCCAGTTTCAAATCCGATACTTTGTCGAATCCAAGCTTGCTTGCCATTTCTTCCGATAATCTGACGTCTTCCTGGTACCAGGGAAAGGCCCGGTATGCAGCCCAGAATTTACCATACTGACCGGTAAAATCTTCGTGGTGCAGGTGGAGCCAGTCGTAGGTTGGTAACAAACCACTTATCACTTCTTCATCATAAACAATATCGTATGGAATTTCGGCATAAGTCAATGCAAGTGTAACGGCATCATCCCAGGGTTGCTTGTTTTTAGGCGAGTAAACCGCGATTTTGGGAACCTTGTGCAATTGCATCACTTCCATGTTTACATCGGGTTCGGCTATTTGCTGTTTGATAGAGGATGCCTGAACATCGCTGATTACTTCATATTTTATATTCCTGACCACACATTCGTTTTCAATGACTTCATGATAGGGTATCAGGTAACTGCCGCCCCGGTAGTTTAATAACCAATCTATCTCAACACCCTGTTGCAATACCCAGAATGCCAAACCATACGATTTCAGATGGTTCGATTGGGTTTTATCCATTGGGATTAAGAGCGATGCTGCATTTGTTTGCAATTGGATTACAGCAATGAAAATTAGAAGGAGATATTTTAATTTTTGAATCATTTTAGCGCGTCAGAAAGTAAACGGTGCAAAACTATAAATATTACCATTACCCATTATTGTTTCAAGCATCCGCTTGGAACGGTAATATTTGTAATATACGGTCTAAGCGTCCGCTTAGACCAGTGGGGGGTAATGCAACGTAGTGAAGTGAAGAATCTTGTTTAGGGAGAACTTTATTAATACAATTTGAAAAAGCATTCTTTGATTTGGTTTTATAAAGATCCTTCTCCGCCGGCTGGCGGATCAGGATGACAGTTGAAAAATATTTTGAATTGAATTGATTACTTGAATTATTACCTTTGCGCAAACGTTTTAAAAAAGGTAAATGAAGAAAACTGCACTGAACAGATTACACCGTGAAATGGGTGGTAAAATGGTTGAATTTGTGGGTTTTGATATGCCCGTTCAATTTGAGGGGATCAATAGCGAACATGAAACTGTAAGAACCAAATTAGGTGTGTTTGATGTTTCGCATATGGGCGAATTCTGGGTAGAAGGGCGAAAGGCTTTCGACCTGGTTCAAAAAGTGTCAACCAATGATGTAGCTGCGCTTGTTGACGGAAAAGTACAGTACAGTTGTTTCCCCAATGGAAAAGGTGGCATCGTTGATGACTTCCTCTGTTACCGCTTTAGTGAAGAAAAATATTTGTTGGTAGTTAATGCGGCTAACATTGATAAAGACTGGGCTTATATTAATGAACAAAATACATTTGGTGCACAATTAACAAACGATTCCGATAATATCTCTCAGCTTGCTATCCAGGGTCCGTTCGCACTTAAAGCCATGCAAAAGCTTACGAATGAGTCCATTGAGGATATGGATTATTATACATTTAAGGTGCTGGAATTTGCGGGTATCGGTGAGGTGATCTTGTCAACAACAGGTTATACCGGTTCGGGAGGTTGCGAAATTTATATGAGTAACGCTGAAGCTGAGCAGATTTACCTGGATGTGCTGGAAGCAGGGGAGAGGTATGGTATTAAACCTATTGGACTTGGTGCACGCGATACCTTAAGACTTGAATCGGGTTTTTGCCTTTATGGAAATGATATTGATGATACGACTTCACCTGTAGCTGCCGGCCTGGGCTGGATTACCAAATTTGTTGATGGTAATGATTTTATTGACCGTGATTTATTTTTAAGCCAAAAAGAGAATGGTGTTCCCCGAAGGTTAAAGGGTTTTATTATGGAAGACCGCGCTATACCACGCCAGCATTATGATGTTTGCGATGGTAGTGGTCATTTGATTGGTGAAGTAACCTCAGGAACCATGTCGCCCATGCTGAAAAAGGGAATAGGCATGGCTTATATTGACAAACCTTACTGGAAGGATGGTTCTGAGATTTTTATTAAGGTGAGGAATAAATTGGCGAAGGCTGTTGTACAGAGACCACCGTTTTGGAAAGGGTAAATAGGTTTCGGGTTTCGGGTTTCGTGTTTTGGTCCGCTCACTATTCACAAATCATTGTTCACAAATCACTATTCTCCTGTACACCACCACCTTCTCAGTTTTGACATGAACAATATAAACACCTGGTTGCAGCCCGGAAGTATTGATAACCATTTGTTTTCCATTTGAATCAACCATTAATACCTTTTGCCCGAACTGATTAATTACAGAAACTCTTTCAATCGCATTTTCTGACTGGATATTGATTTGGTTTGTGGCTGGGTTGGGGAAGATGTTGATTGATTCTGATTCCTTAAATACGTTATTTTCATTACCAACTGTCAATAAGCAAACAAAATCTTGATCTGGGTTATCCTTAGCAGGAAATGGAGCTGATTCACAATAATCCGCATCACTTTCATAAACACTTGTTAATTTAAAGCAATGCAAATCGCTTGATGGTTCCCATGGCCAGGGATAAACAACTTCGCCTTCTACAAATTGTAAAAATGCTATATATACAAACTCGCTTCCGTTCATGCTATGGTAAAGATTTAGCCCTGTAAAGTCCCGTATATTTTTTGGTGATTTCTTTTCAGGCACGTATTCTCTGTCGGTAGTATCACAAGCTCCAAAATGAAAGCTTATATATACCTCATTATATATTGTATCATATTCTATTTCGAGATCACAACCATGAGGACAATCTCTGTATAATTCAATATTGTCTACGAACCAACTCTGAATATTCTGGATGCTTTCCCCATTTGCCTCAAAAGCTAAGCGAAATACTCTGCCCATGCTATAAGGTGTAATATCAAGGTGAATGCTGTCCCAATCGAAACTGCCTTCATTAGCACGTTCATAAACAGGGTTCCAATCAGTACCATCGTAAACTTCTACTGTCATTTTTTCGGTTCCTCCTGCATTTATATCCTCAAGTTTTAAATGAAAATCGAGCCAGATATTGCCTTCGGTTAATTGATGGGCATTAAAATAATTTGAATAAAGCGTTTCCTGGTAATTGGTTTGGGATTCGATATTTGTAAATTTTGCTGATGGTTTGTCATTTCCATTATCCTGGTCAACTACCCAGTTAGCACTATAAGTATTCCATTCATTAAATTCAAAATCACCAGAATCCCAATTCTCTGTAAAAGGTAATTCATATCCCCATATCACTTCAACAGTATCACATACAATCCCTGAACTGCCTGTTTCCCCTGGAAAACCATACGGACTTAAATCATATAATGCCTCCACACATAGGGTATGAATTCCTGGTATGTATCCAGATGAATAATAAACTATTAATACATCAATTCCCTGCCCTTCATATGGAATATTACCGATCAGAACACCGTTTTTATATAAATTAAATGAGAGTAATCCAGGTGGAATTGCCTGATCGCAATTCATCGGTGGTAGATATTCAAAAGCAATATCATCCGTACCATATGTTGAGGATGCAGTAACATCACGCGGTGGAAAGAGGAAGTGTGATGTGAAACTAGAAAATACCGTATCCGATACATCGCAATCATACACAGCCTGGATACCAACTGTGTACTCCTGCCCGAATGTAAGGCAATTAAAAAAGTATTCGAATTCGGTTCCAGGTACTTGTGCCGATAGGGTATCGTTAATAAACAAATTGTATTGCCACGGATCGGTATCATCTCCTTCGGGTGAATCCCATTCTGCTATTGAAGAACCAACATTTACTGTAAAGTTTGTAGGAGGCAGGAATTCGTAATCCATTTCTATATCCAGAACAATATTCTGGTCGAAATAATACCCGGGATAGCTTGCAGATACATCTCCGGGAATAGTAACTGTCATGTCATAATTCCCCATTGGAACCAAGGGGAATACAATAGTGCCTGTGCCAGACGATTCCTCAAAATAATACTCCTCTACACAATCGCTACCTTCAAAACTTATTACCAGTGAATCAGGAGTATTTCCATCAGGACAGGTTACGTTTACAGTGACCTCAACATCCTGCAGGTGGCTCACTATATTTGAATATTTCCACTCCGAAAGGGAATCTCCACAATCTTTTCTTACTGCATAGGCATAATAACCAGGGGCTTGAGAACCCCATTCTTCATCGGTATAGGGAAATTCAGCATCGGTTGTTAAGATTGTAAGCGTACCGTCCTCAGGTTCCTCTTCGATGCAAGGGTCGAAATTATCAATAAAGGCAAGCTGGAATGTATCTTGATCATAACCTGGTTCTTCATCGATCTTACATGTAAACAAACGCATCATAAAATCGTTGTATGACGATTGAAGCCATGGAAGTGAATCTGCCATTCTTGTATATGATTTAAAATAAACCGGGTTTTCTTCATCCACACCGACCGGTGGACTAAATGGAGGAGAATAAAGTTGTTTCATTGCAAGATAATAGTATCCGTTTTCTGCAGTTGTGTTAAATCCATCGAATTCCACCCAGAAAAAATTATTCACAGTAACTATAACTGAATCTAATATTGTGCCCGGATATCCATTCGAACCATCGTCGTCTAAAATGTAAGCTTTAAAATCCTTTCCAATGAAATCAGAATCTTCAGGATAGCTTCCATCGCCAACATAAATGCTTCCTCCATAAATATTTGAAGGTTCAAATACTGGAAATTTTACTGCAGTCATCCCTCCGGGGATTATCCATGCAAAATAGTTCTCTGCAGTACCATCATCATACATATATAAGACAGGTCCTTCTGCATTAATTATACATTCAGTATCGGTCTCATTAACAGTTGCAGAAACCTGGCAAACCCTACAAAGCGGGTCTGTTTGGGCAAATGCTATAAACGATTGTAAAATCAGCAAGACGGTGAAAAGGGCTGGCTTTTTCATCTGGTTTATCATTTTAATACGGTTTTGGTTCTCAGTATTATAGATATGACAATTCAGTGAAAGAAATGGTTGTCAGGGGAGGAGGGTTTTTATTAACAGGGTGTGGATAAATCGGTTGAATCAGTTGAATCGGTTAAATCGGTTAATGGGGAGTTGGTTATTGGAAAATGGTGATTCTCCTTCGCTATAGCTACGGCGGACAGGTTGGTGATTTGCGAATGGTGAAGCCCCAACTTTAAACATTGAACATCAAACTTTAAACTCTTAAGGCAAATACTCTTCATCAATATTCCCCATTGAATTAAACAAATTGAATTTGGCTTTTGGATGGATGGCCTCCAGTTGTTTAATCAGTTTGCGTGCTGTGGTTCGTTTTGTTATATCTTCAAATGGGCAAGGTTCTTTTATTGAGGGGTATTTCCTGATATTCGCGAATTCGCGAGTGTCTTTGTTTGTCAAAAGGATCAACGGACGAATAACATTCAACACCCCATCAAACATGCTGAGCTTTCCCGGAATGGATGAGATATTACCATGATATGCCATGTTGATCATTAGTGTTTCCACCGCATCATCCAGGTGGTGGCCCAGCGCCAGTTTTTGAAAGCCATTCTCTTTGGCAAAAGTGAACAGGGTTTTTCGACGGTGCCACGAACAGACAAAGCAATGGCCTTTTTTGCCACGGTTTTCGATGCCTGCCTCCACTTGTTCAATGTTTAATTTTATTCCTAAATTCCTGCAATAATCATCAAGAAATTCAGTGTCAACCTGGTAGGGAACATCAGTTACATTGATATGCAGGGCTTCTAATTCATAATCAACAATATCATAATGCTTAAAAGCTGAAAGTGTTTCCAGCATCACCAGCGAATCTTTACCTCCACTCACCGCCACAAGAACTTTATCACCCTCTTCAATCATTTTATAATCGGTAATGGCCTTGGCTACCTTGTTCTTCACATGCTCAATGTGGCGCTTTTGGTACTTGGTGAGGGTTTTATTCATCAAAACTAAATTATCGATCCTAATATTTAAAGGGATTTCGGTCAAGATGACAAAACTAATAAATGGAATGGAAATTACACGCTGCGTGTCTGCGCCTTTGCGTGAAAAAGTTAAGCTACCAACACTTCAACAGCCACATCCTCTTCAATTCGGAGGTTGTCGATGATGAAATTCTGCCGTTCGGGTGTATTTTTGCCCATGTAAAATGAAAGTGTATCGGCAACGGATGACTCCCTGCGTAAAATCACAGGGTCGAGGCGTATGGTGGCGCCAATAAAATGCTTGAATTCATTTGGTGAAATTTCACCGAGTCCTTTAAATCGTGTTATCTCAGGATTTTGCCCAAGCTTCTTTATAGCTTTGTTACGCTCTTCATCATTGTAGCAGTAAAGCGTTTCTTTTTTATTTCTTACCCTGAACAGAGGCGTTTGAAGAATATACAGGTGGCCCGATTTTACCAGGTCAGGGTAAAACTGCAAAAAGAAAGTCATTAGCAACAAACGGATGTGCATCCCGTCTACATCGGCATCCGTTGCGATTACAACGTTATTATAGCGTAAATTTTCAAGTTCTTCATCAATATTCAATGCTGCCTGGAGCAGGTTGAACTCTTCGTTCTGGTAAACTATTTTCTTGCTTAATCCGTAACTATTCAGGGGTTTTCCTTTCAGGCTAAATACAGCCTGGGTTTGTACATCGCGCGATTTCGTGATTGAACCGCTTGCAGAATCTCCCTCGGTTATAAATAAGGTGGTATTTAATTTGTTTTCATGGTTCGAGTTGAAATGTATTCTGCAATCGCGCAATTTCTTGTTGTGCAGGCTGGCTTTCTTCACGCTTTCGCGGGCCAGCTTTTTAATACCGGCCATATCCTTGCGTTCCTTTTCCGATTGCTGGATCTTTTTATAAAGCGCATCTGCTGTTTCGGAATGAATATGAAGGTAATTATCAAGGTTACGCTTAATGATATCGTTGATATAATACCTGATGGTTTGGCCACCGGGTTCGATGTGTTGAGATCCGAGTTTGGTCTTGGTTTGTGATTCAAATATCGGCTCCTGAACCTTAATGCTGAAGGCAGCAATGATTGAGGTGCGTATATCGCTGGTCTCGAAATCTTTGCCGTAAAATTCCCGAATGGTTTTTACAATGGCTTCACGAAAAGCCGTTTGGTGCGTTCCACCTGAAGTGGTGTGCTGGCCATTTACAAATGAGAAATACTCTTCGCTGTAAGCGCGTGAACTGTGGCTAAAAGCGCATTCAAATTCACCTTCTTTAATATGAATGATTGGGTAAAGTAAGGGCCCGTTCCCGTTAATGTTCCGCTCTAAAAGGTCATGAAGTCCGTTCTTTGCATAAAATTTTTGACCATTAAAAATAATAGTCAAACCGTTGTTAAGGAATACGTAATTCCACAGCATTTCCTCCACATATTCATACAGATAATGGAAATTTCCAAACATTTCATTATCAGGGACCCATGAAATTAGCGTGCCTGGTTTATCCTCACAGCTACTGATAGCCGGATCATTGATCAGCTCACCTTTATTATATTCAACAACTTTAGTCTTTCCTTCACGGACGGATTGTGCTTTGAAATGCTCAGAAAGGGCGTTAACCACTTTTGAACCAACACCATTCAACCCAACAGCTTTTTTAAAGACTTTCGAATCGTATTTTGCACCGGTATTGATCTTGCTTACGCAGGCATCTACTTTTCCAAGTGGCATACCCCTGCCATAATCCCTTACGGAAATTTCTTTTTCATTAATTGTGACCTCAATGATTTTACCAAAACCCATCACATACTCATCAATCGAGTTGTCAATAATCTCTTTCAGAAGCACATAGATGCCATCATCATGCGAACTTCCGTCACCCAATTTCCCAATGTACATCCCGGGCCTGAGCCGGATGTGCTCCTTCCAATCTAACGACCGTATGCTATCTTCTGTATATTCCGCAGACATTTCACCTCAATTTGGCTACAAAAGTAAAAAGTATGTAGTCGTGATTATTGATTAACTTAAATAGTTTTTAAACAGAAGCTGTTAAAAACCTTATTATTAAAAGGCTTTCAGCCTGTTGATCATTAATAAATCGGTAACAATAATGACTTTATTGCGTAAATGCTAAAATTTTTTTCAGGTAAGCTAAATTTTTATATTTACATTATCAAATGATTACAATTTAAATGCCTGGTTTTACTTTGATATACCAGCCTGACGGGCTTTCGGAAAGTATTGTAAACAGGGCCAATCGCCTGGTTGAAGCCTCTTTTAAAATTAACTTTATAAGTAAAACGGATGATTTAATCCTCCTTTTCAGGGATGGTAACCATTATCCTTATGAAATTATTGAAACCAATCATTATATCGCAATTGTTGAGGGAAAAATTTATGATATTGCGAATTATGCTGATAAAACCTTTCGCCAGAAAATAGATAAGATTTACAACGGTGAAAATTCTGACCAGGATTTGGCTTATTTCTATGAACTGGATGGCGAATTTATCATATATATCCTCGACAAAAATGGCGAAAAGCATTTTGTAATTAATGATTATCTGGGCAGGCTACCGGCATACAGGTTTCAAGGCCGGCAGTTTATTTTATCGCGCGATATTTATGTGCTGGATAAAATTACAACCGGATTGATATTTGATGAACAATCCATCTACCAGTTTCTCAGGCTTGGTTACCCATTGGGCGAACGAACACTCTACGAGGATATAGAGCGATTCCCTCCCGCTTCATTACTTTCTGTTCAAAAAGAGAAAATTAATATTGAGAGTTATCCTCCGAATGTTTTGGAAATGGAGGGGACGTATTCAGGCTTAAAGCCGGAAGATGCACTGTATGATATTTTTAAACAGGCGCTCAGGGACCGCTTTAAGAATGAAGAGAAAGTTGTTCTTTCACTGAGTGGCGGCCTCGATTCGAGGGTGATAATGGGGGAAGCTGTAAAAAGCAATTATCCTGTCGATTATGCCACTTTCGATTACGATAATGCGATTATAAGAAATGATATTAAAGCTGTAAAACAACTGGCAAAGCATTACGAGAAATCGCCACAATTCATCGAATTAAAAGAATGGGTTCCTGAATTGTTTGATGAAATGATCTCTGTAAAGGGAGGGATGAATTATGTGGGTATGTCATTCATACTGGAGTTTTTAAAGCAACTGGGCGCAACACATACACTGATGCTGACAGGAGATGGCGGTGATAAAACCCTGCCTGGATTACTCCCGTTGAAAGCAGTAAATAATAACAACATAAACAAATACATTCTCAATGCAAACCGCATTACTACTATAACAGATATGAGCAGTTTTGTGACATTTGAGATTGGTGCCCACGAAAAAGAGCTTAAGCAGATTCTGAAATCTCAGGACGGAACAAGCGCAAACATGAAATACAAACATTTTCAACTTTTCGAACGGGCTCTACACTGGTTGTTTGAAGGTGAGGACAGGAACAGGAATTATATCTGGAGCACATCACCATTTTATAATCCGGATTTTTTCAAATTGGCGCATTCAGTTTCTGAAAAAGAAAAGAAGAATTTTAAATTGTTCAGAAAGTTTATTGACCTGGTAGATCCTGAATTGAACAATATTCCAAATGCAAATTGGGAAATTCCGCTTGGCGATGAAAAAAAGGTGAACCGGATGTTCTGGCGGCAAAAGATGAAAAGCCGGATTCCTTTCAGGTTAAACCGACCCGATCAACATCCTGTTATGCATGAACAACTTGTGTGGTATATTTCCGGATTGCTACAAAAAGGTTATGGCGGACAGGTTTTGATAAATGCTGATAAATACGACCTTAAAGCAACAAATACCGATACATTATTCCATCTGCTAACCCTGTTAAAGGTTTCTGAAATGAGTTGGAAACAGCTTTAGTTGAGCGTATTATACCAATTAAATACAAAAATACACTATAGAATTTGTTTCTTTTTCACCTGAATTTCTTCATGAAATATTTCCGTAGCTATGGCTATGCAAAGATTTAATTCATCATTCAGATAAAAAATAATTCAAATTATAAAAGCACATTTTGATATTTAATTGGTATTATCTTTTTTCTTATTTATTGATTCCCTGATTATTCTTTTGAGTTCTGTTATATCATTTGTAACAGGTATCCATTCCTTAACCCTGGTTCCTGTTTTTCTTCTAAATTTGATGTATTGATAAATCACAGTAGTGATATAACTTACAGAGGCCGTAATAGCAGCACCAACAAATCCAAGTGTTGGAATTAATGTTATCGCCAAAATCACAGTAAAAATAAATCCGACAATTTTGGCATAGAGATTAATTTTGGGTTTTCCCATTCCTGAAAAATAATGACTGAAAATATTGTTGGCTGCAAGTGCTAATACTCCCGGACTCAGTGCCATAATCACAGGCTTTACACCGATAAAATCATCGCTGAAAAGCCAGGTATAAAATGATTCAGGAAGAATATTTATTACTATTACAGCTGCCAGTGTAAGCAAAACCGATACTTTCATCAATCTTATGGTAAGTATCCTTGAATATTCAACATCGCGTGTATTCGCGATTGTAGAGAATTGAACAACGGCGATACTCTGTCCAATAAGTTTAAACCCCTCAGTTGTTTGAATACCAGCATTGTATATTCCAACAGCAGGAAGCCCGGAAAAATACTTGATGAAAAAGAAACTCATGCGGTTATTTCCAATGCTTAAAAGATTAGCAGTTTGTGTAACAAAACCATAATTAAAAACTTTTTTTGTTACCGCCATCCATCCCTTGACCTGTAGTTTTCCCGCTTTTGATAACACACTGATCAACCCCGTTAATGCGGCAATGGCATATGCAAAACAGAGCGCTGTAAGATAAGCTTCTACGCTGTGGTCGTTGAAAATGAAAATGAGAATTGAAAAAATGATAAGAAAGGTAGTTACCTGAATTGTAAAAATTATATTATAAGTTGCTATTCGTGACTGGCCAAGCAAGAGGTTGTAACTAATCCACATAATTGAACCAATGGCAGAAAGCAACAAGATGTGAGTGAAATAGCCCTCAGGAACAATTGTGTAAAATAATACCGGAAAGTAGAGGTTGCCGAGAAAACCAATCAGGTAAAAAATCACAATTACAATTGCAACAAAAAATAGTGCAGGAAACAAAAGCTGTCCAAGATTTGCCCGGGAAGCAAAATATACCAGGGAGCTACCGGCAACCAGATCAACAGATAATTGAATAATCGTAATGTCAACGAGGATTAAACCAATAATGCCGAGACCCTCGTTCCCAATTTTATTTGTGATCAAAACTAAAATGATCAGGTTGAAAACTGCATTCAGGATGCGGGTTCCGGTTGTACCTATGATTTTTTTCAGCATGGGCCTGTTACTCCTGCAAATGTAAATTAAAAGAGCAAACTGTTAAGCTAAACGAAATAGTACGCAATTTATGATAACAGTAAATTTGCTTTTAGTTTTTACTTGCTTTTGAATTCTGAAAAAACTACTGCACTTTTGCAATAACAAGATGACAAACAATAAACTTACAGAAAAGAAGCATTGGGATAATTATTGGGATAAATTCCAATTGCCGGTTGAAATTAAAGAGTCAAAAGACAAGCTCCTGCTTAACGAAGAATTAAGAATCTTTAAAAAGTTTCTACCAAAAGAAAAATTGTCAGTTCTTGAAATAGGAGGGGCTCCGGGACAATATCTGGTTTATCTGCACAAACAGTTTGCTTACGAAGTGAGTTGTCTTGATTATTCGGAGATTGGATGTGAGAAAACCAGGGAAAATTTTAAACTACTGGATATTCCTGTAAATGTTTATCATAAAGATATTTTTTCTGATCTAAGTGACATGCCATTATTTGATATGGTTTTTTCAATGGGTTTGATCGAACATTTTGAGGATGTTAAAGTAATTATTAAAAATCACCTTGATTTGCTTAAACCGGGAGGGATAATGATACTCGGCATGCCAAATTTCAGAGGTATAAATAAATTATTCCTAAAAAGACTTGCCCCGGAATTACTCAAAAAGCACAATCTCAAAACCATGAACATCTCCACCTGGAAGATCTTTGAAAACGAGTTGAATATCCAGCCTCTTTTTAAAGGATATGTAGGTGGGTTTGAACCTGCGACTATTTTGGTTTGTGAAAATCGTGATACTTTAAATAAGCTTCTCTTTTTTAAAGCCCGTGTCCTCAACAAACTGTTTCATAAGCACTTTAGCTTTTTAAGGCGGTTTAATTCAAGGTGTTTTAGTGGATATATTATGGGTGTTTACAGGAAGCCTTAATTATTGCTTTTTGGCTGTAAAATCTTAGCCCTGGTTTGCTTAACGATCCCAGACTTAGTGTTTGTCCAGAATGTCCGATTTCTTTGTTACGCTTGCCTTTAACCTCAGTCATTTACAAAAGTAAACTCCTGATATTAAAGACTTCGCAAGCCTCGAACTCGAACATTCTGAATCAAACACCGAATTTATAGTCAGACCCTAATTAATACATAACCTAATATTTAAATATTTCCTGCGTTACCAATACCGATTTAGTTTTACTTTTGAATTGTAAAGTTCGCAGATGAAACTCTCCGTAATCATTGTCAATTATAATGTAGAATATTTCCTTGAGCAATGCCTGTATTCGGTGCGCAGAGCCATGCAGGGTATAGAAGGAGAGGTATTTGTTGTGGATAACGACTCAAGTGATGGTTCCATGCGGATGGTGAAGAATAAATTCCCTGAAGTAAAACTGGTTGAGAACAAAGAAAACCTTGGATTTTCAAAAGCCAATAACCAGGGAATTAAGATGTCGAAAGGGGAATATGTTCTGTTGCTGAATCCCGATACAGTTGTTGAGGATGATACCTTCAGCAGCATCATTCATTTTATGGACGAACATCAGAATGCAGGTGCACTCGGTGTGAAAATGGTAGATGGTTCAGGGAATTTTCTACCCGAATCAAAACGCGGCCTTCCAACACCCGGAACGGCCTTTTATAAAATGTTCGGATTTTCTTCATTATTTCCAAGATCAAAACGTTTCTCAAAATATCATCTGGGTTACCTCGACGAAAATGAGATTCATGAGGTGGATATCCTTGCAGGTGCTTTTATGCTGTTACGAAAAACTGTGCTTGATGAAATCGGCTTACTCGATGAAACTTTTTTCATGTACGGTGAGGATATAGACCTGTCGTACAGGGTAATCAAAGCAGGATATAAGAATTATTATTTCCCCAAAACACGAATCATCCATTATAAGGGTGAAAGCACTAAAAAAAGCAGCGTAAATTATGTATTGGTATTTTACAATGCCATGGTAATATTTGCCAAAAAGCACTTTACCCATAAAAATGCCCGTCTTTTTGCACAATTGATCAATGTTGCCATTTACATCCGTGCTTTTTTCGCAATTCTTTCCAGGCTATGGAATAAATTAATACTTCCGATTCTTGATGGCATTGTATTACTTGGCGGATATCTTGCAATTGCAGAAATATGGGGGCATGGGATGATCTATCCCGAAGGTGGCAGCTACCCTCAAATATTCTATATTTATGTGATTCCTTCCTATATCCTGATCTTGTTGTTGTCGATATATTTTAGTGGCGGATATGATAAACCTGTCAGGATTAAAAAATCAATGATAGGATTGGTGTTGGGTACGATGATAATCCTGGTACTTTATGCGTTGTTGCCTGAATCGTTGCGTTTCTCCAGAGCATTGATCTTACTTGGAACATTATGGGGGTTGATCGTTTTACCTTTGGTAAGGCTATTGTTTTACTGGCTGAAAGTACCCTGGGTTCAGTTGGGTGAAAAACAAAACATGAGGTTCCTTGTGATTGGTGACAGGGAGGAATCTACAAGGGTTTCAGAGCTTTTAAACTCATCATTTATAAAACCTGAGTTCGTTGGCTTGGTTAGTCATGAAGAAAAACTGGAGAAAGAAGATATTTATGTCGGTAGCATATCACAGGTTATTGACATCATCAGTATTTACAGCATTGATGAAGTTGTATTTTGCTCAAAAAATATTCCCCATCGGGTAATTATTGATAAAATGACCGAATGGAAGCGAGCTGATGTTAATTATAAAATTGCACCCGAGGACAGTTTGTCTATAATCGGAAGTAATTCAATTCACACCCGTGGTGATCTCTACACAATCAATATCAATGCAATTGATGCGGTTGTAAATCGCCGAAACAAGCGTTTACTGGATTTTTCACTCAGCCTTGTGTTTTTGCTCCTGTTTCCCGTTTTAATGTTTATCGTTCGTAATCCCGGAAAATTTTTTAAGAATATTATGCTTGTTTTGTTTAATAAACGCACCTGGGTTGCTTATTATCCATCTGTTGAAAAAGAAATTCATCTGCCTTATGTTAAACGGGGTGTGCTCAGCCCTCTCGATGGTATGAAGACTGCTGCTCATAATGCCGAAACAATTTCAAACCTGAACCTCCTGTACGCGCGTGATTATAATGTTTGGAAAGACTTGAATATTGTATTTATTGCCTTCCGGCGACTGGGGAAATAATAACGGTTTGTTAATTCAGTTTCATTCAGGTGACATCACCACAATAACATCTTTCTTTTCGAAGATAATGAATAACAAAGTTTAAGACGTTATGTAGTGGGATGAAATGAGCTGTTTAAGTGAAAATAGAGTGATTTTAACTATCCTTCTTTTTAAACCCGATACGTTTTCTGTCTTTATCTAAAGAGATCGGTTTATATTCTTCAATCTTCTCAAGTAGGTATTTGAAAACATAATTTATTTTATCATCAAGTGCATCGATCTTTTCTTTTATCTCTTCATTCTGACTTATTAATGCCCTGTATCTTACAAATGCCCTCATTATTTCAATATTAATAAGGGCTGCTTTCTCAGTCCGTAATACAGATGAAAGCATTGAAACACCTTGTTCAGTAAAAACCATAGGATTTACACTTGAATGTTTTAACGCGGCTAACCGGTCACAATTTGTGACCAGTAGGTTTTTTTCTTCAGTAGTTAGTTCGAACATGAAATCTTCCGGAAATCGAATGATATTTCTTCTTACCTGTTGTTTTAATGCCTTTGTTTCAATATCATACAGCGCTGCAAGGTCAGTATCAATCATTACCTTTTGTCTCCGAAATTCAAAAATTATTTCAATCATTATACATCAATAAAAGTTTATTTTTGCAGGGTTCTAAAAAGTTCATATAAATACGATTGCCAGTATGATATACCGAAGGCACTTGAGAATTAAAGTACTGCAGGCATTATATGCATGGTACACCAACGATTCTGATGACCTTAAGCTGGGTGAAAAACAACTCACCCTCAGTATCAATAAACTCTACGAATTGTTTATCTATCAGCTTTCTTTTTTGGTTGAAGTAACCCGGTTTGCTGAGAAACGCTTAGAGGAAAACAAAAATAAATTTTATCCTACCGAAGAAGACCTGAATCCCAGCTTGAAATTCGTTAATAACAAGGTAAGCAAGCTGATTGAGAACAACCTCGACTTTCAACGAAAAGAAGCTGCCTTCAAGATTAATTGGGCCGATGAAACGGACATGATCAGGAAGTTTCACAAAAACCTTGGCAAGTCTGATTTTTTCAGGAATTACATGGCCAATAAATCAACTTCATTGGATGAAGACAAGAAACTCTACCTCAAAATTGTTGACAAGCTTTTACCCAATGATGATCTTTTAATCTCGTTTTACGAAGAAAAAAGTGTGTATTTTGTTGATGGTTATGACCTTGTATTGATTTTACTGATTAAGTTCTTCGATACGCTAAGTGATGACTTTGCTGAGGACAAATCGTTGCCTGGAATTTATAAGGCGACAGATCAGCTAAATAATGAAGATGTTGATTTTGTAAAAATCCTGTTCAAAAAAACCATCCTTCAGGATGCAGAGAACACCAAAATACTGGAAGCTAAAACCATTAACTGGGATTACAACCGTATACCAATGATGGATATCATACTGTTGAAAATGGCTATTGTTGAGCTTAAAGAGATGGATACAGTCCCGGTAAAAGTTACCTTGAATGAATACATTGAGCTGGCAAAATATTTCAGTGCCGAAAAAAGCAAAACATTTGTAAACGGAGTGCTCGACAGACTGATCAGGGAATTTAAAGAAGAAGGTAAGATTAAAAAAATCGGACGAGGACTGATAGAATAGAATTTTTACATTTGCATTCCATGATTTTTCGGCTGTTTGCCTTAAAAACGAGGAAATTCACAAAACTTCAAACATGTCTGCCAATTAACTGTTTAATCCGGTAGGCAGGCTTAAAACTTTTAATATAAAATGGCATTTGATATTGACATGATCAGGGGATTATACAAAAGATTACCCGAAAGAATTGAAGCAGCTAAAAAGTTACTTAAGCGCCCAATGACACTCAGCGAGAAAATACTTTATTCCCATCTCGATGAAGGCAATGCAAAGCAGGAATACCAGAGAGGCGAATCTTATGTTGATTTCCGGCCCGATCGTGTAGCCATGCAGGATGCAACAGCGCAAATGGCGCTTCTTCAGTTTATGCAGGCCGGAAAAACGAAAGTTGCCGTTCCTTCTACTGTGCATGCTGACCACCTCATTCAGGCCAAAGATGGAGCCTTCAATGATCTCAACACCGCTAATGTAACAAACAAAGAAGTTTACGACTTCCTGGCATCTGTGTCCAATAAATATGGAATTGGATTCTGGAAACCCGGAGCAGGGATCATTCACCAGGTGGTGCTTGAAAATTATGCTTTTCCGGGAGGTATGATGATAGGAACTGATTCGCACACAGTAAATGCCGGTGGACTGGGCATGCTTGCTGTGGGTGTTGGTGGTGCAGATGCCGTTGATGTGATGGCTGATATGCCGTGGGAATTGAAATTCCCCAAACTGATTGGTATTAAATTAACCGGAAAACTGAACGGCTGGACTGCGCCAAAAGATGTAATACTCAAAGTTGCAGGAATACTTACCGTGAAAGGTGGTACCGGTGCCATCGTTGAGTATTTTGGTGAAGGCGCCAAAAGTCTTTCAGCTACAGGAAAAGGAACCATTTGTAATATGGGCGCCGAAATTGGTGCAACCACATCTACTTTTGGCTACGATAAAAGTATGGAAAGGTATCTGCGTGCTACAGGCCGCGAAGATGTTGCAGATACTGCCAATGCCATAAGCAATTATTTGACCGGTGACGATGAAGTGTATGCCGACCCTGAAAAATATTTCGACCAGGTAATCGAGATTGACCTCAGTACTTTGTCACCTCATTTGAATGGGCCTTTTACGCCCGACCTGGCTACTGAAGTAAAGGATATGGCGGAAGAAGCCCGTAAAAACGGATGGCCTCTTGATGTTGAATGGGCACTAATCGGCTCTTGTACGAATTCCTCTTACGAAGACCTGTCGAGGGCAGCCAGCATAGTAAAGGAGGCTAACGAAAAAGGGATTTCTGCGAAAGCAACATTGGGAATTAACCCCGGTTCCGAACAGGTTCGGTTTACTGCTGAACGCGATGGCTTGATTGATATTTTTAAGAGTATGAACGCTAAAATATTTACCAATGCCTGTGGCCCTTGCATTGGTCAATGGGCCAGGCCTGGAGCTGAAAAGGAGGAAAAAAATTCTATCGTTCACTCATTTAACCGAAACTTTAAAAAACGGGCTGACGGTAACCCGAATACCAATGCATTCGTGGCTTCGCCTGAAATGGTTGCTGCAATTGCTATCTCCGGAAAGCTTGACTTTAACCCCATAACCGATTCCCTGACCAATAATAAAGGTGAGAAGGTAATGTTGAGTGAACCCAGTGGTTTCGAACTACCCCCTTCAGGTTTTGATGTGAAAGATTCGGGATACCAGGCACCGGTTATAGATGGAAGCCAGATTGATGTTGTTGTCGATCCCAATTCAAAACGGCTTCAACTCCTGGAACCTTTTGCAGCCTGGAACGGTGAGGATATAAATGGCATGAAGTTGCTTATTAAGGCCAAAGGCAAATGTACGACGGACCATATTTCGATGGCCGGCCCCTGGTTGCGCTTCCGCGGACATTTAGAAAATATTTCACAAAATATGCTCATCGGAGGACTAAACTATTACAATGACAAAACAAATTCTGTAAAAAACCAAATTACAGGTGAGTATATGCCGGTTCCTGAAGCTGCTGAGGCATACAACAAAGCTGGGATGGGATCAATAATTGTGGGAGATGAGAATTATGGAGAAGGATCATCACGTGAACATGCTGCCATGGAACCTCGTTTTCTGGGTGTTAAAGCAGTACTTGTTAAATCATTCGCCCGAATCCACGAAACCAACCTTAAAAAACAGGGTTTACTGGCACTCACTTTTACAGAGAAATCTGATTATGAAAAAATCAGAGAAGATGATACTATTGATGTAATTGGTTTGAAGGAATTTGCACCCGGTAAACCCTTAACCGTGATTTTACATCATGCTGACGGGACGAAAAATGAATTTCAGGTTAATCACACTTATAACGCAAATCAGATTGAATGGTTCAAAGCAGGTAGTGCATTGAACATGATCAAGAAATCACAATAATTAACATCATGAAAACCATAAGAAAAATACTCTTCATGCTTTCAGCCGGAATAATCATTTCAACCGGCTTTACTTCATGTGAATCCTGTATCGTAGGGGACGGACCCCTGGTAGTTGAGAACCGGGATGTCGAACCTTATTCAAAACTGGATGTGAATATCCCAGCCTATGTTAAGATCACTCCTGGTGAGGATCTGTCTGTCAGGATTGAAGCCCAGGAGAACCTGTTGCCGCGTATAAAAACATCGGTAAGTGGCAAAACGTTGGTAATCAAGTCGAAACCCTGTTTGGAATCAGATGAACTAATCAAGATTGAACTGATAGTTCCGATGCTTACCTTAATTGATATAAATGGCTCAGCCGCAGTAAAAATCACTGAAATGATGAATACTGAAGATTTTAAGGTAGGGATCAATGGTTCCGGTGAATTTGCAGGTGATGTATTTGCTAATTCAGTTGAAGCAGATATCAATGGCTCAGGAGACATTATTATCAATGGATCTGCAAAACAACTTGAAGTGGAGATCAATGGTTCCGGCGATTTCAGAGGACTTGGTCTTAAAACCTTTGAAGCTGATATAATTATCAGGGGATCAGGTGATGTGAAAGTAAATGCTTTAAATAAATTGAAGGCTGAGGTACTTGGAAGCGGCGATGTTAGGTATGTTGGAAATCCGGAAATATCCACATCAATAAAAGGTAGCGGACAGGTAAGTAAAATGAAGTAACTGAATAATAAACGAAGTGTGATTTCGTTAGAGCAATAACTAAATGGATTTTCGGGTGTATAAAAAACAAATTCTTCTTTCTGCTTTCCTGCTTTTAATTGTGTTTTCTATTCATGCCCAGTTGGGAGGACGATATGCGTTCTCATTTCTGGAACAACCGATATCTGCAAGGCTGGCGGCGTTGGGAGGGAACCAGGCTTCGATAAATGACAACGACCTGAATGTTGGTTTTGTTAACCCTTCGTTTATAAACCCTGAAATGGATAATATGCTGGCACTAAATTATGTGAATTATTTTGCAGGAAGTAATTTTGCCAGTGTAAGTTATGCCAATACTTTTAATAAAGCGGGTAGCTTTATGGGAACCATCCAGTTTATGGATTATGGCAAATTTGATTACGCTGATGAAGCCGGGAATACTGGCGGAACTTTTGGCGCTTCCGATTTTGCAATGACCATTGGATGGGGAAGACAATTGGATTCGCTTTTTTCGATAGGGGCAGCTGCAAAACTTATCTATTCATTTTACGAAGGTTACAATTCGTTTGGTTTTGCAGTTGATGTGGCAGGAACTTATGAAAGTAAAACCGGCTGGACCATGTCAATCATTGCCCGTAACATGGGTTTGCAGGTTACAACTTATACATCTGGCGTTAGAGATCCGCTACCTTTCAATTTACAATATGCCATTTCCAAAAGATTAGACCATGTGCCTTTCCGTTTTTCGGTAATTTATGATCATATTGAAAAATGGGATTTAACTTATAATGATCCGGCTAATCCACCGGGTGGAACAGACCCGATCACTGGTGAGCCGATCGAACAATCGGGAATTGCAAAGTTTGGCGACCAGTTGATCAGGCACTTTATTATCGGTGGTGAAGTTTACATTGGTAAAAATCTTGTGCTTCGCGGAGGATATAATTTCCGCCGTCGTGCCGAAATGAAAGTGGTGAGTAAACCAGGCATGGTCGGATTTAGCTGGGGATTGGGAGTCAGGATATCCAAATTTAAAATCAATTATTCCAGGTCAGCGCACCATTTGATCGGATCACCCAATTACCTGACCTTAACTGTTGATATTGATGCCTTTTCGAATGACAAAGTAGTCAGGTTCTAACTGGTTTTTAGATTATTACATTATAATTTCTTTTGCAGACCATAATTCGAAATATGGTTTCTGTTAAAAAATAAATTCTGCATTGAATGGACGTATAGCTCGTTGTAAAAAAAAACCATAAATTAGCGAGCATCTTAAAACTTAAAAAAAGTACCATGAAAAGATTTAGTTTGCTATTAATTAGTCAAACCTTACGAACTACCTAATATCGATTAAAATTGTTTTCAGAGCATATTGCTTGCAATAATTTTCGAATAATAATAAAGGCCAAAGAACCTCCTTTTTGATTTTCCTTAGTAATCCTCTAAAATTGAAACCTGCA
>JAUVKF010000025.1 GCA_030596395.1 Chlorobiota bacterium | reverse complement strand
GAATAGGATGTTGTTCTAATAGTAAATAAAGGTCAGGGATAAGCTTTTTACATTCCAAAGCTCCAACGGAAAAAAACTGTTGATGAATTTGCCAGTGCATGTCAAGTAACTCTTCAATGAAAACTTCAATATCTCCAAAGTAGTGATAAAAAGAAGCCCGAGAAGATCCTATTTCTTTGCTTAGTTTATTAACGCTAAGATTATCTGGACCATATAAAGCAAAATGCTCATATCCTTTTTCGATCCATATTTGTTTTGATCTATTCGATATTGCCATATTTGCTGTCTATTAAATGTATATAATGCTGCGACAATGAACACCAATAATTGATAAAGCTACATAATTTAATCATTATTTTGTGACCATCAGGAAACAATTCAAAATTAGAACTATTTGCATTTTAGTTGCAACCAGGCTCTACTAAAACCAAAAACTTGCATAACCAACCACATTATGCTTATCACCCGTTATTTCGGCAGAGGTTGAGTATTCAATCAGGTGAGGCTTTGAATTACTCAATTTGCAAAACTCAAATGCAACTTTCAGGGGATTGGTACCACAGGCATCAAGGTTTTGATCATTTAAATCCTGAATACTACTGATGCTAACTGCATCTTTTTTCTTTGCCATTTCCAGCGAATTAAAATGACTGAGGTCGGTGCTGATGATCACAAAATAATGATGATTGTAAAGATGACGTGCACAATCTTCGGCCTGTGACTCAGTTATTTCGCCAATTACCAGAGGGAGCATCTCCGAAATACCTGAATAGTATTTGATAAACGGAGTTTGAACTTCCAGTGCATGTTCATGCGCATGATAAGTGTCGTTACTTTCAAAATAGTGATCCTTGTGGATTTTTATCGAACCCAGCGGAGTGGACCAGTGATCATGGCTATCTGACAAAACCCGGTTTATAGGAAATTGATGTGATGGCCCTAATAAAGCGATGCGGGATGGTTTAATCGTTTCAAGGATCTTGTAAGCCAGTAAAGCCGTCTTACCCGAATAGATCCATCCTGCATGGGGTACGATCAGGCCGTTTACTTTCCGTCCTTTTAACGAAATCAAAATATTTTGTATCACCGCTACCCGGGAAGTCTCGACAAATGAGATAAAATCAATGATTTTTTTTTCATTGTCAGGGTAAAATGATCCCGCTACTGCTTCTTTCCTGACTGACTGTTTAATATACTTTATCATATCGGAAATCTTTACAACTTATACCAATTGTATTTTAAAATGCGCTAAAAAGCATTTGAAAATTTATCCCGAAGTCTCGGGAGTTAATACCGACCAGCCTGTACTGCCGTTTCGGCAGGCAGGTATACAATTAAAACACTTTTTGGAATGAAGTGAATAAAAAGTGTATTTCAATTGATAATCGGTATTACTGAAACTTAATGTAAAGATAACCAATCTGATCCTGTTTGTCAATTAACGACTAATACCGACTATGAAATAAAATATCGCATATTTCGCTACACTCAATTTGCTCCTTAATTTCTATATCGGCATTAACCATTGTAAGGTTTATAATTTTCTGCGGCATTATAAACCACAATTGGTATAATGTGAAATCATTAACCAGGTTCGGATTAACAGAATTTTAACAGAGAAGTAAACTATTTCAATTGATATCCTGCCAGATTTTCCAGGATTCCTCCGCCTGGATATGCAACATATTTAACCCGTTTTGCACGATGGCTTTTTTCTTTTTTCCTTTTTTCAGGAATAAAGTTTCAGAAGGATTATAAATGAGGTCGTAAAGGAAATGATGCCCTGATAAAAAATGGTATGGAATATCAGGAGCAGAATCTATATTTGGGAACATTCCAAGCGGTGTTGTGTTTATGATCAGCAAGTGATCATAAAGAATATTTGCATCAATCGTAACATAGGACAACTCCTTTGCCTTTGCCTTCGGCTCCCGGCTTACCATTTGATAATGAATCCCAAGGTTTTGCAGTACGAAGGCAACAGATTTAGCGCTTCCACCCGTGCCAAGAATTAGCGCCTTTAAACCTTTCTTTCCTGAAATCAGAAGCTCAACTGAATCTTTAAAGCCTATAACATCAGTATTGTAACCATGCAGTTTTGTTTTTCCTGCAGCACGGATTATTTTTATAGTATTAACTGCCCCTGTCGCTTCGGCTTCCGGGCTTAAAAAATCAAGATATGGAATAACACTTTCTTTAAAGGGGATTGTAACATTCAGACCAATTAAGTTTTTTTGAGACTGAATTAATTCTGGTAAATCCGCTATATCGCTCAATTCGAACGGAATGTAATCAGCATCAATGTTTAATTTCTGAAACTTATCCTGAAAAAAAGCAGGAGAAGATGAATGAATGAGTTTTTCGCCTATAATTCCATAGATTTCCATGAAATAAGCTAGTTGGGTTGTTCTTCTTTTAAAGCAGTTAATTCAAGTACGGTAATTGATGCGATTCCAATGATAACCAAAAAGATAGCGGACCAAACTTCAGCATTCATCGCATCCGGAAGAACACTGGCGTACCTTGCTACTATCTTTTCTCCATTTTTTAAAATAAAATCACCTGCCTCATTGGTAAGGTAAGTGGCTTTTTTCCAGGGCCATAGTATATTCAGCGAACCCAGGATAAAACCTGTCAGCAATGCAATAGTCTGGTCTTTAAAATGCTTAAAAACCCATGAAAGCAGGTGCGAGAAGGCTACCAATCCAACAGCTGCGCCAATAGCAACAGGAAACAGGATTTCCCAATTGCGGTTATTGATCGCATCAATTGCCACAAGCTGATAATTCCCCATTAAAATCAACACAAAGGAGCCTGACAGTCCCGGAAGGATCATACTGCATACCGCAACAACTCCACATAAAAACAGGTAGAAAATTCCCTGGTTTTGGGTTGCCGGATTAAAAAAGGATAAAATTACCGCGATTGCAGTTCCCAGAATAAGAAAGATAATTACGGATATCGTCCAGTGGTCGATTCGCTTGCCAACAAAATAAATTGATGCCAGTACCAGACCGAAAAAATAAGCCCAGATATAAACGGGATAATTGTCGAATAGAAAGCCAAAAATTTTAGCCAACAAGACGATGGCTATAATTACACCACTAAAAACTGCAACTAAAAAGTAAAGGTCTGTCTTCGCTGCAAACTCCTTCCACTTTCCGCTGATGATTAATTTACCAGCACTGATATCGAATGATTTAATCGCATTGATCAGCCTTACAAAAATGCCGGTAATCAGTGCAATTGTACCACCGGATACACCTGGGATGATGTTTGCGATACCCACTCCCAAACCTTTTAAAATATATCCTAGATATTCAGTCATTTATTTGCTTGAGTAAGTACCCAATAATTCAACAAATCGCGATTCTTTGTTCAATTCAGGCATAAAGGAGAGCAATTCGGTATGCTTTTTAAAGTTCAGTTTTAAAGCTGTTTCAATATAATAATAAGCTTGTTGTATTTTTCCCGATTTATGTAATAAGCCTGCAAGGCGATACCATAAGGTAGCATCAGATTTATTATATTCCAGGGCATCTTCGATCACATCAATGGCTTTATCAATATTATCTGTTATAGAAACACAAACTGAATAATTGATCCAGGCTTCAATATACTGAGTATCATGTTCAACAATATCTTTAAATAAATTGCGGGCTTTTTCTGACATCTTGTTCTTAAAATAGATCATTGCCAGTTCATATTTAAAATCATCTTTTAATGGCATGATCTCAATGGCTTTCTGATAATATTTTATCGCTGTTTTATCCATGTACTGCCTGGTAAAAACCCTGCCAATACCTGCCCATGCATCCGCCAGTTTATCATCAAGCTCCAGGGCTTTGTTAAAATTCAGCGTCGCGCTTTTGAGGTCATCCATATTTTCATACGATTCACCGATGTAGTAATAGGTGATTGCCTCTGGTTCTTCATATTTAAATGTTTCCTCGTAGTAATTGATTGACTTTTTGTAAAGCTTTAATCCTGAATAGGAATTAGCGATATTAAAATAGGCCGAGGAAAACGATTCATCAATGGCTAAAGTAAATTCATAAGATTCAATTGCTTTCTCGAACAATTCGATAGAATTATAAAAAATTCCGAGATTAAACCAGGCAACTTTTGAGTAAGGGTTCTCATCCAGAAAAGCAGTAAAAAAATCGATGGCTTCTTCTTCCCTACCTGTGATCTCAAAAAAGAAAGCTATTTCATGCACCAGGTTTTCCGATTCCGGTTTGATGGTTAAAGCTCTTTTAAGGTACTTGATGGTACTTGGGTAATTGTTCAGGTTTTCATATTCAAAGGCGATGTTAGCGTAAATTTCTTCGGGCTGTTCAGAGTAAGGAATTGATTTTTTATATTCCTCAATAGCCAGTTCATGTTTGTTCATTAAGCTGTATATCTCGCCTTTGGTCAGGTAAATTTCCTCATTGGCAGGCTCTAATAACTCCACATGATTAAGCAATTCCAAAGCTTCATAATATTTTTTATCCATCGCCAATAATCTTGCTTCGCGAATTTGAAACCCTGAATACCCGGGATGTTGAAGCAAAGCCTGCTCAACAGCTTTTCGCGACATGGCGTAGTCAGCATTATCATAGTAATGGTCTATAATTACCTCAAACTCATCCACATCAAAGAAATACTGCGTCTTTTCCTTCAGCATGGAATCAAACCGTTCTACCAGGCCGCTGATCTCATTTTCACCTAACCAATCTAAATCTTCGCTCATAGGCTTTCTAAAAAACACTTCAAAAATACAAATACTCTGATTGCCTATACTAAATAAGTAAGAATCCTAGTATCTTTTTAAGCTTGTTAAGAAAATAAGTAAGAATGTGTATAAATTTTTGGCTGGATGCTGGTTGATGGATACTGGATACTGGTGACTCGATACTGGTGACTCGATACTGGTTGCTGGCCCACCCTGCTTCAAACGTCTTCGTTTTAAGGAAGGATAAAAGAAATTTTAAGGACGCTTAAAACAGAAAAGGAGAAAGAGTCTCCTGACCTGGAACGAGAACTATATAAGGGGGGATTGCCGCATACAGCCTTCAGCAGTACTCGCCTGCCTGCCTGTCCGCCGTTACACTTTTGCAGGCGGACGCGACGCCGATCCGGCAAAGGCAGGCAATTGAACGAATCATAATATTTCAGTAATTTTGTAAAAAACAAATGTTATGATACAATTTACAGCTGGTTGGATTGGGGGTCCCGAAATAGTGATCATAGTTGTAGTGGTGCTGTTGTTGTTTGGAGGTAAGAAAATTCCGGAACTGGCCAAAGGGATCGGCAAAGGAATTCGTGATTTTAGAAAAGCTGCTGAAGAAAGTGACATCGTCAGCGACATCAAGGATGTTACCAACGAAATAAAGGATGTTAAAAAGGATGTACAGGGGATGAATCCAAAAAATGTATTCAAGGCAGATAGCCCGGCTTCATCCAAAAAGAAAAAAAGCTGAAAAGGTTTACTATTATCACAATTAACCGTTTCTTCGCATTTCAATAAAATTTACCCACGTCATTAAGTGAAAGATTTAACTGAGGGAAAAGAGGGCAGGCTGATCCTGAATTTTGCACTACCCATGTTATTTGGGAATATTTTCCAGCAGATGTATAATGTTGTCGATGCCATTATCATCGGTAAAGTGCTTGGAAAAGAAGCCCTTGCGGCGGTCGGTGCCAGCTTTCCCCTCATTTTTGCATTGATCTCATTTGTAGTGGGTATCGCCATGGGTTCAACCATTATTATCGCCCAGTACTTCGGTGCAAAAGATATGGGCCGCGTAAAACGGACCATTGATACCCTTTATATATTCATGTTTTTTGCATCCATCGCTTTGACTTTTATTGGCATATACACCAGTAAATATATTTTCCAATTGATACAATTACCTGAAGAGGTTATCCCATTGGCAATTGACTATTTTACTATTTATTCGTTGGGTTTTGTTTTCTTTTTCGGATTCCAGGGCACCAGCGCCATCATGCGTGGACTTGGCGATTCAAAAACACCGGTTTATTTCCTTGTGGTTTCCACACTGGTGAATATTGCCCTTGACCTTTTCTTTGTTTTAGGATTAGGATGGGGAATCAAAGGCGTTGCAGCTGCAACAGTTATCGCCCAGGGAGGCGCATTCTTCTCAATTGTAATTTATTTAAACCGCTACCACAGTTTCCTTGATTTTTCCCCATTGAAGATGCGATTCGACAGGGAATTGTTCAGGAAAAGTTTGAAAATCGGGTTGCCATCAGGCGTTCAGCAGACTTTCGTGGCTGTGGGTTTTCTGGCATTATACCGAATTGTAAACATGTTTGGCACACCAACAATTGCAGCATACAGCATTGCCATGCGGATTGATTCCTTTGCAGTACTGCCTGCCATGAATTTTTCTGCAGCCATTTCCACTTTTGTCGGTCAGAACATAGGCGCGAATAAGATGCACAGGATTAATCAGGGTGTTAAATCAACACTCTTAATGATGGCTATGGTTTCGCTTACCATCACTGCGGCAGCGGTATTGTTTGCCGAACCAATTATTGGTCTGTTTACTAATGATGCAGAGGTGATTGATATTGGAAAACATTATCTTTATATTGTGAGTCCGTTTTATGTTGTGTTTGCTTCGATGTTTGTGATGATGGGTGTTTTAAGAGGAGCCGGGGATACGATCACATCAATGGTTATTACCATTATTACATTGTGGATAATACGAATACCTGCGTCATACTTTTTGTCGGTTGAAATTGGCTCCAATGGCATCTGGTGGGGAATTCCGGTTGCCTGGGTAATAGGTATAATGTTGTCGCTGACCTATTACAAAACAGGCCGGTGGAAGAAAAAGGCAGTTGTAAAGCACCAATGAATGAACGAATGCTAAAATGCAATAATGCTTAAAATGCATAAATAATTGAATAATTTGCTTGGATTTTAGCATTTAATCATTTCCGCATTGCAGCATTACTACAGTTAATAATCACTAACAAATTCTCAAAACAATGTTAATAGGTAGTATAAAGCAACTTCTTACTGACTTCAATTTTACCTAAATTTGGCTGTTTTTTTTGACGAAAATTTATGCGACAAATACTCCGGTTTAGATATTCCATTTTCCTGTTACTAATCCTCCCATTTGCTTTTTTTGGCCAGCATTCAAAAGAACAGAAAGCTGAGCAATGGGCCGATTCAGTTTACCAGTCATTAACTCTCGAGGAAAGGGTAGGGCAACTTATTTTTATCAGGGCAAACCATTCCGGGCAGCCTTATATCGAAGAAGTTGGAGCTTACATCAAACAGTATAACCTGGGTGGGGTAATATTTTTTGCAGGCGATCCAATACAACAGGCTTTGAAAAATAATGAATGGAATACATTGCCAAAAACACCGCTCATGATTGCCATTGATGCCGAATGGGGTCTTGGAATGAGGCTGAGCCAAACGGTGAAATACCCCCTCCAGATGACACTGGGTGCTATCAAAAATGACAACCTGATCTATCAAATGGGCAGGCAAATTGGCGAACAATGTCGGCGCATGGGTATCCATATCAATTTTGCACCCGTTGCTGATGTGAACAACAACCCAAAGAATCCTGTGATTGGAATGCGTTCGTTTGGTGAGTCACCGGAACAGGTAGGAGAGAAGGCTTTCCAATACATGAAAGGCATGCAGGACCAAGGTATTGTTGCCTGTGCCAAACATTTTCCGGGCCATGGCGATACTCAAACCGATTCACATCTTACTTTGCCGGTGTTGGATAAATCAAAAAAGGAACTACGCAATACCGAATTTGTTCCATTTAAATTCCTGATAGAGAGTGGAGTGAATTCAGTTATGGTTGCTCATCTTTCAGTTCCTTCCTTCGACAAGAAAAAGAATCGACCGGCAACACTTTCTTCGAACATCATTCAAAAACAATTGATCCGAAAGATGGGATTTAATGGTCTTGTAATAACAGACGGCCTTGACATGAAAGGAGTAACAAACTATTATAAGCCTGATATAATCGCCCTTGATGCTTTCGTTGCAGGCAATGATATCTTGCTGATCCCTGAAGATATCCCTGCATCAGTTAAAGCCATAACCAAAGCAATACAAAAAGGAAAGGTTAAAGCGGAGCAACTTGAAGCAAGTTGTAAGAAGATCCTTAGGCACAAATACCTGACGGGAGCATACAAACGGGAAATAGTTGATACGACAAACCTACTTATTGAACTTAATCAAAGAAAGTATTACAGAACAGCAGAAAAACTTTTTGATGAGGCTGTTACCGTAGTAAAAAACGATAATTCATTAATTCCGGTCAGCTATCCCGACACCGTGAATCCAGCTGTTTTAATCATAGGTACCGATGAAGAAACTATTTTTGAATCGAAGCTGACAGCGTTTTTCGGAGCAGAATCCTACCGTTTGAAGCATGATGCTGAAATAAGCCAGCGCCAGGAAATATTAAGCAAGATTGATAAATACAACCTGGTGATTATCGGTTTGGTAAATACTAATATTTCTGCTGCCAGACAATTTGGAATTACGGATAGTGATATTCAATTTATTGAACGTATCGCCAGGAGTAAGTCGGTTATTCTTAATGTATTTGCCAGTCCCTACAGCCTTGATATGTTCAGCAATACTTCAATATTCAAAAGCATTGTAGTTTCTTACCAGGATAAGCCCCACATGCAACAGTTATCTGCAGAAGTAATCCTTGGTATGCATGCAGCGAAAGGTCACCTTCCGGTTTCAGCCGGAGGCTTTAAAGTGAATACTAGCATTATGACTCCCAAATCAAGATTGTCGTATGCTGAAACTGAGGAGTTGGCGATCAATACCTATTTTCTGGATAAAATTGACTCGATTGCGGTCAATGGGATTGAAATAAAAGCTTTCCCGGGTTGCCAGATCATTGCTGCAAAAGACGGATATATCTTTTATGATAAATCGTTTGGTTATCATACGTATGATTCTATCCGTAAAGTGAAGAATGATGATTTGTATGACCTGGCTTCACTGACTAAGATCCTGACCACTGCCCCGGCTTTGATGAAAATGGTGGATGAAAATAAGCTGAAGATTAGTTCAAAACTTTCTGATTACCTGTTTTATTTGAAAGGAACAAACAAAGCTGAACTTGGTTTTCGCGAGGTGTTAACACACCAGGCGGGGTTGACCCCATGGATACCTTATTATGAAAACACTCTTTTTGATAACAACTGGGATACGAGTGTTTACCGTTCGATGATCTCTGAAGAATTCCCGGTAAGGGTTGCCAGGAACATGTACATCCGCGAAAATTATAAATATGGTATCTATAGCCAGATCATTGAATCTCCGATTGGTGAAAAGGAGTATGCATACAGCGACCTGGGATTCTATTTCTTCAAGGAAATGGTAGAACAACTGACGAATTCTCCTTTTGATCAGTTTATTAGCGATGAGTTTTATAAACCATTAGGATTGTTACAATTAACTTACAGACCCTTAAAGACTTTCCCGAAGGAAAGGATTATCCCAACAGAATTTGACCAGGTATTCAGGCACCAGTTGTTACATGGCGATGTACACGACCAAGGCGCAGCTATGCTTGGCGGAATATCCGGTCATGCAGGACTGTTTGGCAATGCATATGATGTGGCCGTTATTATGCAAATGTTTTTGAATGGCGGTAATTATGGTGGAAGGGAATATATCTCGAAAGAAACCTTTGATGACTTTAACCGGGTTCAGTTTCCGGAAGATAGCAACAGAAGAGGATTAGGTTTTGACAAACCGATGTTGGAATTCGAAGAGCACCGGGGAAATTGTAAGGATGCTTCGCCATCAAGTTTTGGTCATTCCGGTTTTACCGGTACTTATACCTGGGCCGATCCTGAAACAGGTTTGATCTATGTATTTTTATCCAACAGGGTTTATCCTGATATGGACAATGCCAAAATCATGGAACTCGACATCAGGACCAACATCCATCAACTTTTTTATGAGGCGATAAAACCCACAAATCTTACTTTTGCTGATTAATATGGGACATCGCCACCACCATCACGATCATCATCAAGGAATTGAAGGAAAAAAACTCCTGTTTACCGTGGTGCTCAATTTTGGGATTACCATTGCCGAGTTTATCGGTGGAATATTTTCCAACAGCCTGGCCCTGATCTCCGATGCAGCGCACAACCTTAGCGATACCATTGCACTGTTGATCACTTACCTTACTTTCAAAATAAGCAAAAAATCGGCCGACTCGAAGCATACTTTTGGATACAAGCGCATTCAAATTCTTGCTGCACTTTTTAATTCGGTCACACTTATCGTAATCTGTATTTACTTGCTTTTTGAGTCCTATGAACGATTTCTGAATCCGGAACCGATCAAAAGTGTCACGATGCTTGTGGTTGCTTCAATCGGGTTAATAGCCAACCTACTGAGTGTTCTGCTTCTAAAAGATCATTCAAAAGAAAACCTGAATATCAAAGCAGCTTATTTGCATTTGATAGGAGATACACTATCAAGTGTGGCTGTAATTATTGGCGGAGTCCTGATTTATTTTTACGAAGTCTATTGGATTGACCCGCTGATCACTGTGCTCATTTGTCTTTATATCATAAAAGAAACTTATTCGGTGTTGTATGAGACTTATAAAATACTGATGCAACAAACACCCTCTGATATTTCGATTAAAGAAGTTGTTGGTGATTTGAAGCAAATCGCAGGCATTAGAAGCGTTCACCACATTCATATCTGGAATTTAACGGACAGCGAGATTCATTTCGAGGGACATGTTGATCTTTTTGAAGATATGAAAGTGAGTGAAAGCGAATCCATCCTTGAAAAAGTTAGAAAAATTTTAAAAGAAAAATTTGAAATACACCACATTACATTGCAGCTTGAGCATAACAGATGCGATGACAAGCGTGTAATACCTGATGAAAATTGTAATTAATTATGAAAGATAAAACGAAGAGTATTTTGTTATGGGTAGCAGCAGTTATTTTTACCCTGTCGCTTGTAATCTATCAACGTTCAACCGGACCTACCTATCCAATGACGGGCAAGGTTGAAGTGGGTTTAGAAACCGTTAAATTCAAACTATTAAGGACCCACGATACGGATATAGATGCACCAGTTGAGGTTAAACTTGATGATCAAACTGTGACTGGCCAACTATCATATAAACGCTTTAAAAGCTATGATGAATGGACAACCGTTGAAATGGAACGAAACAAAGAAGGCCTGATTGCACATTTTCCTTTTCTTCCGCCTGCCGGAAAAATTGAGTATAATGTAGTATTGTTCAAAGATGGTGCAGCATATAAATTGAACGATGAACCAGTAATACTTCGATTCAAAGGTGCTGTTCCGGCTGCTGTACTGGCACCGCATATTTTCTTTATGTTCTTCTCGCTACTCTTCGGGGTTCGTGCAGGTCTTGAGGCTATTTTCAGAAGAAAAGATACGCTTTTCCAGGTTGGTGTTACCTTGCTTACTGTTATCATTGGAGGGTTAATTCTGGGGCCAATTGTTCAAAAATTTGCTTTTGGTGCTTACTGGACAGGTTGGCCATTCGGTCATGACCTGACCGATAACAAGACTGCTGTAATATTTATTTTTTGGCTCATCGCATGGTTCAGGTTGCGAAAAAAACCTGAACATAAAACATGGGTGGTTGTGGCTTTGGTAGTGATGATCATTGTGTATATCATTCCGCATAGTGTTCTGGGATCGGAGATTGATTATACCAAACAAGAACAAGTTCAAACTGAGAACTCGCAGCAATGACATTTGGCTTAAATATTATTATTGTTGTGGGCACTGTTGTTGTTTCGCTACTGGCTTTTAATAATCCTGATATTTTTAACAGGTTGAAGTTTAATGCTTACTTGATTAAGTATAGAAAGGAAGGCTGGCGGTTTTTCAGTTATGCTTTGATCCATGCCGGATTTCTTCATTTGTTCATTAACATGTATGTATTGTATTCGTTTGGAGGCATTGTGGAGAAAAGTTTTCAGCAATTGTTTGGACTACGAGGTGTACTATATTATGTTTTACTTTATGTTGGTGGTGTAATTTTTTCCACCTTATTTGATTTTAGGAAGCACAAGGAAGATCCTCACTACAATGCAGTTGGTGCATCAGGAGCAGTTTCGGCGGTTGTATTCTCTAGCATATTGTTTTATCCTGGTGGAGGTATTTACATCTTTCCGATTCCGTTCGCAATACCTGCCTGGGCATTTGCGATTTTATACCTCGTCTATTCAGCATATATGGGTCGCAGAGGTGGTGACAATATTGGCCACAATGCACATTTCTGGGGAGCTGTGTTTGGTGTTGTTTTTACGGTGATCCTAGTTCCGGGCGTTGTAGGGAATTTCTTCTCCCAGTTATTTTAGTTCATGGTTGGGTCAATCGGAAACTTGGTCCAGTATTGATAGGTATCACCCATTTTATCCAGTAATTTTTCCCACATTCTCACAGTATCTAAGGTGAATATTATCTGACGGGAAGCCCGTGTGATGACCCATGAGTTTCTTTTTAATTCAGTGCTTAACTGGTCTGCTGCCCAACCCGAATAACCGATGAAGAAGCGAATGTCAGCGGGTTCAATTCTTTTAATAAGGATCAGTTCTTTCAGGGCTTCAATGTCTCCTCCCCAAAATAAACCTTCGACAATCTCAGTAGCTCCTTCCAATTGGTCACCTTTGGTATGAATATAGAACAGGCTGTCGGTTTCAACCGGCCCGCCTAAATATATCGGAGCGTCAAATTCGGGAAAATCCTTCATTACTTCGTTAAATTTTGCAGTAACAGGTTTGTTCATGATCACTCCAAACGACCCCTCTTCATTATGCTCAGCCAGCAAAACAACAGCCCGACCAAAATAGTAGTCGCCCATGAAAGGTTCGGATAATAAAATACGTCCCCTTGCAGGGAGAAGGTCATTGGATTTGATCTGAATAAATCTGTCTATTTCTTTCATTGCGAAGCTTACATTTATGCTATATTGCAATCAAAAAGCATACCATAGCAAATTGGAGCAAAATCATAATAAATACCTCAATCTGCGGAAAGAATATCCTTTCTTTGAGTACCAAAGTTATTCATTCCTGATTGATAATCAAATTTTGGAGGCGGAATTTGTTTTTAATATCTCCGATATTTACTCATTCAGACCCACAATTAAGATACCTGCAAGAGACTTTTACAAATGGGATAACCTCCAAAAATCTGATCTGGAAAACCTGATTTTTCACATCGGAATGGTCGAAATGGTTAGCTACTGGAAAGCCACATGTTCTCCAAAAGTAATAATCAGGCCACATCAGATAGACGAAGAACAGGTCAGTTGGTGGAAGAAATTGTACTATTATGGATTGGGTGAGTTTTTTTATCTGAATGGTATAGAAACCACCTTTGAGGAATTCATGGATATTCAATCTAAGGGTGATTTGTTAAAAACAGTTGATAAGGAGCTTAATAATCAGAATATTATTGTGCCTGTTGGTGGAGGGAAAGATTCGGTAGTTACGCTTGAGGTTTTAAAAGAGAGCCATTTGAATATTATTCCAATGTCGCTTAATCCGCGTGATGCGATAAAAAGAACGATAGCATCAGCAGGATTTGATTTTGATGATTCGATTGTAGTAGAGCGAAAACTCGATCCTTTGCTCCTGGAATTAAATGAAAAAGGTTATTTAAATGGCCATACCCCATTTTCGGCATTGTTGGCTTTTGTAAACATGCTTGTTGCAATTGGCGCAGGCACAAAACAAATTGCCCTTTCCAATGAAAATAGTGCAAGCCAGAGTACAATTCCGGGAACTAAAATCAACCACCAATATTCAAAATCAATTGAATTTGAAGAGGATTTCCGCTGGTATGTAAAAAAGTACATTCATCCAGAGGTAGAATATTTCAGTTTTTTACGGCCTTTGAACGAATTACAAATCGCAAAATTGTTTTCATCTTTTCCATGGCATTTTAAAAGTTTCAGGAGTTGTAATGTTGGCAGTAAAACAGATGAATGGTGTGGCAAATGCCCGAAGTGTCTTTTTACTGACATCATGCTATCGCCCTTTCTTTCCGAAACGCAGCGATTTACGATTTTTCATAAGAACATACTTAATGATCCTGAACTTGAATTAATTTTTGATGAATTAACAGGCATTGCCGATATTAAACCTTTTGAATGTGTAGGAATGCCGGAAGAAGTACGGGCAGCATTATTTGCATTGGCAAATAAGCTTGATAAAACAGCCTACCCATACCTGTTGAAAAAAATCCTGGATTATGATAAACCGGGAGCTTGGCAGGAAAATTTTAATTCATTGCTTAAACAATTCGATAACAATCATTTTATCCCTCATAAACTTATAAAGCTATTGCAAGAGAAAAGAGAGCATTTAGAAGTTGACTTTAAAACTTTTTTGATTAATGAATTAGCAAGCCATCAAAAAATATTGATATTGGGTTTTGGAAAAGAAGGCCGTTCAGTATATACCTTATTTCGGAAATACTTTCCTGAACTTCGGATTGGAATCGCAGACCGGAGTGAAGAAATCGGAAATATTGATGAGCTAACAAGAGATCAAAATGTTCAGATTTATACGGGTGAAGATTATTTGAACGTTTTGGATGATTATAACCTGGTCATTAAATCGCCGGGTGTAAAATTAAATCAGAAAAGTATCGGATCAAATATCAGGATTACTTCCCAAACAGCATTGTTTTTAAAGTACTACAGGGATCAGGTTATTGGTGTTACCGGAACCAAAGGGAAAAGCACAACAGTCTCCCTGATTCATCATTTTTTGAAAAATGCAGGGAGGAAGTCAGTGCTCTTGGGTAATATCGGCACACCGGCATTTGATCATATTTCCAAAATTGATAAAAAGACCATTATTGTTTTTGAATTATCGGCACACCAACTTCAAAATATTGAAGTTTCACCGCATATTGCTGTGTTGCTGAATATATTCCCCGAACATCTTGATTATTTTGATTCGTTAGCAGCATATGAAAAGGCAAAGCTGAATGTTGGTAAATATCAGAAATTTGGTGATAAAATAATTGTTTCTGAGCGTGTCGTAGGAAAGACCAAAAAATTCAATTCGGATAGAATAAACATCAATGAGGAAGTGTTGGACGATACATTATCTGAACTTGAAAACAGTAAACTAAAAGGAAAGCATAACTGGTTCAATATCGAAGCAGCTTTGGTTGTGATGGAAGTTTTGGGTGTTAACAGGGAAGATTCAATTCGATCACTTAAAGATTTCAACTTGCTTCCTCACAGGCTTGAATACGTTGGAGAATATGGAGGCATCAAATTTTACAACGATAGCATTTCAACTATTCCTGAATCAGCCATTGCCGCTGTCAAAACAATTCCGGATGTTGATGCTCTCATTCTGGGCGGGTTTGACAGGGGCCTTGATTACTCTGAGATGGTGGTTTTTTTAAAGAGATCCGGAATTACTAATTTATTTTTTTTAGGAGCAGCAGGCGATAATATGCTGGCTTTGTTTCGTGAAAATCCAAACTCAGATCAGCAGTTATTCAAGGTTAATTCATTGCATGATGCGTTTGAAATAATGAAAAAAGAAACTTCAAGAGGCAAGTGTTGTTTACTCTCACCGGCAGCAGCCAGTTTCGATCAGTTTCATAATTTTGAGCACCGTGGGGATATATTTAAAAAATTGGTTAAATCAATTTAAACCACAAAAAAAGGCGGGATAACCCACCTTATATAAATGAATTGATTTTTGGTTATTCTTTAGCTTTTTCCTCTTCTTTTGGGTCCTCTTTCTTTTTAGCCGTAGTTTTTTTTACTGTGGGCTTTTTGGTAGTAGTTTTCTTTGCTGCAGGTTTCTTTGTAGCCGGTTTTTTTGCCGTGGGTTTGGTTTCTTTTTTCGGTTCTTCTTTGGGTTCCTCTTTTGCTACTTCAACTTCTTTCTTTTCTTCAACAACTTCAACAGCAGCTTCAGTTTTTACCTCTTCTTTTTTTGTTATAGTTTTTTTCTTTGTTGCCTCTTTTACCGGGACCTTTTTCTCAGTTTTAGGTTTAGGTGTTTCTTCCTTTACAGCTTTTTCTTTCTTTACTGCTACTTTAGGTTTAGCATCTGCCTCAATTGACTTATTCTTTTTTCTAGGCCTCCTTACTCCATACGAACCTTTTATGATTTTTCCTCTTTTCGTCTTTTTATCACCTTTGCCCATTTTCTTTATTTTTTAGTTAAATATTTTGTAAAATTATTAAAAATGATCAACAACACAAGAATTTGGTTAGCTATTCAGGGTTTTTAAAAACTCATTTTCAATAATTTCTGATCTGCCAACGGATCTGCGGGTCCATTCAAGTTCAATATCCAGTTTTTCTTCATCAGAAAGTTGCCATTGAATAGCAGAGTTTCTGAGTTTCTTAGTTAAAATGAAAAGTACAAGTGCTGCCGAAACAGATATGTTATAACTTTCTGTAAATCCGTACATCGGTATTCTCAGATAATCATCAGCGTTTTCTATTGCGATTTTCTATAACCCAGTTAATTCCGTACCAAAAACCACAGCAATTTTTTTATCAAGCGGAATGCTATCCAGCGTAAAATTGTTTTCATGTGGTGTGGTTGCTATTATACGATACCCCTTTTCTTTTAATTGCTTGAATGCTGAGATCGTGTTGTTTTCATCCTCATTGTACTTAATTAAATTCAACCATTTTGACGATCCCAATGCTATATCAGGATTAATATCGTATTGATTTTTGTTCTCGATTATATGAACATCCTGGATACCGGTCAAATCACAGGTGCGTAAAACAGCGCTGGCATTTTGTGATTGGTAAATGTCCTCCATCACTACTGAAATGTGTCTTGTTCTGAATGATAGAATTTTTGTAAATAAAAATTTTCGACGATCAGTTACAAATTGAGTAAGATGATTAAGCAGAGCTTTTTTGGTTTCACTATTCATGTTTAATCGGCTGATGTTTATGCTTTAAATTCAATTTAATATAGACAGAGAGGCGAAGAATTTTCACTGTTCATAAATCGGTGGAAAACACAAAATTAAAAAATTGCATTGGAGTGATCTGTAATTTCCAGAAAAATTTACTTTTGCATCCTCAAAATGAAATAGGTATGGCTAAGAAAAAAGATATTGAAGCAAGAGGAGATCAACGGCTTGAGAATATTGAGGAAACACTAACAAAAACTGAACAGTTTATAGTTGGTAATCAGAAATATTTATCAATTGTGATAGGTGCTGTTGTTATTATTATTTTAGGTTTCTTCGGATATCAACGATACATTATTCAACCCAAAACTATTGAAGCACAGGAACAGATGTTTGTTGCACAACGGTTTTTTGAATCTGACTCGCTTGATAAAGCCCTTTATGGAGATGGAAATAGTCTTGGGTTTATCGACATTGTTGATGATTATGGTAGTACAAAACCAGGAAATCTTGCAAATTATTATGCGGGTATTTGTTTTTTGAAAAAAGGTGATTATAGCCAGGCAATTGATTATTTGAAAGATTATAGTGGAGATAGCCAGATGGTAGGACCGATGTCTACTGGTGCTATTGGAGACGCTTATCTTGAACTTGGAGAAAAAGAAAAATCGGCTGCCTATTACCTGGAAGCAGCTAATCAGCATGATAATGAATTTACTACTCCTTTGTTTTTATATAAAGCTGGGATGGTAAATGAACTCATTGGTGATTATGATGAGGCAGTTCATATTTATAATAGAATAAAAGACAATTATTCAAAAAGTACTGAGGCAAGAACGATAGATAAAAACATCGGACGTGCAACTGCGCTCAGGGATAAGTAAAATGTCAAGTAAAAAATATTGATTAAGAACCCGGTGTGTTAATGCCGGGTTTTTTAATTTAGCAGAATATGAACAAAGAAGATGTGCGTATTGTGTTTATGGGAACACCGGAATTTGCGGTACCCAGTCTTGAGGCCTTGCATAAGTCAGGATACAATATAGTTGGTGTAATTACTTCTCCTGACCGTGCATCGGGCAGGGGACGTAAACTCAGGTACTCTCCTGTAAAGGAATATGCATTACGAAACGATTTGTACCTGATGCAACCCGAAAAACTTAGAAATGAAAATTTTATTAAGGAATTAAACGCACTAAATGTCAATCTTCAGGTTGTAGTTGCTTTCAGAATGTTACCAAAACAAGTTTGGGATATGCCCAAGTCTGGAACATTCAACTTGCATGCATCTTTATTGCCGCAATATCGTGGCGCAGCGCCAATAAATCATGTGATAATTAATGGAGAAAAAGTTACCGGACTCACCACCTTTTTTTTAGATGAAAATATAGATACGGGCAGGATAATCAGTCAGGTTAAATTAGAGATAGGAAAGGATGAGAATTTCGGACAACTTCATGATCATATGAAGGGAATTGGTGCAAAATTGGTTGTTGATACCGTTGAAAAAATCAGACTTGGTAAGGATATCACAGTTGTACAAGAAGATCTGTTGGGTTCTAAAATAGAATTAAAACCTGCACCCAAAATATTCAAAGCAGATTGTGCAATAGACTGGTCAATGTCTGTAGCTGAGATCCACAATTTTATCAGGGGATTGAGCCCCTATCCGGGAGCCTTCAGTTTTCTTCATACAAACACTGATGAAAAATATATTGTAAAAGTTTTGAATAGCACAATTGAACCTTGCCAGAATAATGGTGATCCGGGTCAAATTATCACTGATCAGAAAAAATATCTGAAAGTGGTTTCAATAAACGGGTTAATTAATATCACTGAATTGCAAATGGAAGGAAAACGCAGAATGGCAACTGACGAGTTTTTAAGGGGTTTTAAAGTTCCGCCGTTTTCCTTTTTTAAGTAGTATTTTCTTCCCGGTTTTTTCTAGAAACAAGGGTCAGATACCAGGAAATATTGAGTGAAAAATGTTTGGAAACCTACGTTAAATGGGAGTTTCAGCTTGTTTTTCGCCTTTGGTTATTAACAAAAGAGGGGTTTTATTAACAATTAACGTTGAAATCCCTTGTAAACACTTGCTTTTTATGTTTTAACAGCTATATTTGTTACAATTAATAATCTAATTTATAATTAAAATATTTGTACAATGAACAAAGCTGAATTAATCGACGCTATGGCTGCAGGTGCTGGCCTAAGCAAAGCTGATGCCAAAAGAGCACTTGATGCATTTGTTGGCGCTACTACTGATTCCCTCAAAAAAGGAAATCGCGTTGCATTAGTTGGATTCGGATCATTTTCAGTTTCCACAAGAGCTGCCCGTAAAGGTCGTAATCCACAGACAGGACAAGAAATTAACATAGCTGCTAAAAAAGTTGTTAAGTTCAAAGCTGGTTCTGAACTTGGATCAGCGGTTTAAATTTCTTTTGAAAATTTAATTTGAGGCTGGCTCAAAAGAGCCAGCCTCTTTTTTATGGTCTAAATTTAAGGTTTAATGATAAATCTGTATGGGAGTCTGGCATCCTCCTCCGCATAACCTATTCCGATTCTTTCGTTAATAAAAACGTCACTTTCTTTTACGCGAATTTTTCTGTCTTCCAGCCAAATATCATCACCGTTTAGTAATTTACCATTGAGCCTCTTTGTGATAGCTAGTGCTTTACTTAGTTTTCCGGGACCATTAGTATGCCTTTGGTCTATTTTTTTCCCCAGCCTTGCTGACATAAAATGTTGTCCTGTAAATGGTACAATTCCCCTGATAAGTATAGCATAAGGTTGGTTTGCTGGGCCTGTTACCACATTAAATAAATAATGAACGCCGTAACATAAATAAACATAACTATAACCTCCTTGGTTAAACATTACTTCAGTTCTTGCAGTTCGTCTTCCCCCATAAGCATGTGAGGCTTTGTCTGTTACCCCAGCGTATGCCTCTGTTTCAGTAATAATACCTGCGGTTAGCTCATTATTGATCCGGGTAAATAAAACTTTACCAAGTAAATCTCGGGCAATTCCAACAACATTTTCTGATTGATAGTACGAAAGCGGGAGTTTCACGAAATCAAACCTTAAAAATAATAACCCAAACCGATAGTTACATACACATAACTAACATTTTGATCAAATGAGGTTAGATATGGCTCGTTATTTATATCCCAACCAGAGGCGTTTTTAAACTTTAAGGGTGAGCTTAAATAATCGCCGAATAACAATAAATAATATTTTGAAAGCCTGTATTTAAACCCTGTGCCAAACGAATAACCATAACTAAATGCACTTCCGCTTTCACGATAATAGGAAGGCAATGCTTCATCATCAGTTGAAGCTCGAATAGTTACTTTCGGAGAATAACCAGCATAAAATCCAAATAATGCCCTGAAATCCCAACTTAATTTTTCAGAAAGAGGAAAACGCAAATACGGTCCAACTAATAACCCACCCCCGCTCCAATTCTTTGTGCTTTCTATACTAAACATAGTATCAGAGTGTTGTATTTCAAGAGCATCTCTATATTTAAGATTATCAAAACGATTACTACTAAAATTCCCCATTATTTGAATACCAAAATTATGTGTGAGTCGGTATGCATATGAAATATTAATTGCAACACCAGTTTTTGCCCATCCTGAAGTTGAATCGTTTAAGTCAGTCTTCGTAAAATCTCCTGTAGGGAATGAAGGGCCTATAGAAATCCCAATATATTGCCTGTTTGTGCTCTGGGCATATACAAAAACCGATGTGATTAATAATATGATAAGTAGTTTAATCTTCATAATATTTCGTTTTCTCCAAAACTATAATAAAAATGTACAGTTTAATCAAAATTTAAATCAAGTTGCTTATGCCACCGTAGCATTTCATCTTTCTGCCTGATTACTTCAGTATTGTCCATTTGCCATCGCAAAACTGTTACAATACTTTCTTCGTTTTTAGCATTTATTGAGGATATCAATGTGTACAGATGAACAGGACCTTTCGAAAGCTTTTCTTTAATTTGAATTCGTATTTTCTCAAACTCAATTTTGTTAAGTTCTGTTATATTTTTTTGCTGACACACATCGCAAATTCCGCATCGTGCTGATTTTTTCTCGCCAAAATATTTAAGTAGTTGCTGGCTTCTGCATTGCAATGAATTGGATAAAAAATCGAGCAGGCTCTGTAATCTTTTTTCGGCTGCATCCTTCAAGTTGATATAATTCTCCTTTGAGAATACAATGTTTTTCGTATTTAATCGCTCAGTTGCATAGATAATTTGTGAGGTGACTTTAATAGGTATATAACTCACAATCTTTTGTTTATCAAGAAACGTAAGTTTATTGATAACCGTCTCCCTGGTAATTTCAGTACGTTTTGCCAGTTGATTTTCGTTGATCTTAATATAGTCAGTAAAAACTCCGGCATACGACCGTAGAATATCTTTGAGGAGTTTGTCTGAACCCGGATTATCAACCATAACCCGGTATAAGTCCTCTTTACCGATTGGGATAAACAACTTTGAAAACTGACCGCCCGATTCAATATAAATTAAATAACCTTCACGCTCCAGGAAACGGATGGCATTGTATACTTCCATTAGGTTGAATTCAAAATGTTCTGCAAAATGAACGATATTAAAATCAAAACTCTGGTCATTTCCGCTTCCCTCTGGTAATTGCAAATAATTTCCAATTGCGTTATAAATAATTCTGATTCGATCCAAAGGAGGATAGGATTCCTTTAATTTTCTTTTTGAATTCACCACATCCTGATTGTGGTATAGTAGTGTAGCTACCGAGGGTTTTCCATCCCGCCCTGCTCTGCCCGCTTCCTGAAAATACGACTCAACACAATCAGGAAGGTCATAATGGACTACTTGTCGTACATCAGGCTTATCAATTCCCATCCCAAATGCATTGGTGGAAACCATTACCTTAAACTGATTTGTTGTCCAGTCTTTTTGTTTTCGATTTCGGATCCTTGCATCTAATCCAGCATGATAATGTGAGGCTGAGATATTATTCTTTGTCAGAATCTCTGATAACTCTCTGGTTTTTCTCCTGTTCCGTACATAAACAATACAGGATCCTTTTTCATTTTTAAGCAAATTTATCAACCTGCCGGATTTGTCAGCATCTTTGAATATGCAATATGCTAAATTTTTACGCTCAAAGCTTGATTGAAATAAGTTGGGATTTTTGAAATGCAACTTATTCATAATATCCTCAACAACTACAGGTGTGGCAGTTGCGGTAAGCGCTAAAAAAGGTGCATCTTTTACGATGTTTCTTATTTCAACAATTTTTAAATAAGGAGGCCTGAAATCATATCCCCATTGTGAAATGCAATGTGCTTCGTCGATTGTGATCAGATTAATCCTGACCTTGCTGATTACGTTTTGAAATATTTCGTTTTCAAGCCTTTCGGGTGATACATATAAGAATTTAACTTTACCACTTAGCGCATTTGAATAAGCTGATTCAATTTCGTTGCGATGCATACCAGTATGTATTGCCCTGGCATCAATTCCTAATTTTTTCAAATGAGTTACCTGGTCGTTCATTAAGGCAATTAAAGGTGTAATAACAAGGCAGGTACCATCAGTCATCAATGCAGGTACCTGGAAGCAAATTGATTTGCCTCCACCTGTCGGAAGCAATGCAAGTGTATCGTTGCCATTAAGTACCGAATCAATAATTTCTTCCTGCAATGGTCTGAAGCCCGAATGTCCCCAGTATTCTACCAATATTTTCCTGGTTTCTGTGCTCAAATTGACAATTTATATTAGATTGATTTGAGAATATCAATTAATGATATGTATAAACAATTCGAAGTTACACATTTATTTAACGATTTACAAATTGGTTTTGTTTTATGATTGGTGAATTTATTAATTAATTCCTGCAATCAGACCAAGAGAATTGATATACTTTTACCAAAATAATTTCTTGAGTATCTTCATTAAATTTGATTCATAAAGCACCTACTATTGTTAAATATTAGAACAAAAAAAGCGATCATCTGGGATTGGAACGGAACCTTACTCAACGATACTGAGATATGCGTAGAATGCATAAATGTGTTATTGCTAAGAAGGGGCCTTACTAAGCTGAGCCTAAAGAACTATACGCAAATATTCACTTTTCCTGTTAAGGATTATTACGAGAAAGCCGGGTTCAACTTTTCCAATGAACCTTTTGAAATACCAGCAATGGAATTTATTGACCTTTACCATCAAAACTTGCCAAAAGCCGGTTTGTTTCCGTGCGTAGATGAGATTTTACCTTTTATGAAAAACAAAGGTCTGAACCAATCGGTGTTGTCGGCAATGGAACATGATAGTTTGATAAAATCATTGAACGACAATGATATTGCTGGTTATTTTGATGAAATTTCAGGTATCGATAACTACTATGCACACAGTAAGTTAGAAAACGGCCGGGATTTATTAAAAAGAATAGATATGCCGGTTAAAGATATATTACTGATAGGGGATAGCTTACATGACTTTGAAGTGGCTGAAAAATTAGGTATCGATTGTTTATTGGTTGCCAATGGTCATCAATCAAGGGAGCGTTTAATGGCTCAAACGCAAAATGTGTTGGATCAGTTGAAAGAGGTAATACCTTTATTTGAATAATTTTCGTTTATTCAAAATATTGCTGAGGTTTTTAGTAAAAGCTGAACTTACTATTGTTTTTCTAATTTATACTGCTCTTCAGTTATTGGCTTCCCATTTTCGGTAAAATATTCCCAGTTACCCGATTTTCTCCCGTTCTCATATCGCCCTTTAATCTCAATAGTTTCATCATTATAATAAACAGTAAAATCCCCATGAAGTTGATCGTTATGGTATAATCCTTCTGTCATTGTTTTTCCATCCGGGAAATATTTTAAGTATGTACCCTCTTTTACGCCTTGTTTATATTCCGTAATTTCAGCAGGCTTGCCACTATCTACATAAAACAATATACTTTTTCCGTTCAATTTTCCTTTTCTGTAATCTTCTTTAGCTATTATCTTTCCATCAATATCACTGTAAAAATTCCAGGTACTGTCCCTTTTCTGATTTATATATTTCCCCATAGCCATCGGCTTACCGTTTTCATGAAAGGATTCGGTGTAGGCAATAATACCGTCATCCGAAAACTTCGTAATTGCCTTAATCTGTGAATTTTCGTGGTAATACCTGAATTCACCGTATGGTCTGTCATTTCTGAATTGACCTTCATATTTAATTACTCCGCTAACGTATGATTTTCGCCATTTGCCCTGTTTCCATCCCTGATCATCAACCTGGTTCAGAGCTTGTGAAAAGGAAAGGATGGATAGCAGGATTGAAAAAAAGATTAACAAGAGGAACTTTCGCATTTGTATAGGTTTAGGTAGCCAACAAATTTATCTATTTTTGTTTAGGACAATACAACATGAACGAGTACTCTTCAAAATTATTGGAAACCGCAGTTAACGAATTGTCACGGCTGCCCGGAATCGGAAAAAAGACTGCCCTGAGGTTGGCACTTCATATTTTACGTGAAGACAGCAACTTTGCAGAAAATCTGGCCAGGGCCATCGATAAAATGCGAAAAGAAATCGTATTTTGTAAAAAGTGTAACAATATATCCGACAGTGATTTATGCGAAATATGTTCCAATTATAAACGCGATGAAAACACAATTTGTGTTGTCGAAGATACCCGCGATGTTCTGGCGATCGAAAATACGGCTCAATTCAACGGTTTGTATCATGTGTTGGGTGGCATAATCAACCCCATCGAAGGCATTGGTCCAAATGATATTGCTATAAGTCATCTTATTCAAAGGGTAAATACTGAAGATATTCACGAAATCATTCTGGCATTGCCAGCTACAGTTGAAGGTGACACTACCAACTATTACATTTATAAAATGGTTAAGGAATTTGGTGTTAAAGTAACTACATTGGCTCGTGGTGTAGCTGTGGGTGATATGTTGGAATATACTGATGAGATTACTTTAGGTCGATCAATTCTAAATCGTTTACCTTTTGAGGATTCGGTGAAAAAGGTGTAATCTTATAATTATTATTTATTAACCGTTCTGATTACTCAAACATATCCGGCGTTTCTTGCTCCTTATTAAACAAATCCAGTTGGTTATGTGATTTATGATATTTTTCAGGTACTTCGTTGGCAAAAAACTCGGTATAGTTTCGGATGCTTTTCTTGATCAGCTTGGTAGGTGTTGTTTTGCGAGCCCTGCAATAATTCCGCAACGATTTCATTTGCCGGTTTGATAGCATGAAAGTAACTGTTTTGTACGGTTTTCTTTTTTTTCGTCGTGGCATGCGTCAGCGTTTCTCCAATAAAAGGCCGAATTTAGGAAAAAAGTTGATAATGGCTATCCGTATTGAAAACTTAGTGTTTATTAACAAGAATGCTGGTTGCTACTTACTGGTCGTTGGTTGTCACTGGTCATTGATATTCATTAATGGTTATTGTACAATTGACCAATTCCCAATTAACCGATTCAACCATTAACCATTTTCCATTAATTATTCACCAACTCAATCACCTCTTTTGCATACTTGTCAGCTTGTTCCATGCTGGTGCTTTCGGCATAAATGCGCAGGATGGGTTCAGTGTTTGAAGGGCGTAAATGTACCCAACCATCCGGGAATTCAATTTTCACACCATCAATGGTCAGTACAGGAAATGCCTGATAATGCGCTTTTACCTTTTCCATTAAAGCAGGAATGTCGGTCTCAGGAGATAGTTCAGCTTTGTTCTTAGATATGAAATAATCGGGGTAGGTCTTTCTGAGTTCGCTTGTTTTAAGATTTCGTTTCGCAAGTAAGGTCAGGAACAATGCAATACCAACCAGGGCATCTCGGCCATAATGAGATTCGGGATAGATTACTCCGCCATTACCTTCGCCACCAATCACCGCATTTACAGCTTTCATTTTTTCAACTACGTTTACTTCACCAACTGCAGAAGCGTAATACGCACCTCCGGTTTTTTCTGTTACATCCCGCAAAGCTTTGGTAGAGGAGAGGTTTGAAGCTGTGTTGCCTTTCTTGTTTTCGAGGATGTAATCAGCAACGGCCACAAGCGTATATTCTTCCCCAAACATTTTGCCATTTTCCATCACGATGGCCAGGCGGTCAACATCCGGGTCAACCACAAAACCAATGTCTGCTTTTTCCTTCATCACCACTTTTGAAATCTCAGTCAGGTTTTCTGGCAGTGGTTCAGGATTGTGCGGGAAATGTCCGTTTGGCTCACAATATAACTCAATGACTTCTTCAACACCCAATGCTTTCAGTAACTTAGGAATGGCAATACCACCTGTTGAATTTACTGCGTCAACAGCCACTTTAAACCCAGCTTTTGAGATCAGTTCTTTATCAACCAATTTAAGTTGCAATATCTTTTCAATGTGTAAGTCGATAAGGGTATCATCAGTGGCTATTATTCCCAATTCATCTACTTCAGCAAAATCAATATTTTCTGACTCAGCGATTTGCAGTACTCTTTCGCCTTCGGCAGCAGAGATAAACTCACCTTTTTCATTCAGTAATTTCAGTGCATTCCACTGTTTGGGATTATGACTTGCTGTAAGGATGATCCCACCATCGGCACCGGTTTCGGTAACAGCTATTTCGACTGTGGGCGTGGTCGACAAACCTGCATTGATCACATCAACACCCATCCCGGTCAAGGTGGCAACCACAAGCTGCTCAACCATTTCACCTGAGATACGGGCATCGCGTCCCACCACAAATTTGGCTTTATGGCCATTAATTTTTTGCTTCAACACAGTAGCAAAAGCTGCTGTAAACTTAACTATGTCGATGGGTGTTAGGGCATCTCCGGCTTTACCGCCAATGGTTCCCCTGATACCTGAAATGGATTTAATAAGTGTCATGGTTTTGGTTTGTTTGGCGCAAAAGTATAAAAATAGTCGGGAGAGTCTGGAGTTTGGAGTTTGGAGTTGGCAGCCAACAGTCCATGGTAATAAGTCTGATAGCAACAGTTATTGTTTTGAAAAATAATATAAATCAAACGTTTAATTGCCTGCATTCGCCGCATCGGCATATACACAAGCTGCCCGGTTCTTCTCGGATTAATTATTAATAAGTGACTAATAACACCAGCACACGTAACCCACACCCCGTAATTCTTTCCCCAATTCCAATATCTTTGCATCTCAAATTTTGAATCAATTGTTCACCGACCTGATTATAAATACACCCTGGTGGTTCCTGTTGCTGGTAATCCTGATAGGATTGGTTTATTCGGGAATGCTTTATTTTAAAAACAAAAAGAACAAACTCAGCAAAATATTAACGACCATCTTATTTGTATTTCGTTTTATCGCTGTTACTGTTCTTGCATTTTTGTTGCTTTCCCCTTTTATCAAGACGAAGAGCAAACATCTCGAAAAACCAGTAATTGTAATAGGCATTGACAACTCGAGATCGATGGTGCTGTCGAAAGACTCTGCCGCGATCAGGAACAGTTTTATGAGCCAGGTGAATACGATTAAAGAACAACTGGAAGAGAAATACGATGTTGACACCTACGTGTTTGGCGACCATGTACAGCTTTCTGAAGAACCGCAATTCGACCAGGAGGTAACCAACTATGCCGACTTCATCATGAAAGTGAAGGAAGATTATGCAGGTATGAACTTTGGTGCACTGGTAATCGCTGGTGATGGCATTAACAACCGCGGTATCGATCCGGTTTTTGCTGCATCGAATATTAATTTCCCCATCTACACCATTGCCATAGGCGATACTACAACCAGCAAGGATTTGAAAATTAATGATGTACGTTACAACAGCATCATTTACCTGGCCGACGATTTCCCCATTGAAGTGAATGTGAGCGGAAAGCAACTGAAGGGAGAAACCGCCGTTTTGAAGATCTATGCTTTTGGCAAATTGCAATCAAGGCGAAACATCAATATAAGTGCTGATGATTTTAGCCGCAGCTACCGTTTTGTGATCAATGCTTCTGCAGCCGGGAAACAACGTATGCGGATCGTGCTGGAAACCGAAGCCGAAGAAGTGAACAGCGAAAACAATGCACGGAATGTGTTCTTCGATGTGCTTGATAACAGGCAGAAGATACTTTTCCTCGCCAATGCACCACATCCTGACATTGCAGCGATCAGAAAGAGTATTGAGCAGAACAAGAATTTTGAATTGGACATCACCTATGCCTCTAATTTTAAAGGTGTGATTGATGAATACGACCTCATCATCCTGCATCAGTTGCCTTCCATCAGGAGGCCGATGAGAGGTTTGTTCCAGCAAATAGAAGATAAGGAGATTCCGGCATTGTACGTCCTTGGCAAACAGAGCAATATTGCCCTTTTCAACCAACTATACGATGGTGTTGAATTCAGGATGGCCGGGCGGAACTTTGAAGAAGCTCAGGCTGAGATCAACCCGAATTTTACACTATTCACCTTTGATGAAATACTAGCCAGTGAAATTGAAAAATTCCCGCCTTTGATCGTTCATCTTGGGAATTACCAAGTAAGGCCTAGTACTTCTGTTTTTGCCTCGCAAAGGATCAGTAACCTGGAGACGGATTACCCGCTGATAGCATTCAGCCCGATTGAAGGAATCAAGAATGGCCTTATCGCAGGCGAAGGGCTGTGGATGTGGCGGATGCACAATTACCTGCAGTTGGATAATACGAAGGCGTTTGATACTTTTATTGAGAAAATGGTTCAACTGCTGTTGCTGCGAAAGGACAAGCGGTTTTTCAGGGTGATTACCGATGGTGAATATGTCGGAAGCAGGAATGTAGTGGTTAAAGCGGAGTTATACAACCAATCGTATGAACCGGTGAATATCACCGATGTGAATTTTACGCTGAACAACGAAGAAGGTGAATCTTTCAACTATTTGTTCTCGCCGGTTGACCGGGCATACAACCTCGACCTGAAACGACTGCCTGTGGGGGTTTACAAATATTCGGCCAATACAAGGCTGGGAACAGAAACTTATCGTTCTCGTGGCGAGTTTGTGGTAACAGGAGAATCATTGGAGAGCAGGACTTTACAAGCTAATCACGCCATGCTCTACCGGCTGGCAAAACAAAACGATGGTGAAATGCTGTACCCGGATGAACTGCTAAGTTTACCTGATCGGCTGGCAGAAAGAGAAACCTTGCAAAGCAAGATATATTATGAAGAAAAATATACCGGCCTCTTCAACTTGTGGTGGGTGATAGGGCTTGTTATTCTTTTGCTTTCGGTGGAGTGGTTTCTCAGGAAGTACTTCGGAACATATTAAATAGTTAATGGTAATAGAAATTAGTTAATGGAAAATGGTTAATAGTAATGGTTATATGTTAATGCTTTGCGCAACTTTGTGTCTCTTTTGCGTTCCTTTGCGGTATAGCTATTACGCAAAGTTTCACAGAGAACCGCAGAGTTTCGCAAAGGGAAACAGACCTAGAAAACAAGACATGATATCTTAAAATTAACAAATAGCACCACGAACTTCTCCCCTTATGAAGGGGAGATGCCGAAGGCAGAGGGGTTTTTAGCACCTTTCAATTAACAAACGAAGTGTACAAATGGAACAAACATTATTCTGGATAATTATCGCAATCATACTGTTCGACTTCATATTTGAAAAGGTTTTGGATTATCTGAATGTGAAGCATATGAAGGATGAAATTCCTGAAGAACTGGAGGGTATTTATGATGCTGACAAATACAAGAAATCACAGCAATACAGCAAAGTAAACACCAAATTTTCGCTGGTTACCAGCAGCTTTTCCCTTATCCTCATCCTCGCAATGCTTTTTGCAGGTGGCTTCGGACTGCTTGACGAATGGGTGCGTGGTACCACCGAAAGTATTTACCTGAGAACATTGTTGTTTTTCGGAGTTCTTGGCATTGCCATGGATATCCTCACCACCCCTTTTTCCATTTATGGAACTTTTGTGATCGAAGAAAAATTCGGCTTTAATAAAACCACGGTAAAAACCTTTATCCTCGACAAGTTAAAAGGCTATTTACTGAGCATAGTGATTGGCGGTGGGCTACTAATGTTTATCCTCTGGGCATGGATTTCCACAGGCAACTGGTTCTGGGTGATCGTGCTGGGAGGCATGAGTGCATTCATGATCTTTATGGCCATGTTTTACAGCCGCATTATCGTGCCGCTGTTTAACAAGCAAACCCCGCTTGATGAAGGCGAATTGCGTGATGCCATAAACGCCTTTGCCACCAAAGCCGGCTTTAAATTACACAATGTGTTTGTGATTAACGGCTCCAAGCGCAGCACCAAGGCCAATGCTTATTTCAGCGGACTGGGCCCTAAAAAGCGCATTGTGCTTTACGACACCCTGATAAACGACCTCGACAAAGATGAAATTGTTGCTGTACTGGCACACGAAGTTGGCCATTACAAGAAAAAGCATGTATTGAAAGGTCTGGCCATGTCGCTGGTGCAGAGCGGGGTGATGATCTGGCTGCTGTCACTGGCAATTGGACTACCAGTGCTTTCGCAGGCCATTGGTGCCGAAGAAGCCAGCTTTTATATGGGACTGATCGCTTTCGGCTTGCTCTTCTCCCCTATTTCGTTTATCGTTGGAATTTTCTCAAACATGCTCTCGCGCAAATACGAATACCAGGCCGACAATTACGCCAAAAATTATAAACTGGGTGAAAAACTGATCAACTCCTTAATTAAACTTTCGGTGAAAAACCTCTCCAACTTAACTCCGCATCCTACATATGCATTTTTCCATTATTCACATCCCACCTTACTTCAGCGAAAGCGAGTTATTGAGGAAAACTAAAATAATCCGTTTAGTTCCGAGGGAGCTTGCGACCGACGGAATCCCATGAAATGGAACACAAATAGCACTTTAGGATTGCCACGCTTCGCTCACAATTAAGCGTTAATTTTTTAAACTATTTACCTCGTCCTACACATGTGTTTTTTCATTACTCGTATCCAACATTGCTTCAGCGAAAACGGGTTATTGAAAATTAACCGGATACATTAAGGAAGCTTGAAAACAGTGAAGATCAACTTTAAACATTAAACTGCAAAACTTTTTAAGCACGAGGATAATCCGTACGCCAGAAGGGGTTAGGCAAGTTTTCATATAAGGTTCGTTCCATAATTTATCTCCGAAAAAGTGTAGCAAATATTGATATTTATCTCCTAAAAAGTGTAATATTCAAGTAATTTTATCTCCATAAAATCGTACAATTAATACTGATAGTTCCCTCATAAAAAAATTGACAGGTGCTTTCCTTTAAGAATCTGTCCAATTTGAAGAAAGGACTGGTGATTCCGCTGGTGCAAAGCGGGTAATTGAGAATTAACTGAAAAATTAAGGCAGACCAACTACTTCATGGAACAACTTTAGACTTTAGACCTGTCTGCCGATTTATCCGCATGAGGAGGACAGGCAGGCATCAGACTTTAAACTGGTTAACGTTTGAAACACGGATGGTTTTACATGATTGATCAAATTGATCAACAAAAAATTCAATTGACAAAATATAAAGAAAGAACCGGTGGTAATCAGTTAAAATTCTCACCGGCTCTTCGATTATTTTATGGTTTAAGGAATTCGTTCATAAACCGTATAGTATTTTTTTATTCGTTAATACTATTCAAGAATGGTTAAACTATCTTGAGGAAGGAAGCAATCATTTATTGCCAACTACAATGGTATACGAACGTCTCATTAACTGTTACGTACCAGTCTTCTTGAAAACCTTGACAATCATCAAAACAATATTCACCATCTCTCCCAATTATTTCAAATGTCCAATCATTATAGGAATGAAAGACATAATCAGAGTTAAATTCATATTCATCGTCACCTGTAAAGCTTAGTTGTTTAGTAATGGTAAATGAGTACTCACCATATGCAAAAATATTAAAATAACAAGTTACTGTGGCATCTGGCGAAATATTCGGATTACTTGTTGTAATGTTAGCAACAACTGTGTAATGATTTGGTTCTTTTTCAAGCTGAGCACTAACAGTTATAGCAATCATGCACGCTATAAGTAGTAAAAATAATTTCTTCATTTTTTTTAGTTTTAATTGTTAGTAGTATATCCAGTTTTTTTCATAGCCGGATTATTTGCTATGCATAAATTTGTAGCTGGCAGGGCTTTTCGAATATTGGTTAGTTAGCCAAATCCTCCTTTCCAGAATTAAGTTAAAACCCAAAGGGTTTTCTTTAGTAAATAAAAATGTAATTGCATTTAACCGGTATATCCTTCAAATTAAATAAGAAGGATTTGCAATTATAATTAACTTCTTTAGAAGATATAAAGGTAATGAAAAAATTTAATTTAACTCAGTACTTTTTAAAAAAATCACCAAGTACTAATTTATGTCCCTACCTATTCTCTCTTTCATCAACGGTATTTTCTCCAACCTCCTTTCGTGCAAATATGAATACCAGGCCGACGACTATGCCAAAAATTACAAGCTGGGTATAATACCAAATTAACCCCAAAATGACGCATATAAATCGTTTATTTTCCGCTGTATTTAGGCAAAAATGTTCCGTAGCGCTGCTATGCAAAACTTTTTTGCCTAAATACAGCGAAAAATATTCCAATTTCTTTATACATCATTTTGGGATCAAATTGGTATAAAACTGATCAATTCCTTAATTAAACTTTCAGTGAAAAATCTGAGTAATTTGACACCACATCCAACCTATGTTTTCTTTCATTATTCACATCCCACCTTACTACAGAGGAAAAGAGTGATTGAGGAATAACTAAATAGCACGTTTAATTCCGAGAGAGCTTGCCAAAGGCTTGCGACCGCTGGAATCTCCTGAAATAAATCACCGAACTGCACATGGGGATTGTCGCGGCATTCCAGCACACGAGCCCACCCTTTGATGCCTCACAATTAAACGTATAATTTTTATTCAACACACGCATAATTCGAATGCATTTGAAACGCGGATGGGTTGACAGGCTTGTTTAGATTTCATCCCCGAACAGACGAGGACGATTGGGGGGGCTCCGTTTTTCTTTAACCTAAAATTTCTTCATCTATTTCAACGACACCTTCAAATAAGTACTCAGTTTCCTTTGTAATATCGAAGTCTGGTCTCCAATATTTATTAGCATTTTCAAATGCATTTTTTATTTGTCGATTTTTATCTGTACATATTAACAATCCCGTTGTTTCATGTATTTCACCTTTAAGATTTAATTTTAAAATCCTACTTCGCAAACTTGGAAGAATATCTTTCCATTCATTTAAATCTTCTAGTTTAGGTACAATCCAAATACAATTATTTCTTGAAGGTAAATGATTATACTTTTCTTTCCTTACACACTCATAAATCAACTCTTGAAAGTATTGTATTACTTTATTCTTGTCTTGTTCCTTTCTTATCAGACCAAGTAATTTTTCTAGTAGTCTTTGAGAATATTCAATAAGCACTCCATTCAAAATATTGTTTTCTAATTTCTTTCCTTCTATTTCCGGTATATCATTTTCCTTAAGAATATCATAGAAACTGGTCATTAAACTAGAATAGTAGAAATTTTTCCTTTTTGAACTAAAAATTATTTTGTCTCCAATTTTCCAATTTATGTTGGATTCATTTATTCTTTGTAAATGATAATATGGTTGATTAGTTACTTCCATTTAAGTGGAACACAAAGTTATGCGTAATAAATAACCGAATATCTCCTATCTCATCCCTCCCCCTCTACAATCCTTATCTCCTCCTCACTCAACCCATACAATTCATACACCATCTCATCAATCCTTTTCTCGGCATGGGCAATGGCCCGCTGGATTTGCTGACGTTGGGTTTCGAGGTTGGTGGATTCTAACTGTTTGTTCAGGTTCAGAATATTATTGACGAGTTTTTCGATTTCAGGATTTCTTTTTGGGGGGATTGGGATTTGCCTGACATAGATAATTTTCAATCTATAAAAGCCACCTTGAACTTTATCACAAATGTTAGTCAAAAAATACTTGCTTATTTTGGAATTAAGTAAACCAAGAAGGAATTTATCGTTGGAAATGATGAAATGAGTATTGTCATTTCCGTAATAATTGTTTTCATCAAATGTAAATGAAACAACTTCTTTGCTAATTCCTGGCCAAAATATTTTTGGTTTCTCAAACTCCGAGTAATAATCACAGGCTCTTAATTCCCACCAGTAATCACCTTTATCCCATCGCAACTCAGCTCTTTGTTTATACTTGATTAGGTGATCTGCAATTTTTGAATAATTTTTATCTAACCATTTTACGCCATTTTTACCTTTACTATTATTAGTAAATCCTTTCGGAAAAAATATTAAAAATTTGTTCGATCGTGGTTTAAGATATCTTTTAATATCCCTACCAACTAAAAAGGGTTTTAACCTCTCTTCGTTTCTAGTGTCCTTGATTATTTCATTTTTGGTGGATTCATCAACCACAAATGCTTCGTTGTATCCAGTTAATAATCCTCTATATAATTTATTTTTGACGTACTTCTTAAGAGGAATGTTATTCTCGTTTAATTTCTTGATAAGATTAATTTCCACTTCATCTTTTAATGTCCAACCGAAGTCATCTAATAGTTCTTTGGATATCATACAATTATTATCTTTGACATATCGTCTAAGACTCTCGAATTCAAGCGTTTCAACCTCTAATACTGGGACTTTAATATTAGGCTTAGTGAATTTACTTGCTATAATTATGCTCGAATAGGTTGTCGCGGTCCTGAAGACTCGCAAATCGCCAAAATCAATAAGTTGATGCAATGTCTGCTCTTTTAGCATTTGACGTAAAGGAAGACCATATTGCGCACGAAGCCATTTACTGGCAACAATGAATGAGAAATAGCCTTTTTTATTAAGTATTGACAATCCCTTCTCAATAAAATATTGGTAAAGGTCTGCACTACCTTGATACGTTCGATAGTGTTTTTTAAAGTAATCCTTGTGATCACGTATTAATGCCTGCTTTACCCATGGCGGATTCCCAATCACAGCATCAAACCCACCTTTTTCAAAAATCTCAGGAAAACCTTCTTTCCAGTCAAAAGCGTTAATTTTCTTAATCTGTTCCGGGAATAGTTCCAACTGCGTGTCATAAAAATCAGGGCCAATCAGTGAGTTGCCACATTTAATGTTGTTGCCGAGGTTGGGCAATACCCTTTCGTGGAACAACTGCATCTGCTGGTTAATGGAGGCCTGTGTTTCGCCTTCGAGTGCTTTCAGCAACAGGTTCAGTTTGGTTACTTCAACCGCCTGTGCGTCAATGTCAACACCATAAATGTTATTCAGCAATATGCGTTTTTTCTCGGCTGTGGTGAGGTTGCCGTCAGGTGTTAGAATCCCCCTGATTGCCTTCGGCAATCGTCCCCCTTTGTGGGGGGGCTGTTTCGTTTCATTTAAGAGATTGGTGTAGTATTTTAAATGCCAGTTGAGGAGATACTGGTAAGCACCGATAAGGAACGAACCGGAACCACAGGCCGGGTCACAAATCCGCAGTTTTGCCACATCTGACGGGGTAATTTTCTTCCCCCTTTTGGGGGGATTGAGGGGGGCAAGTTTTCCAACGGTATTTTCAACAATATAATCTACAATGTATTTCGGGGTATAATAAACACCACCGGCTTTGCGCACTTCGGGCTTTTCTTCAATTTTGGCATAGTGTGCTTTTGTCAGGCGAATGGTTTTGCCAAGGAAACGTTCATACACGCTGCCCAGGATGTCGGCAGGCATTACCGAAAACTCGTATTCGCAATCCGGATAATAAAGCTCCTTAATAATGGCTTTAAGTACTTTGTTATCAATAACAAGGCCGGGTGTGATTTTATCTTCTTTGAAGTCGAACAAGCCTGAATTATACTTGTCATCAGCAGTACGGAAAAGGCTGAACAGATTCTTGTATATATCTCCCTTTTCGATTACCTTTTTTAATTCTCCATATTGCTCAACACCCCTGTCTTCGCACATGTGCAGGAAGATGATGCGGTCGATGGTTTTCTGAACAGCGTAATTTATTTCATCTTCATCGAGGGATTTGTTGCGCAGTGCAATGGTTGTGGCAAGATACTTTCGCCATTCTTCGATGGATTTCAGGAATTCATCGTCAACGGTTGCGGTTCCTTTTTTACGGGTATCGCTTTGCACATATTTATCGAAACGACCTTTGGGTAGGTTCTCTTTGGCAAAAACTTCCCAGAGGAAATCAAACTCATCAAGATACTTATCGTAAGTAATGTATTTGATCCGCGAAACGGATGTTTTGTCGGTGGGTTTGGGTTTTTTGGTGCAGTCGTAAATGGAGAACTCCTCAAAATCGGTAACGATGGAAATAGGTACTTTGGCACTCCAGCCATAACGCCTTACCTGATAGGCCGGAGCAAGGTCTCCTTTGATATTAATGGAGGGTTTTTTTGCATCTACGAAAAATTTGCGTTGACCGTAAAGTGTAAAACCGTAGTCGGGCGCTTTGGTACTTCCTCCAACTTTTACTTTGTCTTCGTGGATCACCTCCCTGTAAGCTTCGGCAAAACCCTGCTCATTATCAACATCCCAGCCCAAAGCCTTAAAAAACGGGTTGATATAATCCACCCTTGTCTGGTGCTCGTTGTAGTTACCCCTTTTGTATTCGTCAATGTGTTCATTGAAACGTTCAACTAGTTGGGCGATTTTATTGTATGCTTGCTGTTTGGTTGGTGGCATGGTTACTTTTTAATGCCCGTAAAGTTAAAACTAATTGGTTAAACATTATTCACCCAAACCCTGGAATATTCCGTCTTGATTAATGCTTATTAAGGATAGGTAAAAGGGACGAAGTGTGGGGAGTTTGAATGATGATTATTCAACAGGTATAAGGTCATAGCCTGAAAAAAGAAAATCCATTTTAAGGATAAAGCCTGATTTCAAAGCTATCTCTTTGCTCACCATTCACAAATCACCAATCACTATTCTCAAATCGATTATTATGAGTGCGGGTTAAGCGATAGGTTTTATTTTGCTAATGCTGATACTTCTCTTCCAGCCTTGCTATGGTTAAGTAATCCGAATCCAATGATATAAGTTTCCAGGTGTATTCTGCCAATCCACCCCAATAACCAACTGAGATATAAATAATTGAGTCACTAACTGCCCATGTACCTTCAAAATCAGCGTAAGTAATGGGAGGTGTTCCGCACCAGCCTGCATTTTTGCGTTCAACCAGCTTACTACCGGTTTTAAATGCTAAGCCGTAATCCTGGTCTATTAAGCTGTTTGATCTCGTAAAAGTCACCAGTGAGTCGTTGTATTCTGGTGATATCCAGTTACCAATCAATCCTTCAGGATAAAGTTTGATTTCATCTTTTTTGCAGCCAATCAATGTAAGAATGAATGCAAGGCCTACTAAAACTAGCTTTAAGTGCATTGGTTTTCTTTTTCAAAATGTTGTTTCAAAACTTGCAACAATTGCGCCATAGTCAATTTAATTATGTGGATTTGCGGGGTGCGGGTTACGGGGTATTTAATCGTTCGCAAATAAAAAGATTTAAGGTTTTTTTTCTGGCTTCTCTATCAACCCCCGGCTTAAAAATATCCTGTAAAACAATAAGCCAATCAACATAACGATAAATGGCATTATTTTTTTCCAGTAATTTACGTAACAACTGTTGTAATCATCCAGGCTCAAAATATCTTCTTTATCTTTTATCGCAAAAGAATAAATATCTAATTTCTCCTTGTCCTCATAATCATATCGATTTACTGTTAATTCAATATGTAAACCAGGAGCCAATTTAAGAACCGAATCATCATCTACTAAATCATAGGCACAATCTCTTAAGCAAAATCTTTTGTTATTGTCTTTTAGTCGTAATTCGATAAAATAATATTGCATACCCTCACCCTGCTCAATAAGTTTAGGCTTATCAACCAGTTCTCCTTTAATAGTCCTTAAATCTTTTATTTCAATCGGCAGCTTGGTATAATACACGTAGATACCTGCTACAAGGCAAATTATGATTAATCCTGTTAATGTAATATTTGATTGTAGAATATTCATCTCAGGCCCCGGTTAAGAAGTCTTGATCAATGCCTATAAATTTACAAAAATTATATGAATAACCAGCACAACTCGACTTTAAGCTTTCAATTTACTTCGCTCTTGAAAATTTAGTTTCAATGTTATAGAAATGTTTTTAAGTAATTGGAAGGGATTGCTGTGTCTTGACTGTGGCAAGTCACACAAATAAACGTACTTGTTTTAATAATCAGGTTAATACGCTTATATTTGCCTTAATGCCACTATTGGCAGTAGAATAGTATGTTATATGTAAGCAAGGCAGGCTAAAGATATATATGGCAGAAGAAATTTTAGAAGGATATAAAATGAGAAAAAAGAAATATACTGTAATTGGAGCTGGAAATGGAGGATTGGTAACTGCAGGGTATATTTTTCTAAAAGGATACAAGGTTTCTTTATATAATAGAACTGAAAAACGGATTAAACTCATAAGAGAAAATGGGTACAATTTAAAATTCGGTAATTTAATTAATAAAATAAAGCCGGATTATGTGGGTACTAATCTATCAGCAGCAGTATCTGACAGTGATGTTATAATTATTGTTATAACTGCAAACGGACATGAAGACATTGCAAAAATGATTGCTCCTTATTTAAAAGATGATCAAATAATTTTACTTGTTCCCGGCAGAACATGTGGGGTTTTATTGTTTAGACAAACATTAAACAAAGCAGGATGTAAGGCAAATGTTATTATTGCCGAAGCAAATACTTTATTTTTTGCGGCAAGACTTAAAGAACCATGTACAATAGAAATTAAAGGAGTTAAAATAAATGTTTCTGTATCTGCATTGCATTCTTGTGATACCGATTATGTAATTAATATTCTTTCTAATGTTTCTCCAAATATAATCAAAGCAGATTCATTTTTAGATACAAGTTTTAGTAACATCGGTGCCATATTTCATCCCACTATATTTCTTTTAAATAAAGAAAGAATTCTACGAAAAGAAAAATTTAATTTTTACACCGATGGCCTCACAAAGCAAATTGCAGATTATATTGAAAAAGTAGATTTTGAATTCAAATCTATTGCTAAGGTTATTGGAGTAAATTCTCTTTCTGTACCTGATTGGTTAAATTCAAGATATGGACTTCCCCAATCTACTGTTTATGAAATGATAAAATTTAATCCAACATATAAAGATATTTTGGCTCCTACAACAATAAATCATAGATATATTTGGGATGATATTCCAACAGGATTGGTACCTATGTCTTTATTCGGTAAAAATCTGGGAGTTCCAACACCAACAATTGATTATTTTATAGAAGAAGGAAGTAAATTATTAGATATTGACTTTAGTTCAGAGGGCAGAACTTTACACAAATTAGGTCTTTCACCCAATAATTTAATTTCTGATTTAATAGAATATTCCCATTAAGAGAGAAAATGAATTACAAATTGAGACTAAAATAAGTTTTGCATTTAATAGAATTATGCGTAATACTATAACATTAGCCGATACAATTGGTTTAGCAAAAACAGAGCTTGATGCTCATACTTTAGGTGTATCTGCAATTAAAGAACTTCTTGCAGAATGTGGTTTTAAAGTTGTTGTTGCGAACT
>JAUVKF010000045.1 GCA_030596395.1 Chlorobiota bacterium | reverse complement strand
ACGGTCAAGCAAGAAGTTAAGGCTTGGCAGGATCATAGAAATAATAAAATTTCTGTCATCAACTGGAGATTTGAAACAAAAGATGCAAGGATAAAACTGAAGCGTCTTTATCCGTCAATTGAAGGTTGACTTGACACTAGTATCATTAAAAAAGAAAGGTGTATCTTTTTCATTTTGGTTAAATATTGCTATAAAGATAACAAAATGTTACTGAAGTAAGATAGAATATATTGTAGTAAGGTTACATTACAGCAATTCATTTGCCAAATTAGCCAGTTCCGAGCGCTCCCCTTTTTCCAGCCTGATGTGTGCATAAATCTCGTGGTGCTTGATCTTGTCGATCAGGTAGGAGAGGCCATTGGATTGGGAGTCCAGATAAGGTGTGTCGATCTGGTAAATATCGCCTGTAAAAATGATTTTGGTGTTTTCGCCTGCACGGGTAATGATGGTTTTTACCTCGTGTGGTGTGAGGTTTTGGGCCTCATCAACAATAAAGATCACGTTAGAAATACTTCTGCCACGAATGTATGCCAGCGGGGTAATAGTCAGCTTTTCATTTTCAATGGCATCGTTGATGCGCTTGTATTCCTTGTCCTGTTCGCCGTATTGATTCTGGATAAATTTCAAATTGTCCCAAAGCGGTTCCATGTAAGGATTGATCTTCGACTGGATATCGCCCGGCAAAAAACCAATGTCTTTGTTACTTAAAGGAACGATAGGTCTGGCGAGGAATATTTGTTTGAAATTCCTCCGTTGATCCCAGGCTCCGGCCAATGCAAGCAGTGTTTTACCTGTTCCGGCAACACCCTGTAAAGTAACCAGTTTTACCTCGGGATCCATTATGGCATGCAAGGCAAAAACCTGTTCGGCATTGCGAGGCATAATGCGCGAAATAGCACGTTTTTCAACCCTTTCAACCCTTTGTGTTATCGGATTATAATAACCTAGTGCCGAAGCCCTTTCACCTTTCAGTATCAGGTAATGATTTGGGTAAGGCGTTTCAATTCCCAGTTCTTCTACACTACAAAATCCTTGCTGGTAAAGCTTATCTATCATTTCAGGATTGATGTCCCGGATAAGCTCTTTTCCGGTATAAAGACTGTCAATATTCTTAATCTTACCGGTCTCAAAATCTTCAGCCAGTATGTTCAACGATTTGGCTTTCAGGCGTAAATTAATATCCTTGCTGACCAGAATTACTTTTTTGTCGGTATGATCTTCCTTTAATTTTAAAGCAACATTTAAAATGCGATGATCAGCTTTATCTTCACCAAGGATTTGGGTGGCATCTTTCTTGCCAACTTCATTCATCACCACCCTGAACCTGCCCTTGTCGGCGCCGTTGATCCTACGCCAGCTGGTCATGGTAAATTTACCCGATATTTTATCCATGAAACGAATAAACTCACGGGCTTCGAAATTTTTGGTGTCGTTTCCTTTTTTAAAATGATCCAACTCTTCTAAAACCGTTATGGGGATTGCGACATCATTTTCCTCGAAACTGTTAATCGAATTATGGTTGTATAAGATAACCGATGTATCGAGTACGAAAATTTTCTGTGCTTTTTTGGGCGTAATCTTCTCACTAATGGTTTTTGCCATCTCTTGCCTGCTTTACGTATATGACGGGAAATATGCTGTAAAATTAGGAGGAATAGAATCCTGATTAAACCAATATTTTCAATTTTTCAAACAATGTTTGGTTGACAATTCGATTTGGAATTTTCAATTGCATTTCATACTATCGGGAGGTGTTATCAGGATGTTATGAGTGCAATTTAAATTGATTTGTGCTAAACTTTGGCGCAAATTATTTTTGGTGCGGGTTACGGGTGAACCTATTATTAATATTCCCGAAACACGCACCTCGCACCCCGTAACTTGTTTTAATTAAATTTGCTGACTTACCAATTACCTATTCATGAGTCAAAAGAAAAAACTCTTCCTCCTTGATGCCATGGCGCTGATATACAGGGCTTATTTTGCATTCAGTAAAAATCCACGGATCAACTCAAAAGGCCTGAATACCTCTGCAATACTGGGTTTTGCTAATACTTTGTACGATATTTTAAAAAATGAAAAACCCACGCATATTGGTGTTGGTTTCGATACAATGGCACCCACTGTAAGGCACGTGGGATTTGTTGAATACAAAGCCAATCGCGAAAAAATGCCTGAAGACCTTGCTGCTTCACTGCCTTATATTAATGAGTTATTGAAGGGGTTTAACATCCCAATTTTTGGTGTTGATGGCTATGAAGCCGACGATGTGATTGGAACCCTTGCCAAACGTGCTGAAAAGGAAGGTTTTTTTACTTACATGATGACACCCGACAAGGATTTTGGGCAACTGGTTTCAGAAAATATATTCATGTATAAACCGGCACGGATGGGCAACAAAGCTGAGATTTGGGGTGTTAAGGAAGTTTGTGAGCGCTATGGCATTAAACGTCCGGAACAATTGATTGATATACTTGGATTGTGGGGCGACGCTTCGGATAATATTCCCGGTGTGCCCGGAATTGGTGAAAAAAGGGCTAAAGAATTGATTGCCGAATATGGATCGGTTGAGAACCTTTTACAAAATACCGACAAGCTCAAAGGCAAGCAAAAAGAGAACGTAGAAAACTTTTCGGATCAGGCCCTGAAATCCAAGGAACTGGCTACCATAATTCTTGATGTTCCGGTGGAATTCGATGAGGAAGCTTTAAAGATATCAGAACCTGATCATGAAGCATTAAAAAGATTATTTGACGAACTTGAATTCCGAAACTTTGCCAGGCGTTTTTTTGCTGATCTTTCTCTAAAAGAAGGGGATGAGCAAAAGGCAGTGCAGGCTGAATTATTTATGGATACGGATGCTGACTCCCAGGAGCAACATCAACCCGGTGAAGTTAAAAACCTGCAAAATACAGCGCATAATTACCATTTGGTTGATTCTGAAAAAGAGGCAAAAACGCTTGTTAAGATGTTGAGCAGGCAAAAATCCTTCTGTTTTGATACGGAAACAACCGGGCTCGATCCAAACAATTCGGAACTGGTTGGAATTGCATTTTCATACGAGCCGGGTGAAGCCTGGTATGTAAATTTACCGGAGAACTATAACGATGCAACCACGATAACCAACTTATTTAAACCCGTTTTTGAAAACCAGAAGATCCAGAAAATTGGGCAAAACATCAAGTTTGATATTTCGATGCTTAAATGGTATGATATTGACGTACGGGGCCCGATATTCGACACGATGATTGCTCATTACCTGCTTCAACCCGACCTGCGCCATAACATGGATTATCTGGCTGAAACCTATCTGAATTACAAACCCATGCCCATCGAAAACCTGATCGGGAAAAAAGGAAAAAACCAGCTAAGTATGCGCAATGTTGATCTGAAGTTGGTTGCCGAATATGCTGCCGAAGATGCTGATATTACATTGCAATTAAAAGAACATTTTGAACCGAAACTCAAAAAATCGAGTGCGCAAAAACTTTTTGATGATATTGAAATGCCACTTGTTCCGGTTTTGGCCTCGATGGAAGCAGAAGGTGTTAAGCTTGATATACAGGCATTAAATGTTTACAGCAAAGAGCTTGAAAAATATATCGGTGAAACAGAAAAGAACATTTTTAAACATGCCGGGGTGGAGTTCAATATTGCTTCACCAAAACAGTTGGGTGACATTCTTTTCGAAAAATTAAAGATCTACGATAAACCCAAAAAGACTAAGACCGGTCAGTATTCAACCGGCGAAGACATTTTACAACGGCTTTCAAATAAGCACGAAATAATTGGTGAAATTCTTGAATACAGGTCGCTGACCAAATTGAAATCAACTTATGTGGATGCCCTGCCGGCTTTGGTCAATAAACGTGATGGTAGAATTCATACCTCTTATAACCAGGCGGTTGCAGCAACAGGTCGGCTGAGTTCGAATAATCCCAATCTGCAAAACATCCCAATCAGGACAAAAAAAGGCCGTGAGATCAGGAAGGCTTTTATCCCACGGAATGAAGAATACACGTTGCTGGCAGCCGACTATTCGCAGATAGAATTACGGATCATTGCGCATTTAAGTGGAGACAAAAATATGATTGAGGCATTTAATCAAAACCAGGATATCCACACGACAACGGCCTCAAGGGTTTATGGCGTCGACCAAAATGAGGTAACAAAAGACATGCGCCGTAATGCCAAGATGGTGAACTTTGGATTAATTTACGGCATATCAGCTTTTGGATTATCTCAGCGACTTGATATTCCAAGAAAGGAAGCATCAGAGATTATTAAAAGCTATTTTGAGCAATATTCAGGTATTAAAACATATATGGATCAGCAGATCGAATATGCCCGCAAGCATGGTTTTGTGGAAACAATAATGGGAAGACGGAGGTACCTGAAGGACATTAATTCTGCCAATGGTGTTGTACGTGGTTTCGCGGAGCGAAATGCCATCAATGCACCCATCCAGGGTTCTTCGGCTGATATGATCAAAATAGCGATGATTGATATTTTTGAAGAATTCAATAAAAAGAAACTGAAATCAAAAATGATCCTCCAGGTACATGATGAATTGGTATTTGATACACACATGGATGAATTGAAAACTGTTCAGAAAATCGTTCATGATAAAATGCCTTCAGCAATCAAACTGGATGTGCCCGTAATAATCGACATGAATACCGGAAGCAATTGGCTGGAAGCACATTAATTGTAAAAGTCAGCGCCAATTGGTAGCCCGGACTTTTTCAATTACCCCGGACTTCAGTCCGGGGATTTTAAAAAACAACAATGAACCAAAAAAGAGATATAGTATTGGTGTTGGATGCAGGTGGCACAAACCTGGTATTCAATGCGGTAGAGAAAGGTAAAATTGTAGATAAAACCTTCTCATTACCTGCCAAATCAGAGAACCTGAAGAACTTGCTTGAAAAGATAATTCATGGTTTCGGGGAAATCAAAAAACTTATTGGAGACAAAGCTGCAGCCATCAGCTTTTGTTTTCCGGGTCCCGCAGATTTTGAAAATGGGATTATCGGCGATTTGGAAAACCTTCCGTTTTTCAGAGGTGGTGTTCCACTGAAGAGGATGCTTGAAAATGAATTCAAAATACCTGTATTTATCAACAATGATGGTGACCTGTTTGCGTTGGGTGAAGCAATCAGCGGCCTGTTACCCGAAGTCAACAAAAAATTAAAAGAAAATAACATTGATAAACAATACAAAAATCTGCTTGGAGTTACGCTCGGAACCGGGTTTGGTGGAGGGATTGTGAGCAATGGAAAATTGTTTTTGGGTGATAATTCGGCCGGTGCCGAGATCAACAGAATGGTTAATCCATTAAATTGGGATTGGAGCATAGAAGAAACTTTAAGTATCCGTGGTGTTAAGCGATTATTTGCTGAAGAGTTAAATGTTTCGATTAATGAAGTTCCTGAACCCTATTCAATATTTAAAGTGGGCATGGGTAAAATAGAAGGTAACAAGGAAGCAGCCATCAATGCCTGGGAAAAATTCGGCATCGTGCTGGCTGATGCATTGGCAAATGCTATTACGCTTGTTGATGGCCTGGTGGTAATTGGGGGAGGCTTATCCGGTGCATTTCCACTTTTTTTGCCTAAAACTGTGGAAATGATGAACAGAAAATTTACCAGAAATAATGGAGGGGAATTTCCAAGAATGGAGATTTCTGCCTTTAGCCTTGAGGACGAAAGAGATCAGCAGGATTTTTACCATCAGAAGAAGGTAATGATTGATGTTCCCTTTTCAAATGACAAAGTTCCCTATTATCCCGGCAAGAAAACAGGTGTAGGTATAAGCAGGCTAGACACATCGCATGCTGTTGCTATTGGGGCATATGCCTTTGCTATTGAAAAACTGGGTTAAGGTGCGGTTTTATTCACCTGAAAGGTCAATGACCGGTCAACCACCCAAACACTGTCAATTTTATTCCATGAATTTCTTTTGAGTGTTCCGTCAAGTTTGTATTCATTGCCTTTTTTCTTCAAGCCAATATCGAGTATTCGGGAACCAGAGCCCATTAATATATAATGATACTCATCGGTTTTCGATTTTGAAAAACTTTCTGATATGTATCCGGGAGCTTCCACATTAACAACTAAATTGGAATTATAGTTGTTGGTGATGCTTACAGTAACTTCAACACCATCAGTGGTCTCACCGGTATTGGCAGTGAAGTAGGTGCCAGAACCACTATAAAATCCAACCCATGAAGAAATTGGACAACCCGTGCAATACGAGAAATTATCACTCTCTTTTTTGCAATGTTGAAAAAAAACAGCTATTACGATCAGTATTGGAATTACCAGCTTTTTCATAAATTAATTGACGCTATTTATCTATAAATGGTTGCACTATTTTATAGTCAGTTCGATTTAAGGTTAACAGTTCAGTGATTTAAAAACGAATTATTAAATCATCTTATCACCTGGAATTGTGGAGTATTGGAAGAATGGATGGTTATTTATTTTGTTTCTCATCCAATATTCCATTCTTCCATTACTCCTTAATTATAAATATATGTTGCAAAAGAACCTTGTATTCAATTTGTTATTGTCTATGGCATAACCCGTACTCATGATATTTTAATTCAAGCCATCTTATTTATTTCTTCATATCTCTTGCAATAAACCATATGGTCGTTTACCATTCCGGCAGCCTGCATAAATGCATAACAAATGGTGGTTCCTACAAATTTGAAACCACGTTTTTTCAAGTCCATGCTCATATTGTCTGATTCAACTGTATTTACAGGTAAATCTTCCAACTTTTCCCGCTGGTTGATTTTTGTTTTCCCACCGGTAAATTGCCAGATATATTTATCGAAAGTTCCAAATTCATTTTGTAGGTCAACGAACTTTTGTGCATTAGTAACAGTAGCCCGTACTTTTAGCTTATTGCGAATGATTCCAGCATCCTGTAATAATTCTTCAATTTTAGATTCATTGAACTTTGCAATGATCACAGGCTGAAAATTATCAAATGCTTTTCTGAAGTTCTCTCTTTTTTTCAAAACTGTTGACCAGCTTAACCCGGCCTGGAAAGCATCCAATACCATAAATTCAAACAATTTCCGGTCATCGTGCACAGGCACGCCCCATTCTTCATCATGATATTGTATCATTAGCGGGTCGTTACCGGGCCAATCACAACTAACTTTTTTAATATGATCAGTCATTTACGATTCGTTTAATACTTTTTGTATGGATCTATGATGAGCAGTAATAATACCCTTTTCAGTAATTATTCCCTTGATGTATTTTGCCGGTGTAACATCAAAAGCAGGGTTTAAAGCTTCTGAGCCGGGCGAGCTTACCCTGATTTTTATTATATTTCCATTTGCATCAATACCGGTTTGGTAAAGTACTTCATCCTGGCTGCGGTATTCGATGGGGATATCTTTTCCTGTTTTACATGCGGCATCAATGGTTGATAGTGGTGCCGCCACATAAAACGGAACCTTGAATTCTTTAGCCAGAACCGCTTTTTCAAGTGTGCCAATTTTATTGGCAACGTCGCCATTCGCTGCAATTCTATCAGCACCCACAATTACCATATCAATTTTTCCCTCTGCCATTAACGAAGCAGAAACATTGTCGGGGATAATTACATGATCAATTTCATCGTTGTGTAGCTCCCATGCCGTAAGTTTAGCGCCCTGGTTACGAGGCCTTGTTTCGTCAACATAAACAAATACTTCTTTCCCTTGTCTTTTAGCAAGATATATTGGCGCTAAAGCTGTTCCATAATCCACAAAAGCTAACCAACCGGCATTACAATGGGTTAAAATATTTGTTTTTTTATTGATCAACTCACTTCCGAATTCGCCAATTTTTTTGGAATCCTGTGTGTCTTTTTGCGCCACTTTTTGTGCTTCGATCATGGCGTTTTCAGGAGAGATTAATCCTGCTTTGTAAACCCTGTCAACAGCGTAAAACAAATTTTTAGCTGTGGGCCTTGTATACTCAATGTCCTGCCGTGCTTCGCGAATGGTAATGGCTTTGGTTTTCTTTTTCATCATTAAAAAAGCCTGGGCCATGGCATAACCTGCTGCTGCTCCAATAGCGCCTGCCCCACGAACAGACATATCGGTGATGGCCATACAGGTGTCCCAATAGGTTTTGCATTCATGTATCTGAAAATTGAATGGCAGCATATTTTGATCAATCATAAAAACTGATGTGCCTTCCATCCAGACTGTTTGGTATGATTTATCGCCGACAAGCATTTAATTTTTCGTTATATGTTATAGCTATTAATGATTAGAACCAAGGTTTTTATTCTATAATCAATTTATTGCTGAAAACGTCGGTATCAGTATAAGTTTTTACAATATACAATCCGTTATTTAAATCTTTTACATCCAGCATAATACTGTTGTTGGTTTCAGGCTTTTTGCGCTTAATAAGTTTTCCCTGCATATTGATTATCTCTACATACAAAATGTTTGCATTAGAACCCAGCTCAATATATACATAACCAGCTGCAGGATTTGGGTACACATTAACCGATTGCGTTTTTATTGCATACTCGCTTGTCCAAACTGGAATACCGTTTTCATTGTAGCCTGCCAGACCTCCTCCACCTGTTCCAATCCATTTTGTACCATTTCCATCTATGGCTAATGATAAAACTGAATTATCAGGTAAACCCGAATTGGAGGTGTTGTAGACCACCCAGTTGTTACCATCAAAGGCTGCCAGGCCATCACGTGCTGTTCCAATCCACTTTGTTCCGTTGTTATCTATGGCCAAAGAGATAACCAAGTTATCAGGCAAACCTGAATTGGAGGTATTGTATACAGTCCAGTTGTCTCCGTCAAAGGCTGCCACGCCAAGGTCAGTACCAATCCATTTTGTCCCATTCCCTTCAATAGCCAATGAGTTGATATAATCATTAGGTAAACCGGAATTTGAAGCACTAAAAATTGTCCAATTATTACCGATAATATTTACTAACCCATCTCCAGAAGTTCCGATCCATTTTATCCCGTTCCCTTGTATGGCAATTGACCTGATATCATTACCAGGTAAAGCTGAGTTGGAGGTATCATAAACTGTCCAGTTGTTGCCATCAAAGGCTGCCACACCTTTATACCCTGTTCCAATCCATTTTGTCCCGTTCGCCTCTACGGCCAAAGAGAAAACAGAATTATCCGGCAAACCTGAATTGGTGGTGTTGTATACCGTCCAGTTTTCACCATCAAAGGCTGCCAGGCCGCCACCAAATGTACCTATCCACTTTGTTTCGTTCCCTCGGATTGCTAATGAGGTTGGATTATCATTAGGCATTCCTGAATTAGAAGTGTTGTATACCGTCCAACCATTATCACAAAATGCTGCCATGCCACCTCCTGAGATACCAATCCATTTAGTTCCGTTATCATCTGTTGTTAATGACCATATATCATTACCACGTATTCCGGAATTGGAAGTATTGTAAAACGTCCAGTTGAAATCATCAAAAGTCACCAAACCGCCATGGGCTGTTCCAATCCACTTTGTTCCGTTATTGTCTATGGCCAATGAGATGACAAAGTTATCAGGTAAACCTGAATTGGAGGTGTTGTAAACCGTCCAGACATTGCCATCAAGGTTAGCTAAACCTTCCGTTGTTCCAATCCACTTTGTCCCGTTTCCATCAATGGCTATTGACCCTATCCTATTACTTGGTAAACCTGAATTTGAAGATTTGTAAACTGTCCAGACAGTGTCATCAAAGGCTGCCAGGCCACCAGTCAATGTTCCAATCCACTTAATCCCAATCGTGTCAATAGTTAATGATGTAATACAATAATCAGGCAAACCGGAATTAGAGGGGTTATATTGTGTCCAATTGGATCCATTATAAGCTACCAGGCCGCTATAAGCTGTTCCAAACCACTTTGTCCCGTTTTCATCAATGGCTATTGACCTGACATCATTAACAGGCCAACCCGAATTACTGGATTTGTAAATTGTCCAGTTGTTACCATCAAAAGTTGCTAAACTACCCCCGGTCCCAATCCAAATTATCCCGTTCACATCAATGGTCAATGATCTGACTTCATCGTCAGGTAAACCAGAATTGCCAATATTGTATATTGTCCAACTATCTCCATCCAGGGCGGCCAACCCGCCAAACATTGTTCCAATCCATTTTATCCCATTCCCATCAATGACCAGAGATGTAACATAGTTATCAGGCAAGCCAGAATTCGATCGGTTATAAAAAGTTGTATTACCGGTATTTTTATTAATATTGACCAGACCACCTGTTGTTCCAATCCAAATTGTGGATTCTTCATTCTTAAGAACTTGTATATTATCCCCACAGGTATAGTTTATCCATTGCGGGTTTTGTGCATTTGTAAAATATGCAATTGTAAGTGCTGTAATTATTAAGAAGATTAATTTCTTCAAGACCTTTGTTTTTTTATATTTAAAAAGGTGTCGTTAATAATATTTTTCTATTGGTTTATATTCACTTGAGCTATAAGGTGGTTCATATTCCAAGTTGTTTCAGTGCAATCCACACCATCAGGCCTGTGCCGGTTTCAATACTTTTTTCATCTACATTAAATGTAGGTGTATGAAGGCCGGATGTAATTCCTATATTGTAATTGGCGGTTCCCAAGCGATAAAAACATGCGGGCATGATATGTGAATAACGCGCAAAATCTTCAACAGTCATCCGTGGTTTTAATGCTACAACATTTTCCTCCCCAAGGTAATCCAAAGCAGCTGACCTTGCCTGCTCTGTAAGATCGTCATTATTGATCAGGAAGGGATATCCCTTGTCGATCACTACTTCACATTCAGTGCCAAATGCTTTGGCCGTATATTGTGCAGTTTCACGTATTTGTTGATGAGCTTTCTCCCGCCATTCTTCATCGTATGTTCTAAAAGTACCATGAACACTGACTTCTTCAGGCAACACATTCATGGTTCCATTGGTAACGATCTGGCCAAAAGAAAGTACCGATGGTATTTGAGGATCGGAATTGCGGCTTACAATCCGTTGCAAAGCAACAATTATTTGTGCGGTAGCCAGCACCGTATCATCGTTTTTCTCAGGCATTGCAGCATGGCCCCCGCTTCCGGTGATATACAAATTAATTTCATCGGAAGATGCCATATATTTACCACTCCTGAACCCAGCTTTTCCTGCTTCCAGTTCGGGGAAGACATGCTGGGCAAAAATGGCTGATGGCTCAGGATTCTCCAATACACCGGCTTCGATCATCTGTATGGCACCTCCAGGTACTTTTTCTTCAGCATGCTGAAAAATCAGTTTTACCGAACCTTCAAAAGCATGCCTGTTTTCATTCAGGATTTTGGCTGTTCCTAACAAACAGGTCATGTGCACATCATGGCCGCAGGCATGCATAATGCCTTTATTGGCCGACTTGTATTCAACCTGGTTTTGTTCGTTGATCGGAAGGGCGTCCATGTCGGCACGCAACGCGATCACTTTTGAAGATGGGTTTTTGCCTTCAATCAAACCAACAATTCCATTTCCGCCTACACCGGTTTGATGCTCGATTCCCCAATCGGATAGCAGGTTTGATATATATTTTGCCGTGTTAACCTCCTCAAAACTTAGTTCAGGGTTTGCATGAAGCTCCCTTCGTATTTTAATAAGTTCCGGAAAAAAGTTTTGGACCTGCGCTTTTATTTGATGCTTACTGATCAATATTTTTTCTCTTTTGATTTTAACAAATGTACAATAATTGAATATTTAGAGGCTGATTGGAATTTATCCTTCAGTTTTCTTATGTGTCTTTTTAGCCATCTCATCGTCATTCTTTCGACCCATAGCTATGGCTATGCGTCTCAAAAATACCTCGATCTGACAAAAAATACATCATAATAAACTCTAAAAACAAAATCCAAACAGTCTCTTAGGATCAGAACATTTTTTTATCACTACCAATTTTCCGACATTTGTTGATTGATTAATTATAAAATGGCCTTTCCTCTAAGAAAGAAATCATTCCGTTTTCCTGTCACCAGCCAAGTTGGTAGCTCATTTGATAATATTATCAAAATTTCCTCCGATAAATCAGTTGACAAAAACTACAAAAGAAAGTTTTTTCTGACCAAGGCTGTATCTAAGATATTAGGTATTCCCAGGGTATTTGAGGAAAGGCATTACAACAGAAAGATTGATAAACTGCAAATTGATAAGCCACCATTGTTCATTATTGGTTTCTGGCGTTCCGGAACAACGGTTTTGCATAATCTGCTCTGTCAAAACCCTGACTTTGGTTATGTGAATACATTTCAAGCGGTTTTTCCGAATCATTGTTTTATGAACCAGTGGTGGATTCGAAACATTGCAAAGTTTTTATTACCTGAGAAAAGACCTGGTGGTGATATGAAATTCGATTTCAAGCTGCCGCAGGAAGAAGAAGTCGCACTGGGAAATATGCAGCACATCAGTTTTTATAATTTCTTTTATTATCCGAATGAGCTTGAATCCTCAATAATGAAAAGCCTTTATTTCAAGGGTATTTCCAAAGATGAATTCGAGCAGTGGAAACAGAATTATTTGCGGCTTGTTAAAATCGCCCTGATCAACACCAACGGGAAAAGATTTGTTTCAAAAAATCCGCCCAATACTTTCCGAATCAAAACAATACTGGAATTATTCCCGGATGCAAAATTTATTTATATACACCGTAACACTTATCAGACACTATATTCATTCCAGCGGTTTATCAACTCGGTGCATGAGGGTGTTAAATACCAGGATTATGATATTGATTTGCATAACATCAAGCTTATCGAATTGTATAAATTAATGATTGAACAATACCGCAAGGACAAACACCTGATCCCTGCCGGTAATTTAGTTGATATAAAATTTGAAGTATTTGAAAACAATATGGTACCGGAAATAGAACGTATTTTTGAGGCATTTGAATTACCCGGATACGAAAAGGCCAGGCCGGCAATTGAGAATTACCATAACGAAATTAGTGGCTACAAACGTAAATCTCATACGCTTTCCAACGATTTTAAAAGGCAAGTTGACAGTATTTTAGGAGATTTGGCTAAGGAATAATTTATCAGTTACTTTTCCAGGACTTTCTTTTCATTAACATTTCTTTAATTTCAATACTTTTGCGCTATGGAATCCAAACGACAGCATCGCATATCGAAGTTGCTTCAGAAAGACCTGGGTGAGATATTGCAGACTGAACTCAGGCATGTTACACACGGATCGATGGTAACGGTTACCAAAGTGCATGTTACGCCCGATCTGGCTATTGCCAAAGTTTACCTCAGTTTGTTTGCTACTGACAATAAAGAAGACTTATTAAAAGGTATTGTCAGGCATGCCAGGGAAATAAGAGGAAAATTGGGCAACCGTATCCGCCATCAATTGCGTGCTGTTCCCGAATTGCAATTCTATGAAGACGATTCGTTGGATTATATTGAAAACATAGAGAGTTTACTCGATTAATTATAAAGACCTTAGACAGAAGACCTAAGACGATGGAGATATTCACAAATAGCACAACAATTTCCTCCCCTGATTCAGGGGAGGTGGCCGAAGGCCGGAGGGGTTTGCATCAAACTTTAAACTTCAGACATTAATCTTTCTATGAAATACGACCCGATAAAACGAAAACTTGGCGTAGTTTTTAATGCTTCTCCATCGCTGCGCAAGCTCTTTTACCGTTTGCTCGACATACTCCTGTTGAGATCGTGGCATATTAGAAAAGCAATAAAGAAATGGGAAAAAGAAGTGAATGGCCCACAACATATTCTTGATGCAGGTTCAGGTTTTGGCCAGTATGAATATTATATGGCTAAAAGGAACAAAGACTGGACTATCAATGCCGTTGATGTGAAGGAAGAACAGGTGGACGATTGTAACAATTTTTTTGGAAAGATCGGATTGAACAATGCCCATTTTGAGGTGGCCGACCTGAGTAAATTCGTTGAGAAGGATCAATATGATATGGTTTTGTGTGTTGATGTGATGGAACATATTGAAGAGGATGAGTTGGTGTTGAGAAATTATTATCAGTCACTGAAAAAAGGGGGCATGTTGCTGATTTCCACGCCTTCTGACCAGGGCGGCTCGGATGTGCATCACCACGATCATGAGGATTATGCGAACGATGGAACCCATTCGTTTGTGGATGAACATGTTCGTGATGGATACGGAGTTGAAGAAATGGCAGAGAAAATGAAACGAGCCGGATTCTCTAAAACGGAAGTCTGTTATCAGTATGGTAAGCCTGGTAAAATAGCATGGAGACTCAGCATGAAATACCCGATTCTGATACTGAATACTTCTTATTTGTTTTTTATTATCCTGCCGTTTTATTACCTGCTAACTTTTCCATTTGTCCTGATATTGAATTATTTTGATTTGAAAGAGAACCATAAAACAGGGACAGGACTGGTTGCGAAAGCATGGAAATAACCTGGGGAAATCTCTTTCAATCTATGAAATTTGTCATTCTGATCCGTCGGTTGACGGAGAAGAATCTTTATGAAACCTATTAAAGATTCTTCATTGCATTGCATTCCATTCAGAATGACAGTTATTTTGATTCATATGCAGATTTATTTGAACTTTGCAGCTTGTTATTTGTCATTTAAGAACGACCAGTGAATCTTCCCTTACACATAGCCCGTCGGTACCTGATTTCAAAAAAATCACACAACCTCATTAATGTTATATCACTGATCTCGGTTATAGGCCAGGCCGTGGGAACAGCTGCACTGATCATTGTATTATCGGTTTTTAATGGTTTTGAAGATGTGATCAAATCATTGTACAGCACCTTCAATCCTGATTTTGAAATTACTGCCAAAAAAGGAAAGACAATTAATTATGCAAATTTTCCACAGGAAGCTTTATTATCAATTAGCGACATCAATGGTATTGCAGGGATTGTGGAAGAAGACGCGCTGTTCAAATATCGCGATAAGCAATACATCGCAAAAATAAAAGGGGTACCTCCGGGCTACCAAAACATATCAAAAGTTGATTCAATGACGCGTGAAGGCGATTTTGTTTTGCAGGAAGGCATTTCAAATTTTGCAGTTGTTGGCGCAGGTGTTGCCTGGTTTCTTGATATCAACCTGAATGATTATCGTAATTTGCTATCAGTTTATTTGCCAAAAAGGGGGAATGCTTCATCGTTCAGGTTCGAAAACGCATTTAATAACGAGGTAATCCATCCGGCAGGTGTATTTTCGGTGCAGCAGGAATTTGATGAGAAGTATGTCTTTGTCCCCCTGAGGTTTGCCCGCAAGCTGCTTGATTATACAAATGAAATAACAGCAGTTGAAGTATTTCTGAAGCCCGGAGCTGATACCGATGCAGTTAAGTCAACATTGGAAAATCAATTAGGGGATGATTATACCATCAAAAATCGTTTTCAGCAAAACGAAGCGCTTTATAAAGTGTTGGAATCTGAAAAACTGATTATCTTTCTTATCATGTTATTTATTCTCATCCTGGCCTCATTCAATATGATCGGATCGCTTTCCATTTTAATTGTTGAAAAATTGAAAGATATAGCTATTCTGAAAAGCATGGGTGCTGATAAAAATCTGATCAGGAAAATATTCACCGCCGAGGGCATTTTTATCAGCCTTGCAGGCAGTCTTTCGGGCTTGCTGATTGGGTTTATAATTCTGTTGTTACAGCAACACTTTGGGCTGGTTTCATTGGGAGCTGATGAAGGCGATTTCATTATTAATGCATATCCTGTCAGGATGCTTGTCAGCGATTTTATTTATGTATTTATTGCTGTGATGCTTATTGGTTTGATGGCTATCTGGTACCCTGTTCGTTTCCTTACCAGGAAATATGCCGATATCTCTCTAAAATAGTACAGAAAAGGCCAAACTTTACCTACCTGTTGCCGTATAAATTCAAGATGTTATCAATCAGGTGGAAGAGCTATTTTTTTTGATGTCGGATTTTCAAAAAACCTATCACTAAAAACCCTGATTGGATTGATTTTAAATTATGGTTAAGGGAATTGTCATTCTCGGTTTTCGGTCTCATTATAAGTATATTTGCACATCCAAAAAATAAATGAACATGATTAAAAGTTTACGATTAGTAACCTGTATAGGTTTAATTTCCGCGTTTTCGCTGGCATTTCACACTGCCGAATCAAAAGAGATCAAAATAAATGATGAAGGCAAAACCCGTCTTGAATTGCTATCAAAATCAGACTTAAAACTAAAAATGGTAAACAGCATCGGTCAAATTGACCTTGACGGGATTGGCAGGTATGAAGGCGATTTTGTTCGGTTGGTTATTCCGGGATACACAAATAGTTATGAGATTGGCAGCCCAAACTTACCTGCAAAACGACAGTTGATCGAAATCCCTCATGGCGCAACACCGGTGGTGAATATTATTAGCTTCGACATAATAGAATATGATCTTGCCGATTACGGCGCATCTGACAAAATTGTTCCTGTCCAGCCTCCACAGCCAAAATGTGGTGATTCTCCTGGCTTTGAATACAATACAGATCTATATAAAACTCCTGGTTATCGTGCCAGCGAGCGGGTATCGGTGGATATTTTAGGTAAAATGCGCGAAGTTAGGATTGCAAGGATCAATATTAATCCGGTTGAATATAATCCGGTTGAAAATAAAATTCGTGTTTACGAAAACCTGGTTTTCGAAATTACTTTTAAAAATGCCGACCTTGCCCTCACTGATTATCAAAAACGCAGGTATTTTTCACCATATTTCAAAAACCTGTTCAGCAGGATCAGCAACTTTGCACCCACCTATTCGCGAGAAAACCTCACATTATATCCGGTTAAATACGTCATTATTTCTGACCGTATGTTTGAAGCACAGCTACAACCCTTCATCGACTGGAAAGAGCAAAAAGGATTTATTGTAGTGGAAGTTTATACAGATGTAATTGGAGATACAAAAGAAGAGATCAAAGATTACATTCAGGATTTATACGATGCGGGTACTGAAGAAGACCCGGCTCCATCGTTTGTTTTGTTTGTGGGCGATATTGCCCAGATGCCAACCTGGAACAATGGCAATGGTGTAACCGACAGGAACTATGTTGAATACACCAGTGATCTTTTTCCCGAAATATTTTACGGAAGATTTTCAGCAGAGAACACTTCACAACTTCAGCCTTATATTGATAAAACACTTCAATATGAGCAATATACAATGCCCGATCCTTCTTACCTTGAAGAGGTTGTAATGATTGCCGGAATGGATGGTTTGCATGGTTATGACTGGGGAAACGGTCAGATCAATTACGGAACGATCAATTACTTTAACGAAGACCATGATATTTTATCACACACGTACCTGTATCCGGTTTCGGGAAGTTCGGGGCAGCAAATTAGAGATGATATCAGCAACGGGGTCACATTTGCAAATTACACAGCACATTGTAGCCCGAGTGGATGGGGCGATCCCTCTTTTACAATCAGCCATATTTCTGCGCTGACTAACCAGGATAAATACGGGTTGCTGATTGGTAACTGTTGCTCATCAAGTGAGTATCAAACCACTTGTTTCGCAGAAGAAATTGTACGTGCTGAAAATAAAGGGGCAGTTGGATATATTGGTGGATCGAACAGTACATTTTGGGACGAGGATTATTATTTTGGTGTTGGTGTCGGTCAGATCAGTGAAGACCCTCCTTCTTACGAAGAAACTACCCTTGGCAATTACGACAGGTCATTTCACGATCATAGTGAACTGTTTGGCGATTGGTATGTTACCATGGACCAGGTGGTTTTTGCAGGTAACCTCGCAGTTTCAGAAAGTGGTTCCTCATCTGAGGATTATTACTGGGATATTTACAACCTGATTGGCGACCCGTCACTGATGATTTATTATGGTGTGCCTGATGCGCTCAGCGTTGACCACGATCCGATGTTACTGATCGGCGCTACTTCATTTGATATAGAAACCGAATCTTATGCATATATTGCGTTACACATTGATGACGAAACAGCCATTGCACTGGCTGATGAAAACGGTGACGCCACGCTTAATTTTACAGCCATTTCTTCGCCGGGAACAGCTGACCTGGTCATCACTGCACAGAACTTCCAGCCGCATAGCAGCGAAATTATGATCATAGCGCCCGAAGGCCCGTTTTGTATATACCAATCTCATATAATGAATGATGATTCGTTGGGAAACGGAAATAACAATCCTGATTTCGATGAGAGTATTTTCCTGAGCATAACCATTGAGAATTATGGCAGTGATGACGCCATTGATGTGAACGTAATGCTTGATTCCGAAAATTCTTTTGTCACAATTGTTGATGGAGAGGAAGCTTATGATACAATTTTGAGTAACCAGGCTGTTACGCGCGAAAATGGATTCCAGGTCGAATTGGCGGATAACATCCCCGACCAATTGGAATTGGAGTTTACTTTAACTACGGTTGATGAAAACGATTCAACCTGGATCAGTGAGTTTTCTTTTGTTGCTAACGCACCTGTGTTGTCCGCCCTGAGTATGACTGTAATTGATGAAGACGGAGATGGCATACTTGAGCCCGGTGAATCAGGCATTATAAAAATTGAAACAGCCAATACAGGACATTGTCCGGCAGAAAATGTAGTTGCATCACTGCAAGCCTACAATCCTTATATCACAGTATTAAGTGGTGACACCACAATTCCTACGCTGGGATTGGTGGGTGCGGTGTATCCTGAATTTGATGTTCAGGTTTCGGATGATGCCCCTGAAGGCATTTTTGGAGAAATGCATTATCTTTTATCGTCAGGTGCCTATGAGGTTTCAAAAAATTATTATCCCAAAATTGGCCTCCTTATAGAAGACTGGGAAACAGGAGATTTTACAAAATATGACTGGGAACTGGATGGTGATGCAAATTGGGAAATAAACATGCAGTATCCGTATGAAGGGGCTTTTGATGCAAAATCAGGGGAACTGAACGATGAACAATCAGCCGAATTATCAATCACCTACGAAGTAATGTCGCACGACTCGATCATATTTTATAAAAAGGTCTCTTCTGAGGAAGATTATGACTTCCTTAATTTTTATATCGACAACGCAGTAATAGACAGATGGTCAGGAACCAGTGAAGGCTGGCGTAGGCAGGCCTATGCCATTGCGCCTGGGGAGCATACATTTAAATGGATCTATGAAAAAGACTATTATGTTTCAGGTGGTACAGATTGTGCATGGGTTGATTATATCCTGCTTCCAATCATGATGGTAACTACAATTTATGCCGGCCCCGACAATGACGTTTGTGTCGGTAACGGGTATTTCCAATGTATTGGCTCAGCTACCAATTATGATACAATTTACTGGTCAACTGAGGGCACAGGTTCATTCAATAACATTAATATTCTTACGCCTCAGTATAATTTCTCAGAAGATGATATTGAAAATGGTGAAGTGTTGTTAGCCCTTAACCTGATTGATACAGATGGTTACCCGGCTAGCGATACCATGTTACTCCAAATTTTGGAAACACCTCAGCAACCAGTCATACCTTTCGGCCCAGATAAGGTAAATGTTGATGAAACAACCGAAAGTGACTATATCACTGAGGAGGTTGAAAATGCTGAACAGTATTTGTGGTCGTTATATCCTGAAGAGGCAGGCATTATTGATGGTACCGGGTTAACAGGTCATGTAGCCTGGAATGATCAGTATGAAGGAGATGCATACGTTAAAGTAGCTGCACAAAACATTTGTGGAATTGGTTTATATTCTGATTCACTTTACGTAATCGTTTCTAATCCTGTTGGTTTTTCGGATATTACTGATGATATAACTTTATCCGTTAATCCCAATCCGGGTAATGGATTTTTTGTAGTAAGTATAAATTCGGACAACCAAAAGGATATTACATTGTCTGTATTAAATTACCTGGGTCAGCAAGTAATTAAAGATAAACAACTAAATGTGAATGGAGATCATTTAATCAGATTAGACCTTTCACATGCAGAAGCGGGAATTTATTTTGTGGTTGTTCAATATGACAACAGCCGTATTGTACGAAAACTAATGTTAAATAAATAATAATCAAACACATATAAAAGTTGATTTATATCATTTGTAATGAAATAATAATAAGAATGAAAAAAATATTTCTAGTACTTTTCCTGAGTCTGGCTGTTGTTGGTGTAAATGCATCCGACTGGATCAAAATAAGTTCCGACAAAGTGGCACCTGCCAGTATTAATTTAGTCAGTTCAAATATCAATAGCTCAACAGTTCAGTTCACCTTAAATGGGTTCTGGAAGAGCGAGGTTGAAACTGATCGTGGTTTAGCCTGGATAATTAATGTTGATGGCGGAGCCTCCATGCTTAAAAAAGGAGCTCCTGATCTGCCCGCTTTTGCAGCATCACTCATTATTCCTGATAAGTCTGCAATGAAAGTTGAGGTAATCTCTGCCGAATTTACAGAGATAGATAATGTGCTCATAGCGCCCTCAAAAGGTAACTTCAGCAGGCAGATTGATCCTGCTACTGTTCCCTATGAATATGGAAAATACTATGGTGTTGACGCCATTTTTCCCGGTGATATTTCAATACTAAATACACCTTACATTGTTCGCGATTACCGTGGTCAGGCATTGAAAATTCAACCCTTTCAGTATAATCCGGTTACCCGCACATTAAGAGTTTATTATAATGTAACAGTAAAAGTTACTGAGGATGGTGAATCTTCAATAAATACAATTGACAGAACCGCATCTTCTGAAAAAATTGCACGCACTTTTACTAATGTTTACAAACGGCACTTTCTCAATTACACGACCGGATCACGCTATGATCCTGTTGATGAAGAAGGCAATATGATCATCATTTCGTATGGTGATTTTATGGATGAAATTCAAACCTTTGCCGACTGGAAAATAAAGAAGGGTATTCCATGTAGTATTGTTGATGTTGGTGAAATAGGGGGAGCATCTGATATAAAGCAATTCATTCAAACAGCATACGATGATAATGGCCTGACATTCGTTCTATTGGTTGGCGATGCTGCCCAGGTACCGTCAAGCACCATCTCAGGCAACGATTCGGATGTTGATTATTCTTATGTTGCCGGTAGCGACCATTATCCTGATTTATTTGTCGGAAGGTTTTCGGCAGAAACGGCAGCCCAGGTAACTACGATGGTTGACCGCACTTTAGAATATGAAACTGATCCGGTTGCCGATACAGCGTGGTATTCCAAAGCCATTGGTATCGCATCCAGCCAGGGTCCTGGCGATGATAATGAATTGGATTATGAACACATCAGAAATATTGCAAACAATAAACTGATCCCCTTCACCTATAATTATGCCTACGAATTTTTTGACGGAAGCCAGGGTGGGGAAGACGATCCTGGAAACCCTAACCCTGCTATGGTTGGGGCTGCGGTTGACTCGGGAGCTACTATAATAAATTATGCAGGTCATGGAAGTGCAACTGGATGGAGTTCGTCAGGCTTTGGTAACAGCAATATTAACACACTTACCAACACACACAAATGGCCATTTATTATTTCTGTAGCCTGCGTTAACGGAAACTTTGTCAATTACACCTGTTTTGCAGAAGCCTGGATACGGGCATCGGATAACGGTGAACCAACGGGAGCCTTAGCAACTTTGATGTCAACTATAAGTCAAAGCTGGGATCCTCCCATGTGCGGACAAGATGAGATGAATGACATCCTTACCGAAGCATATGAAGCCAATATTAAAAGGACTTTTGGTGGAATAACAATGAATGGTTGTATGGAAATGAATGATGCGTACGGTAGTGCCGGTACTTCTGAAACTGACTACTGGACGATCTTTGGAGATCCTTCAGTTGTTGTACGAACAGCTATTCCTGATGATATGACTGTTTCTCATCCGGCTTCTTTGCCACTTGGTGTAACTTCACTCATTGTAACCTGTGATGCTGATGGAGGACTCGCTGCCCTGACATTAGATGGCGATATTATTGCTACAGCAGTAGTGGCAGACGGGGAAACACTTCTGGAGTTTGATGCACTCGATGAACCGGGCACTGCCGACATTGTTGTTACGGCGTTCAATTACAGGCCTTATATTTCAACTATTGAAATTGTACCATCAGCTACAGCTTACATCACTTATGCCGGTAATGTTGTTAACGATGTGGAAGGCAATGATAATGGTTTAATGGATTATACCGAGGAAATTTACCTGACGGTTGATTTATCAAATATTGGAGAAGAAGACGCAAATGAAGTATATGCCGAATTAAGTACAACAAGTCCTTTTGTTACATTAAATACAGTGGGAGCAGATTATGGGACCATATTAGCCGGTGATACTACGTCAGTAGTTGATGCATTTTCTTTCAGTGTAGCTGAAGATGTACCTGACGGTGAATTGATTGAGTTTATGGTAACAGCCGAAGACCAGGCCGGAAGGTCTGTTTGGGAGTCTGGCTTCAGTATCGAAGCGCACGCTCCTGTATTAAATTATGTGAGTTATTCAATCGATGATCCGGATGGAGATGGCAATGGAAAAATCGATCCGGGCGAATCAGTGGACATCACTGTTACTCTTGCTAACCAAGGGACTTCGGATGCATACAATGTTATTGGCCAATTAAACACCGAAAGTGAATATATTACAGTTACTGATAACCAGATAGAAATAGGCACCCTTGAAGAGGGGACTGATACACAGGTTACATTTCAAATTTCTGCCGACGGAGATACACCACAGGGATACAGCGCTACCTTTACTTTTGAAATGCTTGCAGATTACAACATTTCAGGAAGTGGGGAATTTTTCACTATTGTTGGACAAAAACCCGTATTCGTATTGAACCTGGCTGAAAATAGCGCTTCGTCCGATTCTATCGCAAATTGCATGAACACCTTACAAGTTGGAGCTGATTTTGGCACAGCTATGCCGGAAAAAACTGAAATCTATCGTTCCATTTTTGTTATACTGGGTGTTTATCCTGACAATTCTCAATTGACAGATGAACAGGGTGATATACTCGCAACATTCCTTGATAACGGCGGTTGTATTTATATGGAAGGTGGCGACACCTGGGCTTATGATGACCAAACAGCTGTCCACCCGATGTTTTATATTGATGGATTGGAGGATGGATCAGACGATCTTTCGGTTATAAATGGTGAACAAGATGGGTTCTTGGCTGGCTACAGTTTTGTTTACAATGGAAACAATAATTATATCGATAAAATTGAAGCAAAAGATGGTGGAACATTGCTCATGAGCAATGATGACCCGGTATATGGTGTGGCAGTTTCTTGTAACGGGGATACATATAAAACTGTCGGTGCTTCATTTAGTTTTGCCGGCCTTACCGACGAAGGAGGCAACAAAAAGGATGGCGTGATGGCAGAGATGTTGTATTTCTTTGATATCGGCTTTACCTGGACTGACATTGATGAGCGTTCACTTAACGAAATTGAGATTGCAGCATATCCAAACCCGTTTAACCGGCAGATGACATTTAGTTTTATGCTCGAACAAAATACTGATGTTTCACTTGATATTTTCGATCTTACCGGCAGAAAAGTAAATACACTTGTAAATGATGAATTACATAATGGAAATCATCGTTTTACGTGGGATGCTACTGATAATAGCGGAATTAGAATGCAACCCAGTATTTATTTCTATAGTCTGAGACTTGGCGACCAGGTGGTTACTAAAAAACTTATTCTGGCAAGATAGTCGCCAAAAAAGATTTATATAATATTGCCTTGCTAAATTTTAGTGAGGCAGTTTTGTTTGTAATAATCTGGTTGCCATAAATTAAAATACACTAATTTTAATGTTTCTCAATTTATTTAATCGCAACATTATGGTTAGGTATTATTCATTCTCAATTTTCTTATTTCTGATTTTTCATTTTTCGGGTATAGTTGGGCAGGAGAACCTTTATATGCCAAAAGAAATAAAAAGGGCTTATGAAAAGGGTACGCGCTCCTTTGATGGAAAACCCGGGAAAAATTATTTTCAAAACAGAACAGACTACTCAATCCAGGCGGAGTTCGATCCTGATACAAGATTGCTTCAGGGAAAGGAAAAAATAACATACACCAACAACAGCCCGGATACACTTAAATCGGTTGTCATCAGGTTGTATCCTGATATCCTGAAAAAAGGAAACCGAAGAAATCAGTTTATTGATCCCAATGATGTAACAGACGGTGTGGAAATTGTAAAACTGATTGTTAAAGGTGTTGAATTAGAGCCTGAAAAACTTAATCGGGTGGGAACAAATTTGATTTTCAGGTTACCAGAACCCCTTCCTCCCGATGGTGCAACAAATTTTCTGATTGAATGGAAATATACTTTTCAGGCCAATACCAACATTCGTGAAGGAAGGTATCATGAAACCACCTATTTTATTGCTTACTGGTATCCCAAAGTAGCCGTATATGATGACATTGAAGGGTGGAACCGACATATTTATAACGGCGAGCAGGAATTCTATAATGAATATGGTGATTTTGATGTGAAGATTACCGTGCCCGAAAATTACCTCGTCTGGTCTTCAGGAATAATGCAGAATGGTGAAGATATTTTAAATAAAAAGATTTGGGATCGTTTGGAGAATTCGAAATTGTCTTCGGATATTATTCATGTTGTAGATTCAAAAGATATTGCAAAAGGAAAATTGACCAAAAAGGATGGGTCGAACACCTGGCATTTCAAAGCAGAAAATCTTCCTGATTTTGCTTTTGCTTTAAGCAATAACTATCTGTGGGATGCAACAAGTTTACAGCTTGGTAACAAAAGGGTTCATGTAAATGCCGTTTATCACGAAAGCTCAAATGACTTTCATGAGGTAGCAGAAATAAGCAAAGAAACAATCCGGTTATTGTCAGATTCGGTTATGCAAACCGAATTTCCATACCCGCAAATGACGGCATTTAACGGGCATTTTGGGATGGAGTTCCCGATGATGGTGAATGATGGAGATGCAGAAAATCGAAATGGAACTTTGTTTGTAACTGCCCACGAAATTACACATTCATACTTCCCTTTTTATGTTGGAACCAACGAGCAAAAATACGCATGGATGGATGAAGGACTGGTCACATTCCTTCCGAAGGTAATTGAAGATGCCCTTTCGGATGATGAGGGTTACCATGCTTTTAGCCAGAGTTTGAGAACCTATGCCTATTACGCAGGAAGCAAATACGATGTACCCATCATGGTTCCTTCCAGCCAGCTTACGGGACCTACATACATGTATATCTCATACAGCCGGGCAGCAGTTGCATTTTACGTATTACAAAACATACTCGGTTACGAACTATTTCAAAAATGCCTGGTAGAATTTATTGATCGCTGGAGAGGAAAACATCCCACCGGCTACGATTTCTTTTACACTTTCGAAAATGTTTCAAAACAAAATCTGAACTGGTTTTGGGAACCCTGGTTTTTTGAGTTTGGCTATCCTGATTTGGCAATAAATAGCATTGAGCAGAATGAGGATCAGTTTTCAGTAGAGGTTGAAAGAATAGGACGTTTTCCGGCCCCGGTTAATTTGATAATCACTTATCAGGATGGTAGCGAGGAATCGGTACAACGAAATGCAAATATTTGGAAGGATGCAGGCTTAATTAAATATGTGAAGTTTATCACTAAAAAGAAAGTGAAAAAAGTAGAAATTAATACGTTAACAGTTCCTGATACAAACCCTAAAAACAACATATTTATTGTCGATGAATAGATTTTTGCAAAAAACCAATTGAACGAAAAAACAAAAACACCCGTTTAATTCAGAGGGAGGAACGACCGAAAGCCCGCCTGACCGGACGGGCAGGAATCCCCTGAGTTGGAACAAGTAAACAACAAGGGGATTGCCGCAGCATTCCAACCCACATGTTTACCTGTTGATGCCTCGCAATTAGACGATTACTAATAATTTTCGTTCATCTCTGAGCGACGAAGGAGCGCGCGAGCCTCCTGAACTGAAACAAGAAATGTATAAGGAGATTGCCGCAGTAGTCCCGATCCTGAAAGTTTTCAGGATGGAACTCCTTCGCCTGCCTGCTCCGCCAATTGGCGGATTCGGCGAAGGCAGGCAATTAAACGGATAATTTTTATGGAAACTCCTCAAACACCCTCACCCCATCAACTGTTTTTACGTTGAATAAAACTTTCTTTTCGGGATTAATGTAAGAAGCCAGTATTTCACCCAAAAACAGGATGTGGTCACCTGCATCGGTCTCACTAACCAGTCTGCATTCAAAATTAATCTTTTTTATACTGTTTATAAATTAACAATAAATAGCAAAATACATGCATATCTCCTGTTTTAATATTCTAATTTTGCACGGTTAAAACCTAATTAATCATGGATAAATTATTCAGAAAAGACGCATTCAATTATCATGCCCTGGGACGCCCGGGCAAGATAGAGGTAGTACCCACAAAACCCTATACAACCCAACGGGACCTTTCGCTTGCTTACTCACCGGGAGTGGCCGATCCCTGTCTGGCAATTGAAAAGAACATTGAAGATGTGTATAAATACACAGCCAAAGGAAACCTGGTTGCGGTGATCTCAAATGGTACAGCAGTACTGGGCCTTGGCAATATTGGTCCTGAAGCCGGAAAACCGGTTATGGAAGGGAAAGGACTCCTTTTTAAAATATTTGCCGACATTGATGTTTTTGATATTGAAGTTGATGAAACGGATACCGAAAAATTCATTCAAACAGTTAAAGCCATTGCACCAACATTTGGAGGTATCAATCTTGAGGACATCAAAGCGCCTGAATGTTTTGAAATAGAAGAAAGGCTAAAGAACGAATTAGATATCCCGATCATGCACGATGACCAGCATGGTACTGCGATCATTACTTCGGCAGGTTTGCTGAATGCGCTGGAGATCGTTGGTAAAAAAATTGATGATATCAAGATAGTTGTTAATGGTGCAGGGGCTTCCGCCATCTCATGTACGCGTTTATATATTCAATTGGGGGCCAAACCTGAGAATATCATTATGCTCGATAGCAGAGGAGTGCTGCATACTGAACGTACCGACTTGAATGAAACTAAAAAACAGTTTGTTGTCGATACGCCGGTTCGTACTTTAAGAGAAGCTTTACAAGGTGCAGATATGTTCTTGGGTTTATCTGTAGGAGGTGTATTAAAAAAAGACATGTTAATGACGATGGCGGATAATCCAATTGTATTTGCATTGGCCAATCCAAATCCTGAAATTGCATATGAAGATGCAGTTGAGACCCGGGATGACCTGATTATGGCAACCGGTCGTTCTGATTATCCGAACCAGATCAATAACGTTTTGGGATTCCCGTTTATTTTCAGAGGAGCGCTTGATGTACGTGCTACTGAGATTAATGAAGAAATGAAACTTGCAGCTTCACGGGCACTTGCTGATTTGGCAAAGGAACCTGTACCCGAAGAAGTGAATATTGCCTTTCAAGTTCAAAATCTGAAATTCGGTCGCGATTATATTATCCCAAAACCTACCGATCCGCGGTTAATTGAAAAAGTTGCACCTGCGGTTGCAAAAGCGGCAATGGATTCAGGCGTTGCCGGGATTGAAATTATGGACTGGAATAAATATACGGATGAACTACATAAAAGGTTAGGCCTTACTAACCCATTAAAACGTCAGATGAAAGCCAGTTGTAAACGATCACCTAAACGTGTTGTTCTGGCTGATGCTGAAAGATACAAGACCTTAAAAGCTGCTGAAATTGTTTTTAACGAAAAACTTGCCGAACCAATTTTACTTGGTAATGAAGAGGAAATTCGTCGCATTATTCGTGAAAATGAATTGGAATTAGACGGGGTTCAGATCATTAATCACCGCTCAGTTGAAGAGAAGAAAAGAAGGGAAGAGTTTGCAAAAGTATTGTTCGAGAAAGAACAGCGTAATGGCATGACAATGATTCGTGCCCTTGAGACTGTAAAACACAGGCATTATTTCGGGCCAATGATGGTTGAGAAAGCTTATGCTGATGCTGTATTGATTGGGCTAACGCACAATTACACTGACTCAATAAGACCTGCCCTTCAGGTTATTGGAAAAAGGCCTGATTTGAGGACTGTTAGTGGCATGTATATCCTTAATACAAAAGATGAACCATTTTTCCTGAGCGATTGTACAGTTAATCAAAATCCAAATGCTGAAGATCTGGTTGATATTACATTGCAAACAGCCGAAGAGGTAAAAAGATTTAAAATCAAGCCCAGAATAGCATTGCTTTCGCATTCTAACTTTGGTTCGGTCGATTCATCTATTTCACGCCTCATCCAGAAGGCAGTTAATATACTTCACAGGGATTATCCTGATCTGATTGTTGATGGCGAGATGCAAGCCAATGTTGCACTTGATTCAGAACTCTTACAGGAAAGTTTCCCATTCTCAAAACTAAATGGGGGTCGGGCAAATACATTGATTTTTCCAACGCTTGCTGCTGCCAATATTTCGCAACGCTTAGTAGCTCAAACCACTAAATTTGAAATTATTGGGCCAATCCTTAACGGCATGAATAAGCCTATTCACGTACTTCGATTGGGAAGTAGTGTGGATGAGATTGTTAACATGGTTATGATTGCCGTAATGGATGCCATTAAAAAAGGAGAGCAATAGCGGAATTATATTTATACCAGTAAAAAGTTAAAATCTCTAACTGATTGTCAATTCGTTTTTTATACGGGTTGTTGGGTGCGGGGTAAGAGGTTGACCATTGACCATGCCTGAATAACGATGACCGTTTTTATTGATTGTCACAACTGGTTGACCTTGCAACACGGATCTCGTACCAATCCACATTTTTACTAAAGTTTAGCATATTTTAATCCTTGATGGGTATAACAAATAATCAGAGTTGTTTTTTCGTACCTTGCGGGAAGTCATATGCGAACCATTCCACAATTATTTGAAGACAGTTGTAAGCTGTATCCTGATAATGTCCTGATCTGTGAGAAAGCTGGTGGAGAATACCAGGCAATCTCCTATCAAAGTATCCGACAAAGTGTTTATTCTATAGCCTCCGGGCTGATAGATATGGGTATTCAAAAAGGTGATCGCATTGCATTGCTGGCAGAAGGAAGCAGCAAATGGCTCATTGCCGAACTAGCCGTTTTATATGTAGGCGCAGTATCGGTGCCGCTATCTGTTAAAATAAATGAACCCTCCGATCTTCTTTTCCGGCTTCAGCATTCCGGAAGTAAGGTAATTATCGTCTCTGCCGAAGAGCTGCCAAAAATTCGCATCATTAAAAATGAATTAACAACTGTTGAGCATATTGTAGTTTTCAATCCAAAATCAAAACTTGAAGAAAATGAGTTTGATTTTGATCAATTGTCGAAAAAAGGCAAACAGTCTCTTTCGGATCATGACAAGGAATTGAATAGCAGGTGGAGAGATGTTCAGGAAGATGACTTAGCCAATATTAGTTATACATCGGGCACCACTGCCGATCCGAAAGGGATCATGCTTACGCATCGAAACTATACTGTCAATGTTGAACAAGCGTGCTCATTGTTCGAGATACCCGAATGGTATACTACACTGCTGATTCTTTCATGGGATCATTCTTTTGCCCATACTGTGGGTTTGTATGTTTTAATGAAAAATGGTGCAAGCATTTCCGTTGTTGATCCGGGCAAATCACCAATGGAAAGATTACGGAATATCCCAAAAAATATTCAGGAAATAAAACCCGTATTCCTGTTGAGTGTACCGGCAATGGCCCGTAGGTTCAAGAAAAGCATTGAATCGGGAATAAAATCAAAAGGACAATTAACAGAACGTTTATTTTATTCTGCTTTAAAAACAGCCTATTTCTATCATGGTAATGGATGGGCGAAAAAATCAATTGCAAAAAAAATACTTAGACCCTTGTTGTGGATTTACGACAAAATATTGTTTAGTAAAGTACGCGCCAGTTTTGGCGGAAGGCTAAAATTCACAATTGGTGGTGGTGCATTACTCGACATTGAACTACAGCGTTTTTTTTATGCTATTGGCATCCCAATGTACCAGGGATACGGATTAACCGAGGCGGCTCCGGTAATTTCTTCAAACACACCCGATAAACATAAGTTGGGTACTTCAGGCTGTGTAGTAGAAAACCTGGAAATTAAAATTTTGGATGAGGATGAAAATCCATGTCCGGCCAATACCAAAGGAGAGATAGTGGTGAAAGGTGAGAACGTGATGAAGGCTTATTGGAAAAATGAGCAGGCTACACAGGAAACCCTGAAAGAAGGATGGCTGTGTACCGGTGATCTTGGTTACCTCGATCAGGATGGATTTCTTTATGTTTTGGGTCGTTTTAAAAGTCTGCTTATCGGAAATGACGGTGAAAAATACAGTCCTGAAGGGATAGAAGAAACTTTTATCGATAATTCAAATTACATTGATCAATGTATGCTTTATAACAACCA
>JAUVKF010000053.1 GCA_030596395.1 Chlorobiota bacterium | reverse complement strand
GTTAAAATAATTAAACCCAATCTGTGAACTCCTCTTCCCCCATAAAAATCCTCGAAACACCACGTGATGGAATGCAGGGTATTGAGACTTTGATCCCAACTCATAAAAAGATTGAATACATCAATCTGCTTTTGCAATGTGGTTTTGATACAGTTGAGGTGGGAAGTTTTGTTTCTCCGAGGACAATTCCCCAGATGACAGATACTGCTGAGGTACTCGAAAACCTTGATTTCAGCAATACAAATTCGAAGATTGCCGTACTTGTCGCCAACGAAAATGGCGGTGAAAAGGCTATGAAATACGATGTAATTGACGATCTGATTTTTCCTTTCTCAGTTTCCGAAACTTTCCTGAAAAAAAATATCAATAAAGGATTTGAAGAAACAGAAAAAACAATTGACTTTTTGCAAAATCTTTGTTTAAAAAAGGGGAAACGGTTGTTACCATATCTTTCCATGGGTTTTGGCAATCCTTACAGTGATGATTGGTCAATTGATCTTCTGTTGGAATGGGTAACCAAGTTCAGCAAAATAGGCATTGAGGTAATCCCTGTTTCGGATATCATGGGTGAAGCAGATGCTCAAAAAATAGGAAGGGTTTTTTCAGCCTTGATTAAAGAATTTCCCAATGTAGAATTTGGCCTTCACTTGCATTCTTTGCATGAAACTGCATTGAAAAAAATTGAGGCTGCATATCAGGCAGGCATAAGAAGGTTTGATACAGTTTTGGGTGGTTATGGCGGTTGCCCGATGACAGGGAAGGAAATGATAGGTAATCTGGCACTCGAAATGCTTATTGACTGGTGCGATAATAATCAGATTGAAACCGGATTGGACCGAAAACAATTGCACAAAGCACAAAGGTATCCATTGTTGAATTAAATGGGATTCTCAATGTGTTTAATATTTTCTGACTAAGATCCATACCACTATTACAACGCACTGTTTTCAACAGGTTTAAAAAAACGTCTTCAAAAAAGAGGTAAAAGGAGGCTATTATTTTAGGAGTCTCAGACCGTTCTACAATCGAAAACCTACCAGGACATTTAAGAGGTTGATGAGAAAACAATATCAGGTTTCAAAGATTGATATTCAGCAATTATTCATGATTTAAGAAATAATAAACTGGATTGTATTGAATTTTTATACATCGTAAATAATCAATTCCTCACTCATCCCCGGCGATTTCTCATTCAACCCCTACGATCCCTTATCTGTTTCATTCTCACCTTTTAGGTGTAGTAACTTTGATGTAGTTAATTGAAATACAACTAATTATTTTAACCAAACAAACCAATGAAAAAACTTACCCTTTTAATCGTCCTGGCCTTCATCATCCAGGCAACATCAACTTCCCAACCCTGCCTGCCACAAGGCATAACATTTAGAACCCAGGCCCAAATCGACAATTTCCAAACCAACCACCCCAATTGTACTGAAATAGAAGGGGATGTAGAAATTAATGGGGATGATATCACCAATTTAAATGGGCTAAATGTTTTAACAGCTTTCGGTGGAGATATTTGGATTAAAAACAACGATGCCCTGACAAGTCTGACAGGTTTGGAAAATATTAATTTGGTTGGGGGCTACCTCAGGATTTATGACAACTATGCACTAAGCATTTTAACGGGACTGGAAAATCTGACTACTATCGGGGGAGATTTTAGTATCGTTGATAACACTGTCCTGAACAGTTTAACGGGCTTGGAAAATCTGATTTCTATCGGTGGAAAATTTATAATAAAAAATACTGACGCCCTAAACGATTTAACAGGACTGGATAATTTGACAACGATTGGGGGATACCTTAGGATTTATTATAACGATGCCTTGATTAGTCTGGCGGGACTTGAAAATCTGACTTCTATTGGAGAAAACCTGAAGATAGATAACAACGATGCCCTGATTAGTTTAGCGGGACTTGAAAATCTGACTACTATCGGTGGATACCTCAAAATTTATAGAAATGATACCCTGACCAGTTTAACAGGACTGGAGAACCTGACCTCTATCGGGGGATACATCAGGGTTTATAACAACACTGCACTGAATAGTTTGACGGGTCTTGACAATCTGGCTTCTATTGGGGAATACCTTAATATTTATGATAGTCCTTCCCTGAGCAGTTTAACGGGACTAAATAATCTGACAACCATCGGGGAAGACCTCAGGATATATGGCAACACTTCCCTGACCAGTTTAACAGGATTGGACAATCTGGTTTCCATCGGGGAAGACCTCAGTATATATGGCAACACTTCCCTGACCAGTTTAACGGGACTAAATAATCTGACATCCATCGGGAAAGACCTCAGTATATATGGCAACACTTCCCTGACCAGTTTAACGAGACTATATAATCTGACATCCATTGGGGGATATCTTAAGATTAATAACAATGTTTCTATGATAAGCTTAACGGGTCTGAAAAATTTGAATTATATCGGAGGATACCTAAAGATTTATGAAAATAATTCTTTAACCGGTTTGCTTGGCCTTGATAATTTGACTTCCATCTCAGGAGATTTTTGGATTCATGATAATGCTGTGCTGATCGATTTGACAGGAGTGGCAAGCCTGGATTCTATTGGAGGAAACTTTCAGATTGTTAGCAATGCTTCCCTGAGCAGTTTGACAGGACTGGAGAACCTGACCTCTATCGGGGGAGGACTAAGTATTGGTTACAATGCTTCCCTGGCTAGTTTATCGGGATTGGAGAATCTGGATAATATCGGAGGAAATTTTGATATCCACGGCAATCCATTACTAAACGATCTATCGGGCCTGGACAATCTTGCATTTATCGGAGGAAGCTTTATTGTTGATAACAGTGATTCATTGATAAATCTTTCAGGCATTGAAAGCCTGACCACGATTGACGGCAGCCTGATCATCGGGAAAATCTGGGATGGTGGTAACCCATCATTAATCAATTTAACAGGTCTTGAGAACCTGACTTCCTTAGGTGGAAATCTGGAATTATTAAGAAACGAATCACTGGTTAATTTAACAGGCTTGGAAAGCCTGAATTCAATTGAAGGAAATTTAGTGATTGGCGCCAAACAGGGAGACGGTGTAGGAGGCAATCCTTCACTACAGAATTTAAATGGTCTTGATAGCTTAACCATTATTGGCGGCGACCTGCGGATCATTAATAACAATTCCCTGACTTCGTTAACAGGCCTTGAAAACCTGACTACGGTGGACTCAACAGTTGTGATTGGTAATGCATACAGGTTTTACGCCTGGAACTGTGCAGGAAATGAATCGTTAACCAACTTAATAGGTTTGAATGGATTGACTTCCATTGGTAAAAACCTGGAAATTGCTTGTAATGAATCGTTAGCAGACCTATCAGGGCTCGAAAACCTGGGCAATATTGCAGGGTCATTGTTAATCGGACAAGTTTATTATTTGTGGTATGAAACATCTGCCGGCAATGCATCATTAATAGATTTATCTGCCCTAAGCAACCTGACATCAATTGGGGATAGGCTGGAAATAATCGGAAATGATACATTGCCCGATTTGACAGGACTTGAAAACATTGACCCCGGTACAATAAGTGATTTGTCTATCTATAAAAACAACTCCCTTTCATCCTGTGAGATTGAAAGTATTTGCAACTACCTGGTAAGTCCAAACGGTGAAATCAACATATACGAAAACGCACCAGGCTGCAATAGCCAGGAAGAAGTAGCAGATTCTTGCGAAACGGTTTCTGTGGAGGAGTTTCGAGTCTCAAGTCTCGAGTCTCGGGTCTGGTGTTATCCAAATCCATTTTCCACTTTAACAACCATCGAATACGAACTAAAACAACCATCGCATGTCCAAATAACAATCTACAACCATCTTGGCAAACAGCTTGAAGTAATCCGGCAAACCCAATCAGCAGGAAAGCAGCAAGTGGTTTGGAATACTGAGGGGCTTCCGAGTGGGGTTTATTTCTGTGTGATGAAAATAGGAAATGGGTTAAAAACAATTAAAATGATAAAACTTAAATAAAGCCAGTCAGCAATCTTCAGTCGGTAGTCAACAGCCTGTTCTGACTGAAGACTGCTGACTATTAAAAAACAAACCCATGAAAAAACTAACTTATTTAATCGCAGCTCTCCTGGTCGTGGTAATGACCTCGATGATGCTAACAGAAAAAAATGACAGTCAACCAACAAATTCTTTAAACATTGATGAGACCCAACCCCAGTTCCACAAAGGAATGATCACCATTAAGGTAAAAGAGGGAATTAAAGACTTAGGTATACAAAGAGGAAATGTTTCATTTAACATTCCATCTTTGGATTCTAAAGCCGGTAAGTATAAAGTGGATCTCCTTGAAAAACGATTCAAGTACAATCCTAAAAAGTTGAAAAAAGGAATGCCCGATCTCTCAAGGATCTACAGGATTGAATTTCCCGAAGAATTTTCTGTAACCAAAGTAGCGAGGGAATTTTCCAAAGATCCAAATATTGAATATGCGGAACCCATTCCGGTTATCCATCTGTTGGTCGAACCCAATGACCCCATGTATGGCGACCTCCATCATCTGACCCAAATCAAGGCAGATTCGGCATGGGATATTCATAAGGGAGAAAATGGTACAGAAGAGGTTGTTATTGCAATAGTTGATTCCGGTACTGAATGGGACCACGAAGACCTGGTGGATAATATCTGGCAAAATATGGGTGAAGATTTTGATGGCGATGGAAAAACACTGGAGTTCATAGGTGGAGAATGGATTTTTGACCCTGATGATGAAAACGGTGTTGATGATGATGGAAATGGCTATATTGATGATTTTATTGGATGGAATTTCTATTTATCCGGTAATGACCCAAATCCAATACCAGGGACGTACGTTTGGGAACATGGTACCCTTATGGCAGGATATGCAAGCGCTACTACCAATAATAACATTGGGATAGCCAGCATAAGCTGGAACCTGAAAATTTTACCAATACAGTCTGGTTGGGAAAGTCTTGTTCTTCAGTCTTATAATGCAATGATTTATGCAGCAGAAAATGGAGCTGATGTTATTACCAATAGTTGGGGATATTACGATTTTTATTCCCAAGCCCATTTTGAAGCCATTACCTATGTAAGGGAATTAGGAAGCATTATCCTTGGGGGAGCGGCCAACAGCAATCAATTTAGACTTATGTACCCGGCTGCATATCCCGGAGTTCTTGGTGTTGCTGCCCTTAATCATCTGGATGCAAAAGCGAGTTATTCCAATTTTGGTCCCCATATAGCAATTTCTGCTCCTGGTGGTGATGGTGGTTACCCTTTAAAAACCACAAGTATAAATAATTCCTACACATCCGCCTCAGGTACTTCATGTGCCACACCCATTATTGCAGGGTTAATGGGCCTGGTAAAATCCTATCATCCTGAGTGGACTTCCGACCAGGTGATCACACAGGTATTGGGTACAGCTGATACTATTGATTATCTCAATCCCGGTTATGAAAATCTGCTGGGAGCAGGCAGGATCAATGCTTACAGGGCTTTAACTGAAACAAATGTAACTCTTCAGCAAGAGATTGCCCTGGATCTGTTTTCTTCAGATTTTCAGGATTTAGATGGCAACCATATTGCTGAATTGGGAGATACCATTAGTTTGAGTTTGAAACTCATAAACTATAATTATGGAATAGTTGCAGATGATGCAACTTTTACACTTTCAACTGAAGATCCGGATATCACAATTATGAGTAATATATACATCGGAGCCATTCCGGCTGATGATTATTTTACCCTTGAAAATGTTTTTGAGTTTAAGATTTCAGAACAAGCGACTACTCATTTGGTCAATTTTAAACTTATTACGATGGCCGATAAAGAAATCACCTGGGGCGATACTATTGATATTGAAGTTTTAATCGCTCCTTCCGGAATACTTGTTTACCAGGGTGAGGGAATAGGAAATACATACAGCGGGGATTATATTAATGAGTTTTTAATAGATATGGGATTTAATGTCTTTTACACTTCGCACTTTCCTTCCTCTTTTAACGGATTTGACGCTGTTTTTTTATCCTTTGGCAACCATGGGATAAGATTCAGTGATGGTACTGCAATAACTATGGAGATGACACAAATTATTTCAGAATACATTTATCATGGAGGAAGGGTTTATGTTGAATGCGGTTCATTTTTTGGCACACAATACTATTTTGGATACCCTGACTATGAAGAGGTCATTGACCTGTTTGGGATTGCAGAAATAGAATATATTGCCCCTTATAATGTTGTAACCCAACTCAACGGTTTTGATGGTTCAATATGTCAAAACCTGGAATTTACAGGCTCAACACAAAACTTAAGCTGGCATATTGACCCGATGATACCAAATGAAAATGGTATTGCAGCTTTTGAAGAAGATGATTATGGAACAGTTGCCGTCCAGGGAGAAGGCGAATATGGCCAGAAAACTTTTTGCTTCTCTTACGCCCTTGCACATTTGGAAGATGGCGACGAAGGAACAAGGGAAGAATTAATGAACAGAATTTATGATTTCCTTTTTCTGCATCTTGGATCAGAAGACATTAATTCAGAAAAAAATACAGCAGAGATGTCAATTCACCCCAACCCCTTCTCCAATTCAACAACCATAGCATTCGAATTAACACAAGCCGGAAAAGTCGAAATCAAAATTTACAACCAACTGGGCGAGCAGATTGAAGTCATTCAAAAGAATACCCAACCTGGAAAACAAAAGTTTACCTGGGACGCAAGTGGTTTGCCTTCAGGGATTTATTTCATCCGGTTGCAAGCGGGCAATGAATTGATAACGAGAAAAATGATAAAACTATAAACCCCTCCTGCTCTCCCTGAGAGGGGGAGGAATTCCCCTCCTGCCTGACCGCCGTAGATACTTTGGTAGGCGGTGGAGGGGTTAGGGGTGGGTCAACTAACAAATAACATATTATGTAACAGACGTTGGAATAAGGTATTTCTATTTCATTAAGTTATGACTATCTTTACGAGAAAATATAAAAGCAAAATGCTCCGAACCATCATTATAGATGATGAGCCGCACATGCACCAGGCTTTGGAAAAACTTGTAAAAGCGCATTGCCCGAATGTTAAGCTGGTTGCCAAAGCCAGTGGTGTAAAAACCGGCATTGAAGCCATCAAAAGGTATCATCCCGACCTTATTTTACTGGATATTAAAATGAAAGATGGAACAGGGTTCGACTTGCTGAAACAACTAGAACCGGTTGATTTTAAGGTTATCTTTATTACCGCCTTCGACCAGTATGCCATCGAAGCTTTTAAATTCAGCGCCCTCGATTATCTTCTCAAACCTGTTGATCCGGATGACCTGATGAAGGCTATCAACAAAGCAGAAAAACTGGTATTAAAAGAGCTGAACACACAACTGGAGGTTCTTGAAGAAAACCTGCAAACCGACAGCAAATCCAACAAGAAGATCATCCTGAAAACCTTCGAGAATATTCACCTGGTGAAGATAAGGGACATCATATTTTGTCAATCTGACAATAACTACACGCATTTTCATTTGTTGGACAATCATAAGATACTGGTATCGAATACCCTGAAAGAATATGACGAAATGTTAAGAGAGTTTGGATTTTTCAGGGTGCACCAATCGTTCCTGATCAACCTGGGGCATATTGTACGTTTTGAAAAGGCGGATGGCGGGAGCATTATCCTTGCCAATAAACACAAGGTACCGGTAGCTTCAAGGAAACGGGAGCAGCTGCTGGAGCTGTTTGAGAGAATTACTAAAAATTGAATATAAGTTGTGGGGTGCGGGTTGCGTGATACGGGGTCAATAACCAGCACACTCGTAACCCGAAACCCATAACAAATAACTTAAAAATGAAATTCAGAGTCCTTCTTTTAATGATCCTCACAATTTCAATTGCTGGTTCCTGCCTTGCCCAAAAGTTCATCTTATTTCCCACCTACAATGTCGATAGTCTGCTTCTGATTTTACCGGCGCAACAAGCCGAAGAACGCGTAAATACCATCAACAATTTAGCTGTCTCGCTCTCATATGTCAATTCAGATTCGGCCAAGCAGTATGTCGATGAAGCTATGAAACTGGCAGCACAATTGAACTACAAAACCGGAATGGCAAATGCTTTTCTGTACTCAGGCCACACCTACCGCTACCAGGGCAAATATGTAAAAGCGTTGAGCGAATATCTAAAAGCGATAAAGCTGTACAAAAAACTGGGGATGAAACGCCAGGTCGCTTCACTCTACCAGCAAATAAGTATCATCCATTACCTTGTCAGTAATTTTGAAATGTCTCTGGAATATGGCTTCATAGCATTTGATAAATACAAGGAGCACAAACCCGATGGAACTCCAGTGGGAAATGTAGCAGACATAATGTCAATTAAAAGCGGGGCAGCACTCATTTATTTTCTTCAGGGAGAATGTAAGGAATCTCTTGAAATTACACTCGATTATCTTAAAATTGGTAAAAAAAGTAACTTTAATAAAACAGATTTGTATTTGCATTTAATCGTTGCCGGCGAACGTTTTCGGTGTACAGGAGATATCGACAGTGCAAAAAAATACTTCAGGAAAGCTATCTCAACACCAAGTGAAAACACTAGTATGGAAGCGCTGAAATACAGGGCAATAACAAGTTTGGGATATATATATTTGCACGAAGACAATTTCGATAAAATGATTTTGCATTACCAGCAGGCTAACGATTTCTACAACAAAAGGGGATTTTTGTATATGGCACTGAACACATCTGCTTTTATGGGCTATACCTATTATCAATATAAGCAGGCCGCTATTGCTGAAATATACTTCAAACAAGCCGAAAAGCTATTTGATGAAATAGTGCGTAGGGATTCGTGGCACAGACACGACTCGCTGAAAAATATTACAAGTTGGGGGCTTGAAATATATTTTCCGCTTCCCCCACAAAAAACAAAAGAGCTTGCCTGGAAAACTGCTCAATGGATGTATTATTGGCTGTATAAAATAAATAAAGAATCTGGAAAGTTTGAAACAGCACTAAATTATCACATCCTCTATACGAACTCGCAAGACACCTTAAATAAAATAAGTAAACTTGAGGAACTCGTAAAGCTACAACTTCAATATGAAACCCAAAACTATGAAGAAGAAATCGGTATTTTATCGCAGGAAACAGCATTCCAGGAATTAAAACTGAGACAATCGAAATATTTTTTATTTGGTATGGCCAGCCTGGTAATATTCGTGCTTATACTTGCCATCGTACTAGTCCGCCAAAACAGACTCCGCGAACAGCAAAAAAACCTGCTTTTACAGCAAAGGCTCTTCCGCTCACAAATGAACCCGCATTTTTTGTTTAATTCACTTTCCAGTATTCATAATTTCATGCTCAGCGAAAAACCTGTTACGGCGGCATCATACCTTTCCAGGTTTTCAAAACTGGTAAGGGCCATACTCAATAGTTCCGTCGAAGAATATATTTCATTAACAGAGGAAATTGGTACGATTGAGAATTATTTAGAGTTACAAAAAGTCCGGTTCCCCGAGATGTTTGATTATACCATTGAGGTGGATGAGGTTATCAACCCGGAAATTACAAATATACCATCCATGCTAACCCAGCCATTTATAGAAAATTCTATTGAACACGGAATAAAACATAAAAACTCAAAAGGGAATATCAGTGTGCGTTTTAAGATGATTGATGAAATAATCATAATTGAAATTGAAGATAATGGTATTGGAAGGGAAAAGGCAAAAGAGTTATTACCTAAACCACAAACAGGTTATAAATCACTGTCAACATCCATAACTCAGGAAAGAATCCAGGTTCTGAACAGGTCACTTAAGAAGAAGATCAAATTGAATATCCTTGATTTGAAAGATAGCAGTGGCGAACCATCAGGCACCAAAATTATACTTCAGATTCCTTTCAATTAAATCGCTGTAAAAATTACACCTTTCAAAATGATCATTCTTTCATCGTTTTCTTAACACCCCCCCCAAATTTTGAACATATTTCAAACACCTCCAAAAAACACCTCAAAAAACATATAAAAAAGATTAAGATGGTTTTTGTTCAGGTTTTGTAACTACTTGAAAACTAATTGCTAAGAAAAGATAAACCCTGTATTACATTTTACTCGTTATAAAATTAATTAATTTTCCTGCCTCTTTTATCCGTACTCCTTTTTCGGTATTGTGGATTGTACCCGCCTCATTGTAAATGTCGTGCTCAAAAAACAGGATGTAATCGTTTTCAAGTGCTTCATTATAAAATCGCTCCCTGTCTTTCAAGGTCTGTAAAGGCCTTACATCATAAGCCATTATCCACGGCATTGGAATGTGTGCTGCTGAAGGCATCAAATCTGCCATAAATACAACTGTTTTTCCATTGTATTTAATGTGGGGAATTACCTGTCCTTCGGTATGGCCATCATACAATTTAAAAGTAATGTTCGGAATATACTCGCCTTCTTCGCTGAACAATTTAAGGTGGCCGCTCTCCTGAATTGGTAAAATATTCTCTTTTAAAAAAGAAGCTTTCTCACGGCGGTTTGGCTTCGTAGCCCAGTCAAATTGCTGCTGACTGGTCCAGTAAGTAGCATTAGAGAAAGCCAGCTCGTAACCTGATTTATCATCATTCCATTTCACACTGCCACCACAATGGTCGAAATGCATATGTGTCAATATCGCATCGGTAATATCTTCCGGTTTGTAACCCACTTTGGCAAGGGATGATTCCAGTGTGGCATCTCCGTTCAGGTAATAATGTTTCAGCCACTTTTCATCCTGTTTGTCGCCAATACCATTGTCGATCAATATTTTGCGGTCACCATCCACAATCAATAAACAACGCATCGACCAGTTGCACAAATTGTTTTCATCGCAAGGATAAGCTTTCGACCACAGCACTTTAGGTACCACGCCAAACATGGCGCCACCGTCTAATTTTAAGTTACCGGTTTCTATGGGGTAAAATTTCATGTATCAAAGTTTAAGAACGCAAAATTAAGGTTTTTGATAATCCAGCTATAATTGAATTAAGTTGCTTATAGTTTAGGGGCAGTTTCAAATTATCGATCATACATACTGCTATGCAAATACTATAAATATCTTTTTTACTTTAGCGACTCATTTCAAAAAAACTCAATAATCAATTAATTTATTTCATAATGAATAAGATATTAACCCTTAAAGCAATCTTATTGCTTGTCATCTTTTTGTTCGGCATAACAACTGTTGAAGCTAAAAAGAAGAAAGATGAATCAAAGTCAGATACATTAAAGTCTTCAACTTTCAGCGGATTAAAATGGCGAAGTATCGGACCTGCATTTGCTTCGGGCCGAATAGCCGATTTCGCGGTGGATCATAAAAACCCGGCACATTATTTTGTTGCCGTTGCTTCCGGACATATCTGGAAAACAATAAATAACGGAACTACCTATAAGCCGGTGTTTGATAACAACGGCGCTTATTCAATCGGCGCTTTAGCCATGGACCCGAAAAACTCACATGTGGTTTGGGCAGGTACAGGTGAAAATAACCACCAGCGTGCACTTGGCTATGGAAACGGGATTTACAAAACCATCGATGGCGGAAAAAAATGGAAAAATATGGGATTGAAGGAATCACGCCAGATTGGTGAAATTCTAATTGACCCTCGTAATTCGAATGTGGTATATGTTGCTGCAGAAGGTTCTGCCTGGGGTCCGGGCGAAGAACGTGGCGTTTTTAAAACCACTGATGGCGGCGAAACCTGGGAAAAAGTGTTGTTTATCAGCGAGAATACCGGTGTTGCCAACCTGGCGTTTGAGCCTGGAAACCCGGATGTGATTTACGCAGGAGCCGAACAACGCCGCAGGAGGCAATTCACCAAAATAGGTGGCGGCCCCGAGTCGGCATTTTATAAATCAACCGATGCCGGTAAAACCTGGAATAAACTGGAAAACGGCATACCGAAAGTTGATAAAGGAGGAATGGAAATCGTAGTTTCTCCCGCTGACCCCAATAAAGTGTATGCGATGTTCGAAGCCACCGAAAAAGGCGGATTTTACCGCTCGACTGATAGGGGCGCTTCTTTCAAAAAAATGAATGATTTCTATTCAAGCGGTCAATATTACAGTGAGTTGTTCTGCGATCCGAAAAATCCTGATAAAGTATTTGCAACTGATACCCGCACATCATACACGACTGATGGTGGTAAAACATGGAAAAACCTGAGTAACAGTAAACGCCATGTGGACGACCACGCCTTGTGGATTGATTGCCGCAATACCGATCACTTTCTGATTGGTGGTGATGGTGGTGTTTACGAAAGTTTCGATGGTGGGAAAACTTATCTGTTTAAAGCTAACCTGCCTGTAACACAATTTTATCGTGTTAATGTTGATGACACGGAACCTTTTTACTGGGTTTACGGAGGAACACAGGATAACAACAGTATGGGCGGCCCGTCCAGAAACATTAAAACCGGAGGTGTTACCAGTGATGAATGGGTGGTTACTTTAGGTGGTGACGGTTTCTGGCAGGCCAGCGAGCCGGGCAACCCCGATATCGTGTATTCAGCCTATCAGTATGGTAATATTTTTCGCTACGACAGGAAATCAGGTGAGCGGATTAAAATAAAACCTTCGCCGCAAAAAGATGAATTGACTTTCAGATGGAACTGGGATGCACCTTTTATTTTAAGCACACACTCCTCCACAAGGTTATACATGGCTGCCAACAAACTTTTTAAAAGCGATGACCGAGGCAATACCTGGACAGCCATCAGTGATGACCTTACCAGGGACGAAGACCGTAACCAGTTTAAGGTAATGGGTAAACACTGGCCGGCAAGTGCAGTGGCCAAAGATGTTTCAAGCTCACAATGGGGAACTATTGTTTCGCTGGCCGAATCGAAGCTGAAAGCCGGGTTGATCTACGTAGGAACTGACGATGGTGTGATCCAGGTTACTGAAGACGATGGTGAAAACTGGACAAAAATTACCGCTTTTCCAGGCGTGCCCGACTACACTTATGTGAGTGATATCTTTTCATCATCACATGATGAAAACCTTGTGTTTGCATCTTTTAACAATACAAAAAGCGATGACTTTAAACCTTATGTGTTTAAAAGTAATGATAAAGGCAGAACATGGGTATCAATAACCGGTGACCTGCCAGAGAATGGATCGGTACATAGTATTGTTCAGGATCCGGTTGATCCGAATCTGTTATTTGCCGGGACTGAATTCAGTTTTTATTTTAGCCTTGATGGTGGTAAAATCTGGGTTAAGTTAGCTGGTGGATTACCGGATGTTGCAGTCAGGGATATCGTAATCCAGGAACGTGAAAACGACCTGGCGATTGCCACTTTCGGACGTGGTTTTTATATCATTGATGATTTTACTGCCCTCAGGGGACTAACTGCCAAAAAATTGGATGAAACAGAAGCTATGCTATTTCCTGTAAAAGATGCCCTGATGTATATTCAGAAAGGATCGAGATACGGAACCGGGTCAGCGGTTTACCAGGCTGAAAATCCTCCTTTCGGTGCCACTTTTACTTATTATATAAAAGAGGTACCCAAGTCGTTAAAGTCGGAAAGAATAAAAAAGGAAAAAGAATTGTTCAAAAAAGGAGAACCCATTCCTCAGCCAACCAAAGAACAGTTGGATGCTGAGAAGAATGAAACAGGGCCTTACTTCATTTTTTATATCAAAGATCAGGATGGAATGCTTGTGAAGAAGTTTTATGAAAAAGCATCGAAGGGGATTCACCGTACCACATGGGATTTGCGCTATCAATACCCTGGTCCGGTGCAACTGAATAAGGATAAATATGATCCAACCCATTCGGGAAGAAGTGGAACGCTGGCTATTCCGGGAGTTTATACTGTTGAAATGGCGATGTTTCATAATGGTGAAGAAAAAACACTGGCAGGTCCGGAAACATTTAATGCCAGGGTATTAAATAATACAACCCTATCCAATGACGACCGGGCAGCACTTGTTACTTTCCAGAAAAATGTTGCTGATTTATGGCGTGTTATGTCGGGGACGGATAAATATTTTGAAGACCTGAAAGAAAAAACCACTTACATCCAGCAAGCCATTTCTCAAACCAATGGCGCTACTCTGGAAATGAAAAACAAAGCCCAGCAATTAAGGGAAAACCTTGACGCCATTGATTTCTTGTTTGAAGGAACCCCGGCCAAAGCAAGCTGGGAAGAGGTACCTCCTGAATTGATGCCATTCAGTAACCGCATGCAGGAGATTATCTGGGGCATGTGGGCAAGTACATCGGCTCCAACTTCAGCCATGCAATTGAATTATGAGATTTTAATGGAAGAGTTCCCAAAAGCGCTTGAACAACTTAAAGGAGTTGATCAGGGAATAAGTGAATTGAATGATGAACTGGATACGTTAAAAGCATCATATACGCCGGGAAGGATTCCGAAGATGTAAGGTTAATAAACTGCTTATTAAACCGGCAGGTTTACCTGCCGGTTTTTTTCTATTTTCGAAAGAAAGAAAAAATTTATGCGCCGCCTCGACAAAGAAATTATTGATCAAACAATCCTCGATGAAATTTTGTACAACTCCCAGGTTGTGCGGGTTGCTTTCTCAATTGATAATGTGCCACATATAGTTCCGCTGAGTTTTGGATATTTTGATAACAAACTTTATATCCATTCAGCTACTGAGGGTTCCAAAATTGAAATGATCAATAAGAATAATTATGTGTGTTTTGAAATGGAACTGCACAGTGAGATCATGAAAGATAATATTGCCTGTAACTGGACGACCAAATACCGCTCAATCATTGGATGGGGTAGGATCTCAATTGTTCACGATCATGAAGAAAAAATTAAAGGTTTGGATGTGATTATGGAAAAGTATAGAGGCAAAAACAAGAACGATTATAACAAAACCCTTCTCAATAGGATGGTTTTATTGGTAATTGAAATTGAGAAATACACAGGAAAACAATCTGGTGATTGGTAACTTATTTAGTCACCTTTTCTTCATCCACCTGGATCAAGGTTTTGTTGGCTTCGTTATAAACAAATGCAACCACCCAGCAGTCATCAGCTACCCAGTCATCTTCAAATTTAATCGAATAGTTCTTTTCATAGGTTTTGCCCGATACCGGATCTTCACCATTTGTGACGTTTTCTCCCCAATCGCCGTTCATGGAGCCCCTTAATACATGCATATGATCATAGTCTTCAATAACGCCGTCACCACCAACACGGTTGTCCTTTTGCGGTGCAATAATGCTGTCCTGAGTTACGCACACTATGATTGAATAATCATCGGTAAGATTAATTTGAAATTCCGTTTTTATGTTGGTGTTCAGGTTTTTTGTTCCGGCATTAAAATCATTTTCGATGGTTATTTTTGCAAGAAAATCATTGGCTAAACGTTCATCCACCTGAGAACCCCAGTTGGTAGGTGTTACGATATAGTTTCCTTCATCATCAGCTCGGTCAACCAAACCATTCGGGTTTCCAACATTACTCACACCAAAATACGTATCCCAGGTATTGCCTGTTTGTGACCTAAAATCAGTGTCGAATCCGGGTCCAAAAGTACCGGGTGTTGCCCAGTATCCTGCATGCACACCAATAATCACAACACGCTCACCATAAACGCCCTGTAAATCGTGGGCAAAATCTGCAGCAACGGGGCAATTCACACAGCCATGCCCGGTATAATCTTCAATTAAAACGTTCTTGGTAGTGTCTCCACTTGAACCTCTTTCTGATTCCCCACCACCAATCTTATAAGGGGCTTCAATTTTTTCACAGGCATAAAAGAACATGCCCAGCGCTACAATAAGACTTAATATTTTAAATGCTTTCATCGTTTACTGTATTAAAAACTGCTGGAAATGGTAACATAAAATCCGCTTGACGCAGGTACGGCACGGCACACACCACCCACACATACAATTCCTTCCCGCTGCCGACCGTAAGTTATTGATATCCTTGTGGTTTTACGCGTGTAGCCAAACGAACCATTGTAATAATGGAGGCGGTTATCCTTTACAGGGTTGCCATAGTTCCACTGGTCAGACACTGTAAAGAACCAGTGTGGTGAAATGGTATATTCCAACAATAAAGCTGCCCAATCTCCTTTATCCTGTTTGGTCCATAAACCCTGGAATTCTCCCCGAAGCGCTTTTTTAGAAGTAAATTTGTAAGTCAGTTCCAATACCCCGATATTGGAATAAACATGCGGCAATCCTTCTTCGTGGCCTTCGAGTATATCAATATCATAAGTTTGATACATATAGGTTAAAGTACCTTTAAATTTTTTACTGAACTTTTTATCAATCTCTATATTAAAATCCTGCCAGAAAACCTGGTCGCTAAATTCGAAAAATGGAGAAGACCATCCCAGTGTACCTGGTTCTTCAATTGCAGTTTCATCAGTGCCTGGAACTTCAACTGCGTTTCGAACAATATCGTTCACCTGTGAGTAATTCACGGCTATCCCCATTCCGTATTTGCCACCGAGTTTAGATTTTTTCGGCACTTTATAATTTATCTGGAACTGAAACCCGATTTCCCCATTAGGCTGCGTGGCATAAGGGTACATCGAAGTCAACATATAAGTGTGTGTTTCGGTATTAGGAGGGAGGAAATTAATGTCGAGGGCATTGGCAGTTTCACCACGGTCGCTTCTATAGCTCATATTGTCGTACCGCTTGAACATCCCAAAGAAACCAAATCCTTTTGTAGAATAGCTAAGGCTTACTATCAACCCCTGGCCTTCTTTGTATATCAGTTTGTTAATCGCTGAAGGGTCGTTAATTTTGTAAGCATATTCTGATGTCAGGATAAATTTGCCCATACCTAAAGTAACCCGGCCTGCGGCATTGCTTACATTACGTGGAAGTTTGTAAATGGGATCCTGGTCGGCCTGGTATTTACTTACAAAGCTACCACCAAGTATCAGCTTAATTTTGGCATCCTGCATGCCTGTAAAAACCTGGTTAAAATCCAGTTCTGCATCAAAACCTTTCACAATACCCCTGCTGTTTTTGGTGTATTTCGACCAGAAAAAACGCTGTACGCCATAAACACCTTTCATCAGCAATCCTTTAACCGGTTCATAGGTAATTCTGGCTCCGTTTAATGAATTATCATAACCCAGCGTCCATTCTTCGTAAGTTCTGAGTGTTAATCCATTGCCAAATTGTTCATAAAAATTACCAACGGTAAAGCTGAATTTCTCAGTTGCATAAGTAGCCCAGATGTAAGGAAATCCCTGCCCTTCCATGCGGGGATCGAACCCTGCCAGAGGTGGGAGGTAGGCTTCATACCTTAAACCGGCTGAAAAATTCCCAAGGGTGTAAGTGATGTTGCCAAAACCATTAAACGCAAAATTTCTTCCATTTATTAATGAATCTGTAATTCCAAGTTCATTATCAGGCATATAGTAGGCTCCGTCAAATTCAAAACTCCCATGTACTTCCGATTTTTTTAATAACTCTGAAAACTGAGCCTGGGTAGATATCCCTGCAAAAAAAACGAATACAATGAGTAAAAATACCCTGTTCATTATTGTTGGTTTTTCAATAAAAAATTAATGTTTTGATATGCTTTCGCCGGCAGCTACTTTTTCAACCATCTCATAAATCTCATATTCAAGCCCTTCGTAATATGAAGTGTGTTGATATACGATGTTCCCTTTGCCATCAATAAGGAAAGTATGCGGTATCATATTCACATTCATGGCACGTTTAAAGTCGCAATTTGGATCGAGCAAGACTTCCATTTCCCATGCTTTTCCATTTACAAAAGGCAATACTTTGGCTGTTGAGCGGGCATCATCAATCGAAACGGCATAAATTTTCACACCGGTTTCTTCCTGCCATTCTTCATAGAGCTCATTATAAGCTTCCATTTCCTTTTTACAGGGTTTGCACCACAGTGCCCAAAAACTTACCAGAATGGGGTTTCCGTCGTTGTAAATATTTTGCGTGTTAAATGTTTCTCCTTCAAGTGTTTTGATATTTACAGAAGGCAAGGTTTTGTATTCTGCTTTATCTTGAGAATTAGCTATACTGAAAATAAAAAACGTTGACAATAAAATGATGATGTGTTTCATGTTTTTCTGGATTTTACCGGGCGAAATTACAAAAAGACAATTTATATATGTAAATATATGTATTATAGAATGTTTCTATTTAATATAAACCTCAAGCAATTTTGAGGCCATATCCGGAATAAGTTCAATTTCATTTAAGATGGCCGGTTTGATGACTGCTTCTCCCGGTTTCACTATCACCTCGCCATCATTCCATTTCACGATTGTAGCGCCTTCAACACCAATATAAATTACAAATGAATCAAGTTCTTCAAAATCTTTCCTGAGTATTTTATCAAGCGTGATAATGTTGGTGCTGAATTTTAGATCGTCTATTATTTTAGAAGTGTGGTTTGGTTTAGTGGTATAATTTGTTTTGTATTCGTCATGAAATCCAAAATCAATAGCATCAAGAGCTTCTTCTGTGTGTAATTCGCGTTGCATACCTGCTGCATCAACCCGGTCCCAGTCGTAAATGCGGTAAGTTGCATCTGATGTTTGTTGAATTTCGGTCAGCAAAATGCCCGGACCAATCGCATGAATTCTACCTGCGGGCATAAAGAAAACATCGCCTTTTTTTACCTTTTCGTAATTCAGGATTTCTTTAAGCTTCTTGTTTTCAAAATGGTTAAGGTAAGTGTCCTTATCAATTTCCCGGTTAAATCCGCTGATCAGTGCTGCTTTCTTGTCGGCTCCCAATACATACCACATTTCGGTTTTGCCATTTGGTTCACCGCGGCTGATAGCCAGTTTATCATCAGGGTGTACCTGGATAGAAAGCCAGTCGCTGGTATCGATAAACTTGATCAACAATGGAAATTCATCTCCATGTTTTTCATATATTTTATCCCCAACCAAATCCCCCATAAAAACTTCAACCATTTCATTGAGTTCGTTTCCTGCCAAAAACCCATTTTCAACTATTGAAATATTTCCTTTATAACCGGAGATTACCCAGGCCTCTCCACAATTGGGAAGATTGCCAAAATCCATTCCCAGTTCAGTTTTAATCTTTTGTCCACCCCATACCTTATCTTTAAAAATGGGTTTGAATTTCAATGGATATAATTTCTGCATTTAAATATGTTTGATGAAAGGCAAAGTTAAAGAATTAGCGAGTTACTAAATTTTGCCGTCCTTTTAGGAGCAGGTCGCCAAGTTTGAAACTTAAATCGCTGAATAATATCCCAGCATGGGCATTGCGTTCTATATGATAGATTGCTTCGTTCAGCAATTGATAAATTTCGGCATGGTTGGCCGTATTAATAAAAGGAGCAAATTTTTTCAGGAATTCCAGTTCGTCGGCTGATTTTTTAATCTCAGCAATGTTTCCGCTGTTGAGTAAAATGCTGTTATGTGTAATATCCAGTCCGTAAGCCAAAAACCGTTTAATGTTTTCCCTGCCGGTTCTGGAAATATCACTGTTAAACCGGTTTAATTCCAGGTAATTACCAGATTTAAAACAAAGCCTGAGCCATTGCCTGAATTTTAAGAAATATTCCTGTGTTTCGTCCGCATTTTCAAAGATCTCCTGCGCCAGGTTCCAGTTACCTTCCGAGATGAGGGAAATATCGTTCGCCATATCCTCACCGGCGTTCTTTTTGGAAACCAGTGCTTCGCGAATTGCATGCTCAGGGAGCTTGTCAACTTTAACAAGCTGCGCGCGCGACCGGACAGTAGGAAGCAACAGTTCATAACGCTCTGCAAAAATGAATATCAGTGTATTAAACGGTGGTTCCTCAAATGTTTTCAGCAATTTATTGGATGCTGATACATGCAGGCGTTCAGCCATCCAAATGAAAAATATTTTGTATTTGGCTTCGTAAGGTTTAAGTGAAACAGCCTGAATAATATCGCTGGCATCTCTTACATAAATAGTGCCTTGTTTATTGCCAACATTCAGGTGTTCGTGCCAGCCTTTTTGTGTAGGATAGGCTTTTACCTGTTCGAGGTACGACCTCCATTCGTTTAAAAACAAAGCTGATTTTGGATCTTTTTTAATTGTATCGTTTGTGGTTGTTGGGAAAAAGAAATGTAGGTCTGGATGACTGAATTTTTGAAATTTAACGCACGAAGGACAAACACCGCAACTATCACTATCAGTTTTGTTTTTGCAATTGATGTATTGCACAAAAGCCAAGGCCACCGCAAACGAGCCTGATCCTTCAGGTCCGAGAAACAATTGTGTATGTGCAACACGGTTCTCCCGAAGACTGGTTAGCAGCCTGTTTTTAACAGTTTCCTGGCCGATGATGGATTTGAATTGCATACTGATTTTTGAAGGTTCAAATGTAGAAAAATTAAAAACCCCTCCGTCCTCCGGGCTGTTCGGAATTTGTTCGGGCTGTTCGGAATTTCAAATTCTGAACCCAAAGGCTTAGAATCTGTGATCCGGGTAAAAGGATTAAAAATCCAATGCCCTAACATCCAGATTTCAAACCTGGATGAGCGGGGTACACGCTTGAAGATGTGTTATTGAGTTTAAGCGAGTAAGCCCGACCCAACGGGTTGATAAAAACCCGTCGGGTCCATATTTTGCTTTTGCTTGCTTTAAATGTTAAAACCCATCATTCTCAGTCCTTCTAATAATCTCATCCTGTAGTTCATCACCAAGATCATTAAAATAATCACTGTAACCGGCCACACGCACGATAAGGTCTTTATAATTCTCAGGATGTTTTTGTGCTTTCTTCAAAGTTTCTGCTGTTACAACATTAAACTGAATATGATGACCATCCAATCTGAAATATGCACGAATTAACTGAACCATTGCATCAAGCCCTTTTTCAGTTTCGAGCAATGATGGCGTAAATTTTTGGTTAAGTAAGGTTCCACCGGTTCTTAAGTGATCAATCTTCGATGCGGATTTTATCACTGCCGAAGGTCCTTTTCGATCAGCCCCCTGAAAAGGAGAGATACCTTCAGAAAGTGGTTGCTTAGCCAACCTGCCATCAGCTGTTGCTCCTGTAACGCCTCCAAAATAAACGTGTGATGTGGTTGGTAACATATTGATCCGAAAATGACCACCTTTGGTATTTGGTCTTCCGTTCACAGCATCGTAAAATATCTCAAAGATAGTTACAGCCTGACTATCGGCATAATCATCATCGTTACCATATTTTGGAGTGTTGTTGAGGAGGTCATTCCTTAATTTATCGTGTCCTTCAAAGTTTTCAGCAATTGCGGCAAGCAATTCGTTCATGCTTAATTTTTTCTCATCAAAAACATTGTATTTAATGGAAGTCATGATGTCAGTCAAACTACCCAGGCCAACACCCTGAATATAACTGGTGTTGTAACGCGCTCCTCCTGCATTGTAATCTTTTCCATTTTGAATACAATCATCAATAAGGAGTGAAAGGAAGGGAACGGGAATATTTTCAGCAAATATTTTATCGATGATGTTGTTCCCTTTTATCTTGATATCTGCAAAGTAGTTTAGTTGCTTTTTGAAAGCATCAACCAGTTCATTAAAGGATTCAAATTCAGATGGCTTGCCGGTTTGAATTCCGATTTTCTTGCCCGTCATTGGATCAAAACCATTGTGTAGCATGATTTCAAATATTTTGGTCAGGTTGAAATAGCCGGTAAGAATATAACTCTCCGTTCCGAAAGCACCTGTTTCTACACATCCGCTTGCGCCTCCATTTCGTGCATCAACTAGGCTTTTCCCCTGGTTAAGCAATTCCTGGATAATGGCATCGGTATTGAAAACAGAGGGTTGGCCAAAACCTGTTTTGAGAATCTTGGCAGTTCGTTTGATAAACCGATCTGGATTTTTCTTACTTACCTGAATCATGAAGCTTGGCTGTAAAAGCCGCATTTCTTGAATCACATCAAGAATCACGTAAGTGAGGTCGTTTACTGCATCCGAACCATCTTCTTTTACTCCTCCCAAGTTGATCAAAGCAAAATCTGTATAAGTGCTACTTTCCTTGGCGGTTACGCCAATTTTTGGTGGGGCGGGATGGTTGTTGAATTTTATCCAGAATAAGGAGAGCAATTCCTTAGCGCTCTCTTCAGTTAAGGTACCATCAGCTAAACCTTGCTCATAAAATGGAAATAAATGCTGGTCGAGTCTGCCGGGGTTGAAACTATCCCATGGATTAACTTCTGTAATCACCCCCACATGAATGAACCAGTAATGCTGCAGCGCTTCATGAAATGTTTCGGGAGCTTGAGCCGGGACTTTACGGCAAATGGATGCCATCTCAATTAGCTCGATTTTGCGGTCTTCATCGGTCTCGGCAGTTGCAAGTTCTTTTAGGGCTTCGGCATTCCTGTTGGCAAAAAGAATAATTGCATCAGCAGCAATGTCCATGGCATTTAATTGTTCACGACGATCATAAGCTGTTGAATCATTGAAGAAATCGAGTTTGGCAATCTCTTCAGCAATTTCTTCTTTCAATTCAAGAAATCCTTTTTGAAACATCTTTTTGCCAAGGACAGTATGGCCAGGTGCACGCTGCTCCTGGAATTCAGTAAAAACACCTGCCTGGTAGGCATCAAGCCAGTTCTGATCAAGGTTGCTAAAGATCTTCTCCCGGTTTGATTTACCGGTCCAGAATGGAATTACAACTTCTTTGTAGGCTTTTTTGGTTTCTTCATCCACTTTGAACCAGACTTTAGGTCTTGAGTTCAGGATTTCCAGATCTTCGATGGAATGAAGGTTGATCTCAGGATAAGTGGGTACGGTTTTAGAGGCAGGTCCGCGTTCACCCACGATGAGTTCACCATCGTTGATACAGATTTTTTTGTACTCCAAAATATGGTTAAAAGCCAATGCTCTTTTAACGGGTACAGATACTTGCTCTGCCAGGTTGCTTTTGTAGAATTCTGTAATAAGCAAAGCTCTTTCGGCAGATATACGTGGAACCGCATTCTGGCTTTCTTCTCGTAGTTTTTTAATTCGTTGGTTCATTGTTTCTTGTTTTAACCCTGCCCTAAAGGACAGGGTAACTGAGGATGAATGACTTATCAGTTTCCCTGGGCTTCAGCCCGGGGTGGCATGGCTTCATCCTCCCACCGTTGTTTCGAAACCGGCTGTTTCAAACAGTTTTTTAACTTTTTCTATTTGTTCTTTTGATGGCTCCTCAATATCATTCATTTTATACTCAATGCCAAACTGGCTATACTTGTGTTTTCCTATTTTGTGATAAGGTAAAATACTTACAGGATGCAGCTTCCTGAGTTTTTGAAGGAATGCCATCATTTTTAAAATATCAGTTTCATCATCATTCATGCCCGGTATCAGCGGATACCTGATCTGGATTTCCTTTTTGAGATGATCGAGCAGTATAAGGTTTTCAAGAATTAGTTTATTGCTTACTCCCGTGTACCTCTTGTGTTGCTCATCATCAATATGCTTCAGGTCGTAAAGAAAAAGATCAGTATAAGCTGCTGCTTTTTGAATCTTGTCCTTGTCAACATAAGCAGTTGTGTCAACGCAAGTATGAATATCCTTTTCTTTACAGGTCCTTAACAATTCCATCAAAAAGTCGAATTGATGAAATGGTTCTCCACCAGAAAAAGTGACGCCTCCTCCAGATTCTTCATAAAAGACACGATCTTTTTCAATTTCTTTCATTACTCGATCAACCGAATAATATTCTCCTACGCTTTCTTCAATTTCAACAAATTTATCACCAATCTTTTCCTGCTTCTGGTATGTAATAATTTCCTTTGCCCAGCTTTCAGGATTATGGCACCACCAGCATCCCAGCGGACAACCTTTCAGGAAAACCGTCGTCCTGATTCCGGGCCCATCGTGGATGGCGTAATGTTTTATGTCGAAGATAATGCCTTTCAAAGTTTGATGTTTAAAGTCTTAAGTCTAAAGTTTTTGTGAAAAGTTATTAAATGCTGCAATCGTTGTTCCGAAAATATTCGGAGCAGGGTGAGAAAAAATTAAGCACAATAGTACATCCAGCACTCGTAGAGACCTTTCCCGGAAAGGGTGTGGGTAAGCTGGATATGTTCAATGAATAGGTTCATTTTAAATACTATAGCAGCACAAAATTACAACAAAATAATTGAGAAATACAAATGTTTAGAAAAGTTGAACAAGAACTATTTTGAAATAATGAATTTACCGGCTGTTGATTGGTTTCCCGCGTTCAGATGATAGGTATATATCCCTGGTGAGTATTGCGCTGCATCAAATGTAAATTCATGACTTCCTTTCGGTAAGTGGCCTTCAAATAAAGTTGAGGCGATTTGGCCATGAATATTAAAGATAGTAATGCTTAAATCAGTGTCTTCCTCAAGCTCAAATTGAAACAATGTAGTATTAGAAGCAGGATTAGGAATAACTGAAACGGAATTAGATTTATTCTTTTTCTTTTCCTCTTCTGTTGAAGTAATCAACCAGTCATGGATGATTAGCATCCCATCATCATGGGTACTGATAAATATTTCTTCATCCAAGAAGTCGATCCCATAAGTTAAAGGATTTTCTCCAAATGTATAATAACCAATTTCAACCGGGTTTCCTGGATCAGAAATATCAAACATTTTAATTCCAATATGATTACCCGTTACATATGCAATTTCTTCTCTAATTGTTACTTGCAAAGCACCAATATTTGGAACAGTACCAACTTCGATGGGATTGGTTGGATCGCTTACATCAACAACAATTAAATCGATAAAAGTTGCGAGGTAGGCATAATCACCAGCAACATCTACACCACTTACAGACATTATGCCATTATCATATCTTCCAATTTCGAATGGTGCCTGTAGATCGCTGATATCAATAATGGATAAACCATATTCATCTGAGGCTAAGTATGCATAATTTCCCTGTAAAACAAGATCATAGGATGAAGCGGCAATATTTGTGTACCTACTGATTTCAACAGGATTTTCAGGGGTAGTCAAGTCAAGTATTATAAAATCATGTGCCCATGAGTTGACCAGGTATCCATAATCCCCCCTGACTTCTATATCATAGGCGTATTCGATGTCAATATTCCCTATCTCAAAGGTGTTTTCGGGATCACTGATATCAACAACACGTAATCCTGAATCCATTGTTGGAAGATATGCGTAATTGCCTTGAATATCAATATTGTAAAGCCTGGTGGATGTTTTAAATACACCAACTTCATGTGGTTTTGTTTTATCGGAAATATCCACCACCCTCATACCAGAATCTTCAGCAGATATGTAAGCATAGTTGTCTTTTATATCAACATCAAAAAAATCTCCAGGGGTATAATTCCATGTTGTTTCAAAAGGATCTTCCGGATTTTGAATATCCAGTATCCTGAATCCGTAATTGTTACATGCTACATATGCAAAATCTTCATTTATTGCTGCATCGTAACTTCGAATATTAATTGATCCTTCACTCACTATATTAGAGGGGTCAGTGATGTCGAGTATGACAAAACCAGTATCACTTGAAGTAATATAGGCTTTGTTTTCCTTAAAGCTAACACTGTTAATCCTAGATTCCGGAAAATAACTACCAACTTCATATATAGTCGCCGGATTGCTGATATCCAGTACAACTAATCCATTGAAATGAACTTTTAAATATGCATAGTTTCCATTTATCCTGATCCCTTTTGGCCAAAGAAAATATGGAATATCATGGGAGCTAAAATTGAAGGGGGATTCAGGGTCACTGATATCAATTACCTGGATTTTTTCATCATCTGCAAGGTAGACAAATTGGCCTGAAATATCAATACTGTATGCAATGTTAACTGTATCATAAATCCCTTTTTCTATCATGTTTTCGGGATCACTGATATCATATATTTTCAATCCATCCTCTTCACATGCAACATATGCATAATTATTTTGAATGCAAAGATCACTATTAGTGCTATTTGTATTAATATATCCGGATATTCTTGGTAAATAGGGGTTGCTAATATCAATAGCAGTAAGACGTTTACCACCTATAACGTATGCATGATTTTCGTTTATTGCCAGTTCAAGGTTGTAAGTAATAGGTATTGATCCGGTTTCATAAGGCAAATAAGGGTCAGACATATTTCTCACCACGAATTGATTGTCCTCCAGAAAGTAAGCAAATTCTCCATCAGTCTCAACTCTCCAGCTTTTATTATAAACACCAAAATGTCCAACAAACGATGTATTCCAGGTATCCTGGCCAATTGAAGATGTAATTGCTGCTAGTGTCAAGTCATATGTAATATGACGTATATATTTACTATCTTTACCAAAAAAACTATGGTAAGATACAGAGTAACATTAACAGAAGCTGAAAAGGCTGAGTTGCTGAGGATTATTAAAAAGGGCAGTCATTCGACC
>JAUVKF010000058.1 GCA_030596395.1 Chlorobiota bacterium | reverse complement strand
GTTATTCATTGTCATTTGTTGTCATTGATGGTCATTTGCGCTTCGCGCGTTATTCATGGTCATTTGTGGTCATTTATGGTCATTTGCGCTTCGCGCGTTATTCATGGTCATTTGTGGTCATTGATGGTCATTTGCGCTTCGCGCGTTATTCATTGTCATTTGCGTAGTTGTTTCCCATTACTCCATCTCTCCATACCACGGCTGTCATTTCGAGGGAAACGATCCGTCAGCCAACGGAGAGTGACGAGACCCGCCTGCCGGTCGGGCAGGAATCCCCTGAGAGTAGGGGTTTTGCTCGTGAGATTTCTCACCGCCAACCCACAGGCCAATCCACTTGGATTCGAAATGACAGGGGGCTTGCTATTTGTGCATTTTCTTTTCATCACTACTTATAACTTCACCACTTTTTTAGTTACAACCTCATTACCTACTTGCATTCGCAGGAAATAAATCCCCCGTGGCAGTTCAGTTAAATTCAAAGTAAATTCCTGCTGGCCGCTTTGCTGGTTCGCGAATTGCCAGCTTTTCAGGCATATGCCTGTGGTGTTGTAAATGCAGATGTTTACTGTTCCATCTGAAGCAAATTCACCGCTGAGTTTTGCATTTGAAGAAACCGGGTTGGGGTATAAGGTAAATTGGTTTTGTATGGTATTGCCTTCTTCAATGTGCACGGTTATACATGCTGCTTCCACTTCTTCGGGGCTGTTACAGCCGGGGGCATTTCCATAAATTTGGACTTCACCATTAGGGCTGGAAAGGTAATCGCAAATGCTTTGTACTTCGCAGGTTGACAAAGTTGTGTTATGCACAATAACCAAATGTTCAATTGTACCGGCATCAACATTGTCAATTCCAGATAAGCTGGTCAGTATGTTGTTTTTATCAATTGAAATGTATCCACCTATGGATGTCAAATTATCCAGTGCTGTCAGGCTGGCCAGCACATCGTTGTTTTGAATATTAAAATTACCTCCTATGGTTTCCAGATTGTCCAATCCTGTTAAGCCGGTCAGAACAGGGTTGTTATAAATCATAAGGTAATTTTCAACAGAAGTTGCATTGCTTAATCCCGATATACCGGTCAGGGAAGCGTTATTGTAAATTGAAAGGCTTCCTTCGATGGAAGTCAAACTTTCCAATCCTGTCAGGTTAATCAGGGCAACATTATTATTGATTTCAAGGTGTTCCCCAATGGATGTTACATTGTTCAATCCCGATATACCGGTCATTGCATCATTATAATTGATTTCCAGGTGTCCCCCAATGGAAGTTACATTGTTTAATCCCGATATGCTGGTCAACATGTCGTTCACACCGATTGAAAGGTGTCCACCAATGGTTGTCTAATTATCCAGTGCTGTCAGGTTAGTCAGGCCATCATTATAAATAATTTCAAGGTGTTCCCCAATGGAAGTTACATTGCTTAATCCCGATATACTGTTCAGGACAGTGTTACCCCGTATTGAAAGGCCTCCTTCGATGGATGTCAAACTTTCCAGTCCTGTCAGGTTAATCAGTGTATCGTTATAAATAATTTCAAGGTGTCCCCCAATGGAAGTTACATTGTTCAATTCCGATATGCTGGTCAACATGTCGTTCCCACCGATTGAAAGGTGTCCACCAATGGATGTTAAATTATCCAGTGCTGTCAGGTTGGTCAGCATATTGTTGTTTTGAATATCAAAATCACCTCCTATGATTTCCAGATTGTCTAATCCTGTTAAGCCGTTCAGAACAGGGTTGCCATAAATCATAAGGTAACCTTCAACAGAATTTACATTCATTAATCCATCAAGGTTTGTGATATCATCACCACTTATTGGTATATCCCCGGTTAAATCAGTGCATTCCGGGAAACTAAGCGGGAAATAATCAATTTCGGCCTGGCTGTAGAAATAATAATTGCCATTGGGAAGACAGGGGAAAGTAGCACCACAACCATATCCCACTTCTGCCGGGCCACTGCATCCAGCCGCATTGTGATGGATTTCAACAACACCATTCGGACTGTACAAATATTCGCAGATACTTTGTGCCTCGCAGTAAGACAAAGCGCTATTAGATTTTATGGTCAGGTTATTAATTGACGCAACTTCAATATTCTCCAGTCCTGCCAGGCTGGTCAGGGTATTGTTGGATTCAATATGAAGGTCACCCCCGATGGAGGTCAAATACTCCAGTTCCAGTATACTAATCAGAGCATCGTTACTGTAAATTGAAAGATATTCGCCAATGGATGTCAAATTATTCAGTCCGGTTAAACCGGTCAGGGCAGCGTTATTCTGTATTGAAAGAAATTCGCTAATGGATATCAAATTATTCAGTCCGGTTAAACTGGTCAGGGCATCATTACCACTAATTGAAAGGTCTTCCCCAATGGAAGTCAAATTATTCATGCCTGTTAAACTGGTCAGGGCATCGTTATACCGAATATATATGCTTCCTTCGATGAAAGTAAAACTTTCCAGGCCGACAAGGCTGGACAGGGTGTTGTTATATTCAATGTTAAAATTACCCCCGATGGAAGTCAAATACTCCAGGCCGGTTAAACTGGTCAGGGCAGCATTACCATTAATTGAAAGGTCTTCCCCAATAGAAGTTAAATACTCCAGCCCGGTTAAACTGGTCAGGGCATAGTTATCCCGAATATATATGCTTCTTTCGATGGAAGGCAAACTCTCCAGGCCGGCAAGGCTGGACAGGGTGTTGTTATATTCAATGTTAAAATTACCCCCGATGAAAGTCAAATACTCCAGGCCGGTTAAACTGGTCAGGGCAGCATTACCATAAATTGAAAAGTCTTCCCCAATAGAAGTTAAATACTCCAGCCCGGTTAAACTGGTTAGGGCAGCATTACCATTAATTGACAGGTTTCCGGCGATGGATGTGAGATTGTCCATGCCCACTAAACTGGTCAGGGAATCGTTATAATCAATATAAAGGTTTTCCCCAATGGAAGTCAAATTGTTCATGCCCGTTAAACTGGTCAGGAAATCATTACTGTTTATTGAAAGGTAACCTTCGATTGAAGTCAAACCCTCCAGGCCGGTTAAGTTGGTCAGGGCAGCATTACCATTAATTGACAGGTTTCCGGCGATGGAAGTCAAATTGTCCATGCCCGTTAAACTGGTCAGAGAATCGTTACTATAAATTGAAAGGTCTTCCCCAATGGAAGTCAAATTGTTCAGGCCGGTTAAACTGGTCAGGGCATCGTTATATCGAATTGTCAGAGATCCCTCAATAGAAGTTACCCCATTCAATCCATTCAGGTTGGTAATATCATCACCACTTATTGGTACATCCCCTGTTAAATCAGTGCATTCCGGGAAACTAAGCGGGAAATAATCAATTTCGGCCTGGCTGTAGAAATAATAATTGCCATTGGGAAGACAGGGTAAAGTGGTACCGCAAACATAACCTACTTCTGCCGGTCCATTGCATCCAGATGCATTGTGATGGATTTCAACAACACCATTTGGGTCAGACAGGTATTCGCAGATGCTTTGTACCTCGCAGTAAGACAAAGCGTTATTAAATTTTATGGTCAGGTTATTAATTGACGCGGCTTCAATATTCTCCAGCCCTGCAAGGCTGGTCAGGCTATCGTTAGATTCAATTTCAAGATTACCCCCGACGGAAGTCAAATACTCCAGGCCAGTTATGCTGAACAGGGCATCATTACCATAAATTGAAAGGCCTCCTCCGATGGAAGTCAAACCTTCCAAACCTGTCAGACTTGTCAGGTTTGGATTACCTCCATTAGGTTCACCAATTTGAACACTCCCTCCAATTGTAGTTACACTTTCTACTCCTAACAAACTGCTCAGCGCAGCATTACGACAAATTGAAAGGCCTCCTCCGATGGAAGTTACATTGTTCAATCCCATCAAACTGGTCAGGGCTGCGTTACGATAAATTATAAGGCTTCCTCCAAAGGAAGTTACATTGTTCAATCCCGACAAACTGGTCAGGGCTGCGTTAATCCGTATTGAAAGGCCTCCTCCAATGGAAGTTATATTGTTCAATCCCGACAAGCTGGTCAGGGCATCGTTTGTATAAATTGAAAGGTCTGATCCAAGGGAAGTTAAATTTCCTATGCCGGCTAAACTGGTCAGGGCAGCATTACCGTGAATTGAAAGGCCACCACCAATATAAGTTAAACCATCCAGGCCTGTTAAATTGGTCAACGCAGCGTTACTCTGTATTGAAAGGCCTCCTTCGATTGAAGTCAAACCCTCCAGGCCTTCCAGACTGATCAGGGTATTGTTATATTTAATGTCAAGGTCTCCCCCGATGGAGGTCAAATTCTCCAGGCCTGTCAGGTTAGTCAGGGCATCATCATTATTGATTTCAAGGTTTCCCCCAATAGAATTCAATCCATCCGGTCCTGTTAAACTGGTCAGGGCATCATTACCGTAAATGGAAAGGCCTCCTCCGATGGAAGTTAAACCTTCCAAACCTGTCAGACTTGTTAGGTTTGGATTATCTCCATAAGGTTTTCCAATTTGAACATCCCCTCCTATTGTAGTTACACCTTCTAATCCTGATAAACTGCTTAGGGTTTCGTTGCTAGAAATAACAAGATCTCCACCTATCTCGTCCAAGTTGTCAAGTCCAGTAAAACTGGTTAGGGCATCGTTCTCATAAATTTCAAGATATCCTCCGATGGAAGTCAAACCATCCATGCCGGTTAAGCTGGTCAGGGTATTGTTTTCTCTAATACTAAGGTCTCCTCCGATGTAAGCCAGATTGTCCAGTCCTGTAAAACTTGTCAGGGCATCGTTAGACGCAATGTAAAGGCCTCCTTCGATTGAGGTCAAATTCTCAATGCCCAATAAACTGGTCAGGGCAGCATTACTTATAATTGAAAGGCCTCCTTCGATTGAGGTTAAACCCTCCAGGCCAGTTAAGCTGGTCAGGTTTGGATTATCTCCATCATATTTTCCAATTTGAACGTTCCCTCCAATTGTAGTTACACCCTCTAAACCTGACAAACTGCTTAGGATATCGTTTAGATGAATAACAAGATCTCCACCTATCATATCCAGGTTGTTCAGTCCAATAAAAATGGTCAGGGCAGCGTTATTGTATATTGAAAGAGATCCCTCAATGGAAGTTACCCCATTCAATCCATTCAGATTAGTAATGTCATCACCGTTTATTATCACGCTGCACTCTAACTCATTGCAATCAGGGTAACTCAGTGGGAAATAATCAATATCGCTCTGGCTGTAGAAATAGTAATTACCTTCGGTAAGGCAATCTAAAGTAATTCCACAAGCATAAGCGACTTCTGCCGGGCCACTGCAGCCCGGTGCGTTATGATGGATTTCATAATCACCATTTGGGTCGGACAGGTATTCGCAGATACTTTGTACCTCACAGTAAGACAAAGCGTTATTATGTGTTATGTACAGGTTATCAATTGACGCGGCTTCAATATTCTCCAGCCCTGCCAGGCTGGTCAGGGTTTTGTTTGATGCAATACAAAGGTATCCGCTGACAGAAGTCATGTTTTCCAAGCCTGTTAAACTGGTCAGGGCATTGTTATAAGCAATCCTAAGGTATTCTCCAATGGAAGTCAAACCCTCCAGGCCGGTGAGGCTGGTCAGGGCAGTGTTACTTGAAATTGAAAAGCCATCCCCGATGGAGGTCAAACCCTCCAGGCCTGTTATGCTGGTCAGGGCATCGTTATGATCAATTGAAAGGCCTCCTTCGATGGTAGTCAAACCACCCAGACCGGTTAAACTGGTCAGGGCATTATTGTAACTAACCGAAAGGTCTACCCCGATGGAAGTCAAACCCTCCAGGCCTTCCAGACTGATCAGGGTATTGTTATATTTAATGTCAAGGTCTCCCCCGATGGAGGTCAAATTCTCCAGTCCTGTTAAACTGGTCAGGGAAATATTGTCAGCAATTGAAAACATACCGCCTATCGAAGCCAGATTTTCGGGACCCGTAATATTGGCCAGAAGAATATTTTCATTAAGCAAAAAATGCCTCCCAACATTGGTTAAATTCTCCAATCCAATTATGTCTGTCAAGGAGCTATTATTTTCAATCGAGAGCTGTCTGCCAACAGAAGTTAAACTGGTAAGCCCTGATATACTTGTCAGGGAATTATTATCAGAAATATAAAGCGACCCTACTATGGAAGTGAGGTTGTCTAACCCTGCTAAGCCTGTTAATACATTATTGTCATAAATCCGCAGGCTTCCCCCAATGGAAGTCACTACATCCAGCCCATTTAAATTGGTGATGTTATTCCCGGTAATTGTAATGTCGCCAGCCATCATTGAGCAATCAGGATAGTTGGTCTGAAAATTGTCAATTTCTTCCTGTGTTGAAAATGTAATCCCTTCGGGCAGGCATCCAAACACTTCGCCTATAATAATCAGATGCTCATTACTTCTCCTGTAATTTAACCCCCCATGGCCGTCACCACCAAGCATATAATCAAGAAAGAAATTTCCTGTCTGACTGTCGGTATATATTTTGAAATCAAGAAGGTATGTTCCAGTACCAACATAACTTGAACCAATTCCAACCCACCAGAAATAGTTTTCCGGTGGAGGATCGAGGGATGTCATCAGCTGAGTCAGGCTGTCTGAATAGCTAAGAAAACCGATAGGATCATCTATTGTCCACCCTGTTGGTAGCAAAACACCAAAGTAGGGTATTATCCAATCTTCACCACCTCCCGAAACACTAATTTGCACCTCAAAAAAGCTATTGGGATCGGCTGTGTATGGTTGATTTACAAAGTCGAAGTCGTAGCATCCGGTAAAAAATAATGTGGTTATTAACAGTACAATAATCGGATTTCTGTACTTTAAATTTTCGTTTTTGGCAATTGTTAGTTTTTTCATGGTTTTGTTTTTTTGGTTATGTGTTTCGGGGTGCGGGGTGCGAGATGCGGGGTACAGGGTGAATCCAGGTTGTTAACTTTCCCCGCACCCTGTACCGCGCAACACGAACCTACAACTTCACCACCTTCTTCGTCACCACTTCGCTACCTGCATGCAGGCGGAGGAAGTAGATGCCATCGGGTAATTCACTTAAATCAATTCCATTTTTTGGATTATTCAACCGGTAATGCTTTAGTTGTTCACCGGATATTGAATAAATGGTAAGCTCAACTTCTCCCTTTGTTTCAATAAATAGTTTGTCTTTGAATGGGTTCGGGTAAAGCCTTGGTGTGGTGGCAAAAGTTTCGGGTGTGGCGGTTGTTCCTGCATGTATATTGAACTCCTGTAAATCGTCAACCATGCCATCGTCAGCTTTTAAAACAACAGGGTAAACGCCCATTGAATCAGGGATACCCGAAAGCAGGGCCGTTCCATCTCCGTTATCAAGCAGGCTTAACCAGTACGGTATCTGTTCTGCAGTAATTTCAATGGTATCATAAGGATCGGGATCGGAGACTGATACTTCATAAATAAATTCATAATTTAAACCGGCCATCGTATCGGGTTCTGAAACAAATTGAGGCGAACGATTGAAGAATTCGCGCAGGTTGAAGGTAGTTGGCTCCTGTGCCCAGCCATGGTTGTTATTTCTCCACACACTTAGGTTAAGGATATCCAACTCTGGAATATGCTGCATAAATCCATAGTTGTAACCAATGAGGGAATAATTTTTCATCAGGTCCCAGTTTTCAGCAGAGCCTATGCCGGTTCCGTCACCCATATGATCCACCATATTCATATAACGGAAACAATAAAGTCTGGAGTCGTTTCTTTTAATCTGGCTATTGGCTGCGTACAGGTTATCACCCGGAATGGTATCATCATAACTGTTCGTGCGATAAACATGCGTAGGCGCAGTAGGTGCTATTTCGGCAATCATTGCTGTAAGACCATCTGAATCAGGATTCCATCTTGCTATGCTACTTACAATATGGCCTGTGGGATATCCCTGCGGGTTGGAATCCAGGGCATCCCTCACGTCTTGTGTATTGTTGACACCGTCTCCGTTAAAATCAGCTGTTTCAAGCATTTTTCTCATGGTAATCTGGTAGGGCTCATATTTAGCACCGTACACTGCCATATTACTGGGGTAATCACCCATGCCATTTTTATAAACTGATATTCCTCCCTGGTTAACTCCTCCACCTGAAGGCACCATCTCACCTGCATATCCGGCGATGAGCCAGGGTTGCAGGCCTTCTTCACTGGGAATATGGATGATGATTGCCGCATTATTGACTATTGCCGGAATTGCAGATCCCCAGTCATAAAACCTGGCAATCACTGATTTTCCATCAAGGTCGGTTCCTGCTGTAGCATCACCCCAGTTTAAAAAAGTAGAACATTCATCTGGGCTAGCCTGGGTGGCAGACGTGTAACCGCTCAAATCGGAAAAAGAAGCTCCTACCAAGATGTCGATATAATCGATATTGGTCGTATCGTATCCGGCATAACCCATTCCATTTATCATGGCTTTGGCCTCTACATGGTAAATTGAATCAAATACAAGATTTTGTCCATCAGTAACGAGCGTTCTGGCCGTTGAATAAAAAGAACCAAGGTGGGGAATTAAATAGCCTTCCACTATATCCAATATTTTATCCCCCAACAGGTAACCATGGGCAAATCCACGCTGGTAATGCGTTCCCCATACTTTAACAACTACTACATTGTTGGTGTCGGCAAGAATTTCGCCACTCACGCCAAATTGAGCATTGGCGTTTAGTGTCATAAGCAAACAGATTGCTGAAATGATTAAAGTTTTGAAAAATGTACTTGTTGTTTTCATGATATTTTGGTTTTAGTAATTATTAAACGAAATTACGACCATGGAAAGGAACAAATGAAAGAGATGTATAAATGAGGGGTTTGGATAAATGAAAGGTGGGATTTAATAAACGAATGCGAGGAAACTCAATGAAGTAATATAAAAAAAGCGAATCCTGTATAGGATTCGCTTACGATTGGTTTTTGATTAGCTAAGCTTATTTTGCCGAATAGAGATGCCTTTTGGGTGATTTGGATAAGGCATTCAGTTTCAAGTTATTTAATGGCGTCAGCGACTTCCTTATCCAATTTGTTGGTCTCAGCAATTTCTTTTAATGGTTGTGCGGCTTTTCTATTCAGGCCATTTTCAAATAATTCGGACTTTAGTTTTAGCATTCTTTTTCCTTCAACCTTTACTTGTTTCATATGTCCGTAATTAGTGGCAAAATAAATTACAGGGCTGTACAGATTTCCTGATAATCGTTTTAGAACTGACGATAGCCTGTAAAACTTTTTCCTTGCATTGACTTTGCCGATTTGAAGTTCGTATGGTGTCATGTTCGTGGGTTCGAATACAACCGTATTGTGATCGTAATACTTCCAGTCAGTAGTTATCAAACGGTTCTCCTTTTTAAGGTCTTCGTAAGTTTTTGTTCCGGGATAAGGAGTTAATATATTGAAGGAAACAGTGCTTACTTTATTTTTTATTAAAAACTGAACCGTTTCGTCGAATGTTTCTTTTGTGTCGTTATCAAAACCAAACACCATTGATGCATGGATAAGAATCCCCATCTTTTTAATCTTTTTCAAGGCGCTTTCCAAATGTTCAATTTCCTTAATTGCCTTGTGCATCGATTTTAGCTGTTCCTCCGACACACTTTCAATTCCGAAGAACAATGCTTTGCACCCGCTTTCGGCTGCAAGTTTCATAAGGGCTCCATCTCTAACCAGCAATGATACCGAAGCCTGTCCTACCCAATTAATTTTTAAAGGTTTAATTGCCCTGAATAATTCTTTCGCATACTGCGGATGGCCGATAATATTATCATCAAGAAACATAAAGTTTTTTACACCGGATTCCTTAATGTCGCGTACTACATTTTCTACAGGGATATGTCTCATTTTTTTCCCAAAAAGATTTGTGACACAGCAGAAATCGCAATTGTAAGGGCATCCCCGTGTGGTCATTATTGGAACAAGCTTAAACAGTCTTTTCTTGATGATCTTACTGAAATCTTTTGGAACGTATTTTCCTAAATCAGGTGCCGGATTATGGTATCTTCTTTTTAAATTATCATTCCGGAAATCTGTGAGTAGTGTTTCCCAAACTCCCTCTGCTTCACCAACTACTACACTATCGGCGTGTTGCAAGGCCTCATCAGGAAGGATGGTCGGATGCACCCCTCCAAGTATCACAGTTATGCCTCTTTTTTTAAACTCCTCACAAAGTTCGTAAGCTCTCGGCGCATTTGCCGTCATGCAGCTTATTCCTACCAGATCCCAATCCTGTTCAAAATCAATGTCTTCTGTTTCTTCCTCCAGAACTTTAACTTCGTGCTCAGTTGGCGTTAATCCTTGTAAAATATAAAGGGCAAGTTGAGGTATCATAAGTCCTTTATTAGTTCTTTTTGAGGCATCTATGGTTGGCGAAATAAGGAGTATTTTCATAATTAATTTTTTGTAAGATATTTTCTACTGTACTAATATTAGAGCTTTGTAAAACAAGATTTTTTCTCATCCTGATCTATCATCTGATGGATCATAATGACAGTTTTCTGAATTTTTGCAAAGGTCTCAATATTTTAATGTATAGAGAAATGAATTTGCATTGTTGGTAACTGCGTGATATGCAGGTAAAACACGCCAAATAGCACTTAAAATTTCCAGAATAACGGTATTAGGTTGGGCTTCATTTGCAACTGTATTTATGATTTGTATTTTGCACGCGAAGTCGCCAAGGCGCAAAGCTTAAAAAATCCTCAATTCTTTGCGCCTTGGCGTCTTTGCGTGAATCAATTTCATCTTTATTAATTTAATTCATGTACAACCAACCCCGATCTCAACTTTGGCTCAAACCAGGTAGTTTTTGGTGGCATAATCTCTCCGCTGTCGGCGATGTTGATCAGTTGCTGCATGCTAACCGGATAAAGGGCAAATGCCACTTTCATCTCACCACCTTCAACCCGTTTTTTTAACTCACCCAATCCACGAATACCGCCGACAAAATCAATACGTTTTGAACGTCTCAGGTCTTCAATTCCCAAAATGGGATCAAGTACCTGCTTGGTTAAAATTGTAACATCCAGAACTCCGATAGTGTCATTATCGTCATAGGTGCCTTGTTTTGCGGTGAGCGAATACCATGTGCCTTCGAGGTACATCGAGAAATTATGCAGGGTATCGGGTTTGTAAATTTCTTCGCCCATTTCCTTAATTTCAAAACCTTCGTTCAATTTTTGAAGAAACTCAGCTGGTGAATTGCCATTCAAATCTTTAACAACACGGTTGTAATCAATAATTGTTAGCTGATTGTCGGGAAAATGCACGGCAAGGAAATAATTGTATTCCTCATTGCCGGTATGATTCGGATTGGCTTTTCTTTTCTCATTGCCAACCAATGCTGCTGCTGCAGTACGGTGATGGCCGTCGGCTACATAAGTTGCAGGAAGTTTTTCAAATAAACTGATAATACGATCTATTTTGCTCTTGTCGCGCAATACCCAAAAATGATGGCCAACTCCATCATCAGCTGTAAAGTCGTAATCAGCATTATTAGCTTTTACATAATCAGTCACAATTTGGTCTATTTCTTCAACGGCAGGGTAGGAGAAGAACACCGGCTCCATGTTGGCATTGGTTATTCTTACATGTTTCATGCGGTCCTGCTCTTTATCCGGACGTGTTAACTCGTGCTTTTTAATTACATTATTCATGTAATCATCAACACTGGCACAACCCACAATGCCATATTGTGTTTTTCCAAACATCGTTTGTGCATAGATGTACAAATAGTCTTCTTCATCAGGGGTTAGCCAGCCTTTGGATTTAAAAGCCTCAAAATTTTCTTTGGCTTTGTTGTAAACCTCCTGGCTATACAGATCGGTTCCGTCAGGCAGATCGATCTCCGGTTTAATAATATGAAGCAAAGAATATTCATTTCCTTTTGCTTCTTCACGGGCTTCTGCTGAATTGAGCACATCGTAAGGGCGCGATGCAAGTTCTTTTACAATTTCCTGTGGTGGCCGAAGGCCTTTGAATGCTTTTAATATTGCCATTTTTTGGTTATTTCGTTTTATTCATTTATTCAAACAATTCCATGAGGCTTGGCCTGGTGGTTAGCTGTTTCTCCCTCTCCAACCAGAGAGGTTTAGGAAAATAAAAAAACCGGCCTCATTATTTTCATAAACACCAAGGCCGGATAATGTCATATTTAAGTTTTCTAATAATCAGAAATCATATCATTACGCACATGCTCGGGCAGCGGCGTCTGATCTTCGTACCTGCTCCTGCTATTGTAATTCGGATCACCATAATTATTATGATTGTTCGCCGATCGTTGCAAGGAAGATATCAATGCACCGATCATCTTGGTCATTTCCATCAATTGACCCCTGGAAACTTCTTCCTGCTCATCAGTAATGTTGTTCGATTTGTATGCAAGGCTTGTGCATACAAGGCATTCACGAATAGCGCTTTTTGCCATTTTTAAATAATAGATAAACTGGCTCTTGTTCCGAGCAGAACCTTCAGCAATAAAAAAGCTGATGTTCCTGGCCACAGCGCTAAATCTTTGAATGAGTTGAGTTTTGTCGTTGTCAGGATAAATCGTACTAACATCGCTTAGCCAGTTGTTGTAATCAAGTGATTTGTGGTAGATTCTCAGGTCCTCAAACCTGAAAAACGTCACAGTCCTCTCTTCTCTCTCATTCATCTCCTCATTGTTACTCATAATCTACACAATTTTAGTTTAGTAATTGAAATAAATAAATAGTCATTACCCAACAGCAATGGGTAATTTTTTAAAATATATAGTTTTTAGCTTGATGTACTCCTTTGCGCTGCTTAGTTGACTTTAAAAGTCTCGTCACCGTTTTCAAAGAATCCGATAATTTGCCTGGCAGCAGCAACGCCGGCATTAATATTAGCTTCAGCTGTTTGTGCTCCCATTTTCTTTGGAGTGAAAAAACAGCGTTCTCCAAACTCTTCTTTCAAAATATCTGCATTGTCCGGTGCAATGTCTGATACGTATTTAAATTTGTTCTTTTCCTTAAAAATACGAAGCATATCATCTTCATGAATAACTTCTTTACGAGCTGTGTTGACCAATGTTGCATTGTCTTTCATCTTCAACAACAGATCGTAATTTATTGATTGCTTAGTATGTTCATTAGCAGGAATATGAAGGCTAATGTAATCACAAATACTATATAATTCCTCAACAGTTTTACAAACTTTTACACCATCATTTGTTATTACCTCTTCAGGGATGAACGGATCAAACGCATATATCTCCATTCCAAACCCGCTGGCGATCTTTCCTACCAGTTTACCAACATTACCATAGGCATGAATACCTAATTTTTTACCTGACAATTCGGTTCCTGATGTGCCATTGAATTGGTTTCTTGCCATATAAACCATCATGCCTAAAGCCAGTTCGGCAACAGCATTAGAGTTTTGTCCGGGTGTGTTCATCACCACTACTCCATTTGCAGTAGATGCTTCAAGGTTCACATTATCGAAACCTGCACCGGCACGAATAACAATTTTCAAGTTTTTCGCAGCATCAATTACTTCAGGAGTAATTTTATCGCTCCTGACGATCAATGCTTCAGCTTCACCAACTGCCTCAATCAATTCTTCCTGGGTAGCATATTTTTCAAATAATGAACAATCGTAATTTGCTTCTTCAAAAACAGCTTTAATCTGGTTTACAGCTGCCGGAGCAAATGGTTTTTGAGTTGCAATTAAAACTTTTCTCATCTCGTAAAAATGATTTTGGGTTGCGAAAGTACTACAAATAATATTACAACTATTTGTTATTCTCTTCGAATTCTTGCATAACAGCAATTAAAGCTTCAACACTTTCTGTAGGCAAAGCATTGTAGGTTGATGCACGGAAACCTCCAACAGAACGGTGGCCTTTTATTCCAATCATTCCTTTGCCCGAAGCAAAATCAAAGAAAGGCTTTTCGAGTTCTTCATAGCCCTGTTTCATCACAAAACAGATGTTCATGATTGATCGGTCGTTGAGATCAACAACTGCGGCCCTGAATAATGGGTTGCGGTCAATTTCATTATACAGCAATTCTGCCTTGTACACATTGGTTTTATGCATGGCTTCAACACCTCCGTTATCTTCCAGCCAGTTCAGTGTCTGCAAAGCTGCAAATACCGGTAATACCGGTGGAGTGTTGAACATGCTTTCTTTATCGATGTGTGTTTGATAATTCAGCATGGTTGGAATATGCCTGTCAACTTTACCAAGAATATCATTTTTAATAATCACAAATGTTACACCTGCCGGTGCAAGATTCTTTTGTGCGCCTCCATAAATAATAGCATATTTTGACACATCAATCGGCCTGCTAAAAATATCAGACGACATATCAGCTACAAGCGGTACAGGAGAATCGATATCGTATTTTATTTCGGTACCGTAAATTGTATTGTTGGTTGTAATGTGGAAATAATCTACATCTTTAGGAATACTGAAGTTCGGAATGTAATTAAACATTTTGTCCTCAGAAGAACCGATAACCTCAACATCACCAAATGCCTGTGCTTCTTTGATCGCCTTTTTCGACCAGGCACCGGTGTTCAGGTAAGCAGCTTTTTTCTTGAAAAGATTAAAAGGAATCATGGCGAACTGGATACTGGCACCACCTCCCAAAAATAAAACAGAATACCCGTCAGGAATATTCAATAATACTTTGAACAATCGAACTGCCTCATCCATAACAGCAACAAATTCTTTGCTACGGTGGGATACTTCCATTATTGACAATCCTGTTCCTGCAAAATCGCGGACGGCTTCAGCTGTTTTTTCGATGGTGTATTGCGGCAGTATTGATGGGCCGGCATAGAAATTATGTTTTTTCATATCACTTATTTATTGAAGTTAATTTCGGAAAAACAAAAGTATGAAATATTGATGGTTGAAATGATGTGATTTGTCTTTTTAGAATAATTCTAAAACCAGTTTTGCCCAAAATAGATGTAAAGATATTGTATTGTATGTATAAAATTAAACCTCTACGAGGTATTCCTTGCCATTAGGGGTATTTTACTTACACTAATTAATCGCCTACATCGAAATTCCGTGTAGCGGGTTAATTTTCTGTTAAGAAGTAATAGTTTTGCAAAAAAGGATTTAATGATGAACCTTGAGAAAAGAATAGCGGCATTTGGTGAATTGGGAAAGGGTTTGATAAATATTGCACATGGCAAAAACGAGATAGAGTTTGAAGGAAAAGATTTATCGCTACAAGCAGCCGAATTATACAAGCTGATCAGCACCTCGAAAAATTACAATGGTTGGTTTACCGAAAACTTTGTGCAGTATATGATTGAGGCCATTGGTAATAGTCTTCAGAAAAACAAACTTGAACAATGGATTCAGCCCTATCAGGATAAACTGCAAAAAGTTAACTTCCCAAAAACGATTGGAGTGGTGATGGCAGGCAATGTTCCTGCTGTTGGTTTTCATGACATGTTGTGTGTTCTTATTTCAGGTAATCGGTTGCTGGCGAAATTATCCAGTGATGACAACCGGTTGATCCCGGCAATCGTTAATTTGTTAAACGCAATAGAACCCGGGCTTGAAGGGATGTGCTCGTTCACCGAAAACCGATTAAGTGAGTTTGAAGCAGTAATTGCAACCGGCAGTAACAACACAGCAAGGTATTTCGAATATTATTTTGGGAAATTCAATCATATCATTCGCAAAAACCGTAATGGTGTAGCTGTGCTAAGCGGAAGTGAATCAGAAAAGGACCTCAACGGGCTTTGTAGCGACATCTTTACTTATTATGGGCTGGGTTGCCGGAACGTGTCAAAATTGCTGCTACCGGCAGGATATGATTTTACACGCTTACTGGAAGCGATTTCAAAACATGAAAACATTACCAATAACCATAAATATTTTAACAATTACGAATACAACAAGGCAATATTTTTGGTTAATGGAACCCCTCATTTCGACTCGGGAAAATTGTTGTTGGTTGAGGATGAGCGGATCGCATCGCCGGTTAGTGTACTGAATTACCAGTTTTACAACGATGACAGTGAACTGCCGGATTATGCAAAAGTTAATGCAGCAGAGATACAATGCGTAATCTCCAATTCACAAATTTTAAAAAGCAAGGTGCAATTTGGAAAAAGTCAGCAACCCGAATTGTGGGATTATGCTGATGGTGTTGATACTTTGTCGTTTTTATTGTCGCTTGGTTAACAGGCTTGTCGTAATTATAAAACCGGTTTGCCGGTTTATTGACAAATGCCTGTTAATTTTTTTGATAAAACATTAGGATATTTGATTGAAAGCTAATATTTTTGCACCCCCAAATTTGAATCAAGAAAATCTATATAAAATGAGAAAAGATATTCATCCGAAAAATTACAGACTGGTTGTTTTTAAAGACATTTCCAATGATTATGCCTTTATTACTAAGTCAACTATTAACACAAAAGAAACTATTAAGTGGGAAGATGGTAATGAATATCCACTTGTAAAACTTGAGATTTCGCACACCTCTCACCCATTCTTTACTGGTAAAATGAAACTGGTTGATACGGCAGGTCGTGTAGATAAATTTAAAAACCGGTACAAAAAACATTACGACAAAAAGAGCGATTAGAATTAATGTTCTGAAAAACGCAGAACCCTTGTCATTCAGGCGAGGGTTTTTTTTGTGCCACAATGGTAAGCCAAGCAAGTAAGTTTTTACTTTTGTGATGTCCTCTATTTAAGCAATCAGGCAATTATGAACTATATTCTTTTTGATGACGACAGGCGAACCCACCTGCTTCCACTTACCTATACTCGTCCGATGGCAGAGCTACGCATCGGGATCATAACAATCAGGGAAAAGTGGGAATTTCTGCTCAAATCCAAAACATCAACTTTAACTCAAGAGTACCTGAGTAAAAAATATCCTCTTGTTAAAGAAAACGATAACATATTGATCAATGGCTCTGTATTGCCAAACCAGGGATTGCTTGATGAAATATTAAACTTAAACCCAGGCGAACAACTGGTAAAAGACAATATTGTGCTTGCGTACCGGGTTGCCGGAACAGATCAGATCAGCTTATCTGAAACTGAAGGTTTAAAAAAAGTAATCACTACAAATGAATTCATCAAAATAAACAATACCTGGGATATCTTTTCAAAAAATGATACAGCATTAAGGGAAGATTTCAAATTACTGACAAAAGGCAGAAAGTCAGCAAGATTGAGTAATTCAAATTTTATCCAGGGAAATATAGAAGATATATTTGTAGAAGAAGGTGCAAAAGTTAAATTCGCTTTTTTGAATGCCATGCCGGGACCAATTTATATCGGTAAGAATGCTGAAGTGATGGAAGGGAGCAAAATCAGGGGACCTTTTGCCATGTGTGAACATTCATTTGTTAAACTTAGTGCCAAAATATACGGTCCCACTACAATTGGTCCGCATTGCAAAGTTGGGGGAGAGATCAATAATTCGGTATTTTTCGGTTACAGCAATAAAGCACATGATGGTTTCCTTGGGAATTCGGTAATAGGCGAGTGGGTAAATATTGGTGCTGATACTAACAACTCAAACCTGAAAAACACCTACGATCATATAAAACTGTGGTCGTATGCTGAAGAAAAGTTTGTAAACACCGGCCTTCAATTTTGTGGTTTGATCATGGGCGACCATTCAAAAATCGGGATCAATGCCATGTTTAACACAGGTACAGTAGTTGGCGTTTCGTGCAACCTTTTTGGTTCCGGTTACCAGCGGAATTTTATTCAGTCGTATTCGTGGGGCGGACCATTGAAGATGCTTATCTTCGATCTCAACAAATCATTTGATGTAGCCAGGGCAGTTATGGCCAGGCGTGATATTGAATTTGATCAGACTGAGCAGGAAATACTTACACATATATACAAACTAACCAGAAAATAGACATTTCCTGAATAATTAATCAGGATAGAACAGTAACCTTATTTATACCTGATAAGTATACAATCTAAACCTGAATGGCATACTAATTGCCCTACATCACTCAGGCTTTTTGAGAATGGTTGCATTTCGAGTATAAAGCCGCTTAAAGTTAAGTTGGTCAAAAGGTTAGCAAATAGCTTCAACTTCTACAATTAGAAGGTGCTGACATTTTGACCGTAGATGAAGGATTTTTTATGAAAGATTTATTTGAGATGACGGATATCGTGGATGCGGAAACTGAATTTTTTCCCCTGTTATCGTCAGAAGATGAAGAACAAATTAAAGCGGAAGAAGTACCTGAAGAACTTCCCATCTTACCGCTACGAAATACCGTGTTGTTCCCAGGAGTGGTTATTCCTATCACTGTTGGCAGGGATAAATCAATTACCCTGATGCGGGAAGCATACAGGGGAGACCGCACAATTGGGGTTGTAGCACAGAAAGACCCTGATATTGAAGACCCTTTTGTAAGCGATCTTCATACTATCGGAACTGTAGCCCGTTTGATCAAGATACTTCAAATGCCAGATGGCAATACAACGGCTATTATACAGGGAAAGAAAAGGTTTGAAATGCTTGAAATGGTTCAGCAGGAACCCTATTTCAAAGCTAAAGTTAAAGCATACGAAAAGGAAAAGGAGATTCAAAATCAGGAAGTATTTGAAGCATTAATTTCTTCAGTAAAGGACGTAAATCTTCAAATTATTGATAAATCGCCCGGAATTCCCAGCGAAGCAGCGTTTGCACTGAATAATATCGAAAGCACTTTTTACCTCATCAACTTTGTTTCATCGAACCTGAAAGTGGACAATGGAATTAAGCAGAAGTTACTTGAAATGACCGATATGGAGGAGAAAGCTGCCAAAGTACTTGAGTTGCTGACAAAAGATTTGCAATTGCTTGACCTCAAGCAGGATATCCAGAAGAAGGTGAAGGTGGATATGGATAAACAACAACGCGATTTTATGTTGCACCAGCAACTGAAGACCATTCAGGACGAACTTGGTGGCGGGCCGCACGACCAGGAAATCAATGAACTAAACGAAAATGCAAAGAACAATAAATGGTCGAAAGAAATAGGCAAGACTTTTGATAATGAAATGGCTAAATTGCTAAGGATGAATCCTTCTGCTGCAGAATATTCAATCCAGTTAAATTACCTTGAACTGTTGGTAGAATTGCCGTGGAATGAGTTTACCAGTGACAACCTCGATTTAGGCCATGCAAAAAAAGTGCTTGATGATGATCATTTTGGCCTGGATAAAATTAAGGACAGGATCATTGAATACCTCGCTGTTTTGAAGTTGAAAAATGATATGAAAGCCCCCATCCTTTGTTTTGTAGGCCCTCCGGGAGTTGGTAAAACATCATTGGGCAAATCAATTGCGAGGGCGCTTGAGCGTAAATATATTCGGATGTCGTTGGGTGGAGTACGCGATGAAGCGGAACTGCGCGGTCATCGAAAAACTTATATCGGCGCTATGCCGGGACGTATTATTCAGAACCTGAAAAAAGTTAAATCAACAAACCCGGTTTTCATGCTGGATGAAGTTGATAAGGTAAGTTCCAATTCATTTACCGGCGATCCACAGGCCGCTTTGCTCGAAATACTCGATCCTGAGCAAAACAATACATTTTACGACAATTACCTTGAGGTTGAATATGATTTATCAAGGGTTATGTTTATTGCCACTGCCAATACATTATCGTCGGTTCATCCGGCCTTACGCGACAGGATGGAGATTATTGACCTGAGCGGTTATTTACTGGAAGAAAAGGTTGAGATAGCGAAAAGGCATTTAATACCCAAGCAGCTTAAAGAGCACGGTGTAAAGAAAAGCCAGGTGAGATTTAACAAGCAGGTTCTTGAATCCATTGTTGAAAACTATACGCGCGAAGCAGGGGTGAGGACGCTTGAAAAGCAAATTGCCAAGGTTACCCGTAACCGGGCAAAGTATATCGCAATGGAGGAAAAGTATGATGCCAAACTAACGATAAATGACCTGAATGAAATACTGGGTGTGCCACGGTATCAGAAAGATAAGAATATTACAAATGATATAGCCGGAGTTGTTACAGGACTTGCCTGGACATCGGTTGGAGGCGAAATACTTTTTATTGAAGTTAGTTTAAGTAAAGGCAAAGGCCAGCTCAAACTTACCGGGAATTTAGGCGATGTGATGAAAGAATCGGCCAGTATTGCCTATGAATATCTGAAATCGCATTCTGAACTTTTAAATATTGACCCGGATATATTTGAGAAGTGGAATGTCCATGTTCATGTTCCGGAAGGCGCAACACCAAAAGATGGCCCTTCGGCAGGAATTACCATGTTAACAGCCCTGGCTTCGGCTTTTACACAACGAAAAGTACGGTCGAAAATGGCTATGACCGGTGAAATTACACTACGAGGAAAAGTTACTCCTGTTGGTGGAATCAAAGAAAAAATACTGGCTGCCAAAAGGGCAAAAATCAAAGACATCATCATATCCCAGGAGAATCGAATGGATATTGGTGAGATTAATAAAGATTTTATTGAAGGCCTGAATTTTATCTATGTGGATAAAATGATGGATGTACTTGAATATGCATTGCTTAAAGACAAGGTTAAACAACCGCTTAAAATCCAGTAAGTTCCTTTTCCCTTGATTCACATTGTTAATTAAATCAGACTGAAGGGGCTTGATTTTCATCTTTTAATTTACTACATTTGGGGAAATTCCTAATGATGGAAACACAGGAATTGCTCTTTAACCAAATCAGGCAAAATCTGCAGTCTAATATTTCTCTTGTAGATGAAATAGCTGATCTACTTGATATTAGTAACGATAGTGCTTACCGTCGAATCAGGGGAGAAAAAGCTCTTTCCATCCGCGAACTCCAGATATTGAGTAAACATTATGGCATATCTATTGACTTGCTGTTCAATTTAAAGAGTGGGAGCGTCGTTTTTAATAATTTCCCGATAGGTCCCGAAGGAAATGACATTAAAGATTGGCTTAAGGCCATTCTGGTTGACATGCAACGAATTCATTCGGCCAAAGAAAAAGAGATCATTTATGCTGCAAAAGATCCGCCTCTATTCCACTATTTCCATATTCCGGAGATTGCGGCATTTAAAACATTTTTCTGGCAAAAAACATTACTCCACTTTCCTGAATTTGCCGATAAGAAATTCTCCTTACACGAAATTGATGAAGAAATTCAACATTTGGGGATGCAATCTCTTTTAAAGTATGTGAAGATTCCTACCATTGAGCTATGGAATGAGGATACGTTTATAATTGCTTTTAGCCAGATGGAATATTACTGGGTTTCTGACCTGTTTGAAAGGAAAGAGGATGTTTACATTTTGTGCGACAAATTTTCCCTGTGGATACAACATCTTCAAAAACAAGCTGAGCTGGGTTTTAAGTATATCTATGGAACCGAACCTGAAGGAATTGAGGAATCGTTTAAGTTATATGTAAACGATGTGGTATTGAATGACAATTCCATTTATGTTAAAATGGATGACAGATGTGTTACTTACCTGACGGATAATGTGCTGAGTTTGCTCATCACCGCTAATCCTGAATATTGTAAACAGAAAGAAAATTACCTCCGAGGGCTTTGTCAGGAATCAAATTTGATCAGTCATGTCAATGCAAAAGAGCGGGCAAGGTTTTTCATCCGCCTGCTTAAAAGGGTTGAGGATTTTAAAGCTTCAATCGAATAAAGCAACTCTGCATTTCACCAATCATCATTTTTCAGGCGATTAAACATTCTTTGTAAAAAATAATAATTCCAAAATTAGTTTCATTAAATTTTGCAAATCGCAACGATCAACCACCTCTTTTTAGCGAAAATTAATTCCTTGTTGATAAGTCATTTGCTTACTTCTTGAAATTTCATTCTGATTCTTTGTTTGCCACAAAATTCAATTGGTAATTCATTCTGGATGAGGGTACTTTTGAATTCTAAATTAGCATTCAAACTATAAATACTCATCTATAAAACCAAGGAAAATGAAGACACAATCTAACCAAAAGGATCTTTATTCTACAATCAGATTACCTGAGATTATTGTATGGATAATCAGTATATTAATTTTCACAAGCATAATCTATGGTTTTAACCTGAATGCACAAGAGGATGAGCATTACAGACAGGATACTGTCTGGTTAAGATCAGGTAAAATCATACCTTGTTTGATCGTTGGTAGTACCGACTTATCGAATACGATTTTTGTGAAACATCTCGACCAGGAAGGAAAACTGGTTTCTGACCAATATCCTTTCGAGCAGATTGCCCGCATGAAAAAAGTACAGTCTGATTTAAATAAAAAGAGCGAAACATATCTTCCTGATGTTCCTAAATCTGTCAAAATCTATCTTGGTGTTGGCGGAGGGTTTCCCGGAACAGCTGGGATTAGTGCGAATTTTTTGCTTAAGAACGATATGGGAGGGAGTTTAAGCTATAAATTTCGTTCTGTCAGGTCACATAATGAACCTTCCGACTATGATGGATGGTGGGGTACACCGGGAGACGAAATTTATGTGTTTTCGGCATGTTTCGTAAAAGCATTTCCTTCAAAAACAACACGACTTGTAAGATTTGCTGTGGAAGGAGGACCTGCGTGGATAAACTATTCAGAAGCGCACTTCAGCGAATCTTCTGGCTGGTTTAGCAATTACAATGTAAGTTATACAAGTAAGAATACCGCCGGCCTGACTCTCAGGGCAAAACTGGAGCTTCCGCTCTCACAGGCTGTCGGTTTTGAATTGGCACTCATGGGGAATATTAATCCTGTCAGATCATTTGCCGGCTTTGAACTTTACTTAACCCTTGGCAGGGTCAGAGATCGAAAAAAATAAAAAAAATGAAAAAGATAATTTACACCTTAGCCATAGTTGTCAGCGGGATGCTGACTGTGGCACAGACATTAAATGAATTCAAACAGGATACTATCTGGCTGAAAACCGGTGTGGTTATACCTTGTAGATTATCCGAAAATGCTGAGGATTCTAAAGTTATTTCATACACATACAGGAATGAAAATGGAGACCTGGTTTTCGATCAAATCCCATTTAAAAAGATCGATCGGTTTCAAAGGGGTCATATTGCAGAAGATACAACACTGATATTGTATCGTCTTGAACTCAATGGAGGAACAATACTTACCGGGAATATCATGTCGGAGACAGAAACACATTACAGTTTTTATGTCGCAGATGTTGGCCTTATTAAGATTAATAAAAACCAGGTTAAAAAGACAGTGCCGCTGAATGCTCCGAAGGAAATGAGAAAATCATTCTGGTTTGAAAACCCACATGCAACCCGCTTGTTGTTTGCACCCACTGCTATCCCATTGAGACGGGGCGAAGGATACTATCAGAATATTTATATTTATGTCAGTATGTTTAATGTTGGTGTTCTAAATAATCTCTCAATTGGCGCCGGGTTCGACATAATTACCATGTTTATGAGACGTGACGGAGAATGGAATCCCATGTTAAACTTTAATATTAAGTCCGGTTTTAAAATAGTTGATAATTTTCATCTTGCAGCCGGCGGCCTGTATATTACGTTACCCGGTGAGTTTTCAACAGGAATTCTTTATGGGCTTGGTACATATGGATCAAATAACACTAATATTTCGCTTGGAGCCGGCTGGGGTTTTGTGGATGGTACATTTGAAAAAAGGCCATTCATTATGTTTGGCGGAATGGCGAGAATATCAGAGAGATTATGGTTTGTTTCTGAGAACTGGTTTATTCCTATAAATTCAAACAACTATGATTTTCTCATTTCGTACGGCTGCAGGATTGCCTCACCCCGTGTTGCAGTTGATATCGCATTTATCAACAACGAGGATATATTCAATAATTTTTTAGTTATCGGTATTCCATATGTTGATGTCGTGATAAAATTTGGTAAAATGAAATAGATCTATTTCCAATTCAATCATACTCTTAAAAAGGCGTGTAATCTTAGAGGCTGTTTGGAATTTATCCTTCAGTTTTCTTATGTGTATTTTTAGCCATCTCATCGTTATTTTTTCGACCTATAGCTACGGCTATGCGTCTCAAAAATGCCTCGATCTGACAAAAAATACATCATAATAAATTCCAAAAATGAAATTTAAACAGCTTCTAAGAACTATTCCTGACAACGTCAACATACATTATGTGAGACAGTAAAATACATTTGTCGAAAACGAATTTTGCTATCCATTTTTGTTGTCTTATCAAAAGGGTTATCAATTTATAAAAAGAGGCTGCCCCTTTCGAGACAACCTCCTGAATAGATGCTTGATACCAATCTATCTCATAATTGAAACTTTTTGTTTTTGTATATAGGTTTCGTTTCGAACAACTACAAAATAAATCCCGTTAGGATATGATTGACTACTAAATTCAACAATGTATTCTGTATCTTCTGTAGTAGTTTCATCAAATAATACATCCATGCGTTTTCCCATAATATTATATAACTCAACCTTTGTGTTTCCATCAACAGCTGAGGTGAAATCAATATTACACACATCAGATGTTGGATTTGGATAAACTTTTAAGCCATTATTTTCGTTTTCAATACTAATATGGGCGACTGCAGCTTTTGTTGCTGCAAAACCATCAAGAAGACGACATTCATCAAATCCCTCATTGATTGCTGCCATTGCATCAGTAACATCACCAAGTGATAAGGGACTGATATCGTCACCGGCCAATGCTTTGTTTCCCAAAGCAAACAAATCGTCAATTGTGTTGGCGGCACCCAAATAATTAATAACATCTTGTCCTATTTCATAACCAACACTATTACCCGTACCTACGGTTTCAGGATCAGCACAATCAAGTGCCTCGGTAGTGAAAAATACATTATCCTCTAATACAACCATCCCAAGATTAACATCATGACGAAGGTTCAACCCGAGA
>JAUVKF010000015.1 GCA_030596395.1 Chlorobiota bacterium | reverse complement strand
ATTAAGAAGGAAGTATCAGTATCAGCATTATGTTCCAGGGATACTGATCATGTAATAGATGTTCTGTCAGATATTTTTCCTAATGTAACCAAAGCCGATTCACTCTTAGAAACAAGTTTTAGTAATATCGGAGCCATATTTCATCCGGTAATTTTTCTTTTAAATAAAGAACGAGTTTTAAAAAAAGAAATATTTAATTTTTACACAGATGGTGTTACCAAAAAAGTTGCACAATATATCGAAAAAGTAGATCTTGAATTCAAATCAATTGCAGCAGCAATTGGAATAAATACACTTTCAGTTGTTGATTGGTTACATTCAAGATATGGACTTCCAAAAACTTCGATCTATGAAATGATAATTTCTAATCCTACATATCAGGATATATTGGCTCCTACAACAATAAATCACAGATATATTTGGGAAGATATTCCAACAGGATTGGTGCCAATGTCTTTGTTTGGTGAAAAATTGGGAGTTCCAACACCAACGATTGACTACTTTATAAATGAAGGAAGTAAATTGTTTAATACTGATTTTCGTTCAGAAGGGAGAACTTTGTACAAATTGGGGCTTTCAAATAATAACCTGATTTCAGATTTGTGGGATATGGCAATTAGTGGAGAAGAAAGTTCTCAAATGAGTCAAAAATTAAGTCTCGTGATTTAATAGACTTATGAATAACATCATAACATTAGACGATACAATTGGTTTAGTAAAAACATATTTTGATGCTCATACTCTCGGTGTGTCAGCAATTAAGGAGCTTCTTATAGAATGTGGATTTAAAGTTGTTGTTACAAACCCTGAAGTATCAAAAGCAATTACAAATCCCGGAAATATATACAATTCATCATTAATTGGCGAATGGATCATAAAAAATAATATTAAAGCTTTGGGCTTTAGTTACCGTCTTAATGTTGATGATGCAGTACTGATATTCCAAAAACTTATGTACCAATTGGAATTAAAGAAAATGTTGGTAAAAGACGGTGGAAAACTGAAAAGTATTTGGTTTGCCGGATTGCCTGAAGCATGTAATAAAATAAAATATTTATATAAAGATGTAATTGTTTTTTATGGTGATGAATCATTTACAGATAGTCTGAAAATGCTTGGCATAGACCCTTCTTTTGCACCAAAAGGATTTAAAGACGATAGTACTTATAAAATTGCCTTAGATGGTTTTGGTAAAGAAATGATTGATAAAGGAGATTATATATCAACATTACCTGTGGATAGAAGTGGATATAAAAATTTCGGAACAGCAAATGATGGTTTAATTGATCGTATTAATCATGGAAGAAATAATAATTTACTGCCGGTAATAAGAGCTCACGCAGGACCTTACCTAGATAACAGACATGAGTCGGTTAAACAATTTATTGAATGGTCAGGTTTATTAGCTCATAGTGGCTATCTGGATGTACTATCAATAGGAACTTCACAATTAACTCAGGCAAAATTTGGAGAAAACTGGGGCAATCTTCCTAATGGTGGAGGTGTAGGGGTTAATTCACCAGAGGAATATGAACGTATTTATGAAGCTGCAAAACCAATGCTTGTAAGAACCTATTCCGGCACTAAAAATCTTCGCAAACAGGCCGAAATACATGAGAAATCTTTAAATATTGCCTGGCATGCTTTATCACTTGGGTGGTTTTCCAAAATAGATGGACGGGGAGAGTTAAATCTTCTTGATAATTTAACCGAACATTTTGAAACAATTAAATATATTGCAAAGACCGGTAAACCATATGAGGCAAATGTAGCTCATCATTTTGCATTCCGCTCATCAGACGATGTAAGCTATGTGGTATCAGTCTTTCTTGCTGCAAAAGTTGCTAAGAAGTTAGGCATAAAACATTTTGTTCTGCAAATAATGTTAAATGACCCCAAGCATACATCAGCAATTAATGACCTGGCAAAGGCAAGAGCAACATTAAATATGGTAAAAAGTCTTGAAGATTCAAGCTTTAAGGTGTTTTTGCAGACACGGGTAGGATTGAGTTACTTATCGCACGATATTGATAAAGCAAAAAATCAACTGGCATCAATAACCACGTTAATGGATGATATTGAGCCTTTTAACAGTCAGAGCCCGGATATAATTCATGTCGTTAGTTATTCTGAAGGAAATGATTTGGCAACACCGGAAATAATAGATGAAAGCATAAAAATAACCTTGCATTCTCTTAATAAATGCCGGGAGTATCGGAAAAAAGGGTGGATAGATAATATAGATGAGAATCAGGATGTTAAAAACAGAATGCATCATCTAATAAGTGAAGCTGAAATAGTAATAAATACGATTGAGATGAACATAAAAGACACATATACTCCGCAAGGTTTTTACGACATCTTTAAGATGGGTTTTTTACCAGTCCCTCAGTTAATGTATTGCAGAGAGGAATTCCCTGAAGCTGTAAAATGGAATACTAAATTAAGAAACGGTGGAGTTGATATTTATCTTGATGATAAAATAATATCGGCAAAAGACAGAATGAATTTAATAATAAGGGGAAATTTTATAAATGACAAAAATTAAAATTGGTTTATTAAACAAAAAAAGAGGAAATTTTAAAATACAGGAAAAATTTGCCGGTGCAGATAATGTGGTTGACGAAACACATAAAGAAGTAGCTCATCACGAACAAGCACTAATTGATGCCGGATATGAAGTATGTACTATAAACTGGGGAATATCTTTTATAAAAGATTTAGAAGATAGCAATGTCGATTTAGTGTTTAATGTTTCAAGTATGGCAGAAGCTGCTATACTGGAAGAACTGGAAATACCTTTTGTAGGATCGGATACTACTGCAATTGCTGTTGCAACAGATAAATCATTAGCAAAAAAAATATGGGAAAGTGAAGGGTTACAAACATCACCTTTTCATGTGGCAAAATCGATAGAAGATTGTTCTGTGTTTAAGGATAATCCTCCTTTCGATTATCCATTATTTATTAAACCTGTTGCAGGCAGAGGAAGTGCAGGAATTGACGACAACTCTATTATTGAAAATTATGAACAGCTTGTAAAAGGTGTTGAAGAAAGATTAAATACAATAAAACAACCTGTTTTAATTGAGAAATTTTTGCAAGGAATAGAAATAACTCTTGGTGTAATAGGCAATGGAAATGATACAGAGGTACTGCCACCACTTGAAATTTCTTTTAGCGGTAAGGCCCGTTTTTTAACATTTGATAAAAAAGAAATTGATGATGACAGCTTTTTTTGCCCGGCAAGATTAAATTATGAAGAGATGAGCAAAATCAAAAAATTTGCGAAAAATGCTTACCGTGCTATTGGCTTTAAAGATTATGGACGAATTGATACCATATTAACCAAAGAAGGCCCGTATCTTTTAGAAGGAAACTCTTTCGCAGGCTTAATGTGCACGCCTATAAAAAAACCACATAGCTATATTGGTTTTATGGCTGTCGCGGCTACTATGAGTGCTTCAGGTTTAATTGATAAAATTGTAAAATCAGCTTTAAAAAGATATAAAATAATGTAATGCCCAAATTAGAAATTGATATAAACAAGATAAAGCACAATGCTAAAACATTAAAAGAATTATTTGCAAAAAAAGGGATTTCTGTTACTGCAGTAATAAAGGGGGTAACAGGTTCTCATGAAGTTGCAAATGCAATTTTAAAGTGCGGGATTTCCACTATTGCAGTTTCCCTTGTTCAGAATATTAAAAAAATGAAAGAATTCGGAGTTAAAGCAGAATTTTTGCTTACACGACTGCCTGCTCACACCGAAGTTGCAGAGGTTGTTAAATATGCCGATATAAGTTTAAACTCTGAAATATCCACAATTAAATTATTATCTGAACATTCTCTTAAACAAGGCAAAAGACACAAGGTAGTGTTGATGTTAGAACTTGGTGATTTAAGAGAAGGGATATTACCTGATGATATTGACTTAATTGTTGAACAAATAATACCGCTAAAAGGCGTTGAATTATATGGTATTGGTGCAAATCTTGCTTGCTTCGGAGGTATAAAACCTACAGAGAAAAATATGGCTGAATTATCTGAAACAGCAGATCGTATTCAAGGAAAATACAATATAAAACTACAGATGATTTCAGGTGGGAATTCTGCAAATTATAAATGGTTTCTATCTGCTGAAAATACAGGGAAAATTAATAACTTAAGAATTGGTGAGGCTATTCTATTTGGCAGGGAAACTCTGCACAGAAACAAAATCCCGAAATTATATATTGATGCATTTACCTTAATAGGTGAGGTTATAGAGAGTAAAATAAAACCATCTTTGCCTTATGGTGAAATATGTCAAAATGCATTTGGAGATACACCTGATTTTGCAGATATTGGTAATATCAATAGGATTATAATTGGAATCGGGGAACAAGATGTTGATACAAAAGCAATAACCCCAAGAATAAATGCCAAAGTTATTGGAGCAAGCAGCGATCATTTAATTTTACATTCTGAAAAACATATTGAAGTAGGAAGTGAAATAGCATTTGATATTAACTATTCGGCATTGCTTCGATTGTCAACTTCGCCTTATGTGAAGAAAGTGTTTGTTTAATTGTAGGTATAAGTATTTTCCCACTCAAGGGGAGAAAACCCTGTGCAGAAATATTTGTCCCCCTGGCAGGGGGACCACAGGGTGTGGTCAAGTAACGAATATCGCTTAGTCTTACTAATAAAAAGTTTAAAGTATTTTATGGATATACAATTCCGGTATGAGTTTTCACTCAAGCATTTAAATTGAAAAAATAAGATGATTATCAGCTTAGGAAAAGCGGTTTAACAAAAATCAACTTTTACTCTTCCTTTGTTTTCTTAAATTGAATTCCGAGGGGAGCCCATATTAATATAAAGTGGATAATTACTCCACCAAAGAGGATTGGGCTTATTTCGTCGTAATAAGGTGTACCTTTCAATTGTAAAGAACACCCAACTATTACTGCCCCCCACACAATAGCACTTGCTATAATATAATATCCAACATGTTTAAAATAAGTATTAGATTTCTTTTTCATTTTATTATTTTTTATTGATTAAATATTATCGGTTTCTTCAAACTCTTTCAAATATTGTTTTAACTCATCAAGATGCTGTTGATACATCCGTTTATTCATGTATTGAGAAAAAGGAATAGTGATTCCGCTTCCAATCACAATTACAAGAATTATCTTTATTATTGATTTGCTTTTAAGTGAGTATATTGTTTCAATAATACTCTTATCGCCTGAGCCGATATAGATACCAATGGCCAACCCGAACACTATTGAGAATGGTATTAAGAAAAATTTAAAAAAATTGCCGCCTCCGAAATTTACATGTTTCTCAATAGTATTAATAGTATTAATTAATGTTGGTTTTAACTGATCACCAGAAATTGCTGTGTTTATTATTCTATTTAAATTTCGTAATGCAGAATAGTAAAAAAAAACCATGAATAAAGTTATCAGCGCAATTATGATGAATACATCTGGTGTATTTACATACATAAACAATTCGCCAATAATAATCAGATACATTAAGGCGCCGCCTATTAATTCAAATTTACTACTTCTTTTAATTTTATTTAATGCAGTATTTGAATTGCTTTTAATTCTAAGCAAAGCTCCAATCTGCTCCTTGCTGAGGAGGGTTTCCTTTTTATAAGAATCTTTCCACGTATTTTTAATTTCATTAAAGTCCATAGCCCAGTTCTAATAATATCTTTTGCAATTTCGACTTGATACGGTTGATTTTTACACCAACATTAGAAACAGAAATACCAATAATATCCGAAATCTCTTCGTAAGGATAATCATCCATATAAAGAATGATGATGGTTTTTTCGGCTTTACTTAATTTACCAATTGCTTCGTGAAGAATTTTTGCGCGTTTTTCCTTTTCATCATAACCATCATTATCGGTAATATTTTCAGGTACTTCCCGAACAAAATCATTGGTGCTTTTTCTCTCTTTTCTGAATTGCGAGATCGCCGTGTTTAATGCGACACGGTACATCCATGAAGAAAATTTTGATATCTGTTTATATGTTGGGTACGATTTCCATAGTTGCAATAATATATCCTGAAACAAATCTTTTCTACAGGCCTCATTATCGCAATACATTCTGGACACCTTTACGATTATTCCCTGGTTTTTCTCAATCTGTTCAGTAAATTCCCTTATTTGTGATTCTCTGTTCAAACAACAAACTTAAGTTCAATTTATAGGTCGCAACAATTTATACTTTATTACATTTTATAAATAAAGTTTTTCATCCAATTGTATTAATGAATTTCGGGAGGTTTCGCTTGTGTGATTTACAATCAGTTGTATAAATAGTCATCCTAATTCTTTATTGCAAAATCATTCATCTCTGTCTGCCAAAAGGCTGATAAGGTCATGCTTTCATTGCCTTTTATCCTTAAAGCACAATATAAATTTTGCACTTATAAAGTGTTGATAAATTTATACATTACTTAGAATTAGCCCAGGCTAAAGACTTATTTATAAAGGTTTTAAGTAAAAGGAAAGATTGTTACACCCCGCTTAGAGTGTGGCTTAAAATTAAACGATTTTTTTAACGCTCGCTGATCAGAAGGTTTAACGCTTTTTTACTGGCTTCCAAATCGCGCAGGACACCGGATTTTGTGTCTTCGAACTTTCCCTTTAATTCGGTGAATAATTTTTGGTAATAGTCAATCCCCTCATTCAGGTTATGTTCAAAAGTTACTAAATACTTTTCTTGTTTTTTCGTCATGGAAACCTTCGTTTCCTCGATTTTATCTTTTAGAAAATCGATGTAGATCTTTAGTTCTTTGATAAACATATTCGGCCGGTCATTTCTTTCGATCACATTTGATCGTCCATAAATATGATCAGTCATCTCTTTTAAACTCATTGATTTTGAGAAATACGCCATGTTCGGTCCCGGACAAACCGAAACACCTTCGCCTTCAACTTTTGTATCCAGATTATGTGCCAGCAAAGCCGATGTCCCTAAACCTACACAGGTACACGCTTTTTCAACAATTTGATCATATTTAACTTTATACTCTTCCGGAGAAAGATTTTCCTGCTTCAATGCCTTAATTTTCAGGTTCTGATAACGGCGCGAAGCTGTACACATAAACGTACCAGCGAACTCATTATTTAATGCCACATATTTCTTGGGGCATGCGCTTCCCGGTTTTCCTCTCAAAATCAAAGATGATTTTTCGATATCCTTGGTATTGCCTTTCAGACTGTTGAAAGGAATGCCCAGAGGAGAAATATTGCTTAAATACAAATCACTTTCTCTGGCTTCAATTAATTTGTTTCGCGTTGAATTGTCAACTGTAGTTACTTCGGGTACCAAAAGAAAAGGCGTGCCCCATCCAACCGAATCAACCTGGTAATGATCGATCAGGAACTGATGTTCCTCAGCAGTACCAACACCACCCTGGGCGGTAAATTTTACGGGTAATTCTATTTCGGGTACCGGTCGGTTTTTGTTGGATAATGCCTGAACCAGGATTTCGTGAATGGATTGAAGTAATTCTTTTCGGTTATCCCTGAATTCAGCCAAAATCGGTCCCAGCAGAAATCCATTTGTCGCAAAAGCATGTCCGCCACAGTTCAATCCCGATTCAATTCTGTATTCTGATATCCACAGTCCTTTTTTAGCCAGGAATTTACCCTGGATCAAAGCCGATTTATAATCACTGACTTTCAGAATAATTTTCTTTTTGATGCCCCCATGCTCATCCGGATAGAAATCTTCAAATTGCTCCATGTAGCTGTACAATCTGGGATTCATTCCTGCCGAAAGCACGATTGATGATTTTAAATCGCTATTCGCAAATCCCCTGAGTGCAGCATGGGCGTCATTGTATTCGATGGGTAATTGTTCTCCTTTTACAAAGTTGTTCTTATCAACTTTGGTCATAATATTCACATCGATACTGCCCATTGATAAGTTGTCGTTCAACCATTTCTTAACTTCATCCAGATTAAAATATTTTGCCGTTAAACTCTTGAATTCCTGTTTGATGGCTGAACTGTCGGGTAACATATTGAAGAACTCTTTTAGTTCATTACCTTTCTCAATAGTAACATTCTTAAATTCTTCAAATTTCTTTTCGGCCAGGTTGTTGATTAAGTTCAGGTAAGATGTAATCCTTGCTGCCCTAAAATCTTCGGTTTTATCAGTAATCTCATCATAAGGAATTTTATATTTACCGCAATACATCTTTCTTATCTTTTCCAGCAGTATGTCATCCACCAGCGAAATAACTGAATCCATACCGTACCGAGAAATCTTTAACGGCGTATCAATGGTATATCCAATTCCCATAACAGGTATATGAAACGAATGTGCTTTGGTCATATTCAATTTATTTTTTTTAATTACGGTCTAATTTCTTAACCCATATACTGTTCTATAATGATAACCGTATACAGTATAGGTCATTGCATCTATAAATAAGCCGGGGCGTCGTATAAGTGTCCATATAAGAAATTTCCAATATTCTCCTTGTCCTTTATTAAGAATTCCGATAATAATAATTGATTTAATGAAGGCGATCAGATGGGAAAATTCTATTTTCGTTTGCCCTACATGTTTCTTTCTGTAATTTAATAAAAGCTGACGTATTCTTTTATAATAAGGCTTTGCTGTATAGATATTCTGAATTATTGTTTTATACCCCTCTATAAGTTCATGGTAGTTCATTTTTGGGATAAAATTCATGGATAAATCGGTGTTGCTTCCGGTTACTTCAGTTGTTAACCTGTTTTCTGCCTCAAGTCGTTGGTATAGCCTGGTGTTTTTTGGTGCATTTAACAGCCCAACCATTGCAGATACGATTCCGCTTTGCTGGATAAAATCAATTTGTCGTTGAAAAACACCTGGAGAATCACTATCGAAACCCACAATGAACCCGCCTGAAACCAGTAATCCGGCCTTTTGTATTTTTTTTACACTTTGGAGCAGGTCCCTGTTTTTGTTCTGAATTTTATTACAACACTGAAGAGATTTTTCCTCAGGAGTTTCGATACCAATAAAAGCGGAGTCGAATCCTGTATCAGTCATCAACGACATTAGTTCTTCGTCATCAGCAAGATTAATAGTTGTTTGGGTATTAAATGTAAATGGATATTTATGGATCTGCATCCATTTTCTCATTTCCGGAAGCAAGTTGTTTTTAATTTCTTTTTTGTTTCCAATAAAATTATCGTCAACAATAAATACGGGCCCACGCCAATTAAGATTATAAAGTATCTCAAGCTCTTTTATAATCTGACTGGTGTTTTTCATCCTTACCTTGTGACCCAAAAGTGAAGTAATTTCACAAAAATCACATGAAAAAGGGCATCCGCGCGAAACCTGGATATTCATAAAAGCATATGCTTTCCTCGACAACAAATGATAATCGGGTACAGGGGTTAATGTAATATCAGCATATTCATCGGTTCTGTATATTTTTTTGGGGGGATGTCCGGCATCAATATCTTTCAGAAACAGGGGTAATGTAATCTCCGCTTCATTTAAAATAAAATGATCAATTTGAGGATAGTTATTGAATTCCTGAGTAAAGAGAGGGCCGCCTGCAACAATTTTCACCTTATGCTTCATGCACTCCTTAATTATCTGGCGTACCGATTCCTTTTGTATGTGCATCGCACTGATAAAAACATAATCAGCCCATATGATATCACTTGTTTGAAGGGCTGAGACATTTATGTCCACCAGTTTTTTCTGCCATGTTGTTGGGAGCATAGCCGATACGGTTATTAAACCAAGAGGTGGTACAGCAGCCTTCTTGGAAATAAAGCGTAAAGCATGCCTGTAACTCCAGTATGAATCGGGATATTCAGGATATACCATTAAAATATTCACAGTACTTCAAAAATAAATTTGAGCAAAAATATTCCCCAATTGGTTCCATAGTAAAAAAAGGGGATTAATGGCTGGTAAATAGTGACTAATACCAGAATTTAAGGGTGAGTGGCATTCACCCCTAAGGTTTAAAATGATTCTTTAAAATTCAACAAATACTGCCGTGATACCGGGATTTGCTCATCATATCCCTTTATGGTCAGCCAGTGGTTATTGGCATCCTTGTTAAGCTTTTCGATATAGTGTCTATTGACTATACAAATGCGATGGCTCCGAAGGAAACCGGGATATGGCTTCAGTTGTTGCTCAATATTCTTCAGAGTATTCCTTATGAGTTTCTTCCTAAAATGACCGTCTTCTTTGTATGCAATTTCTACATAGTTATCGGCAGATTTGATAAAAGCAATATCTGATATAAGCAAGTTTAAGTTCTCGGCACTATAACCTGAAATAAACTCAATGGATTTGTTCAGGTCGTTTTCTTCATATTTTTCAACCGGTTTTTCTGCTATCTCCTTTTCTTTGATGAGTGATTCGTTTTGAAGCTTTAATTCCTTATATGCATCGTAAAGCCTTAAAGTCACGGGTGGGGCAAGACAAATTAATGCCACTTTAAACATAATGTAAAAGGAAATGCTTACTGAACCAACATAATGCAGGTAGAAAGCAAAGGCAATCGAACTTAAAGCAAAAATGATGAAACCGCCCATGAAAGAAGAGAACAGGGTTTCATTGTCGCCCCTGTCATATCTCTGAATAAGCAAGGGGAAAACCACCCGCACCAGAACCACAAATACAAAAACGATTGCCCCCAGGCCGGCAACAAACAACAGCCGGTTGTTAAAATCAAAAGTATCGAGTGGGAAAGGTTGGAAAAAAAGGACAAATAAGAATACGCCAAAACCAAGACTCAGAAAAAGTGTCAGTTCTTCTTTCACTAAATAGATTAATTGGTTGCGTTTCTTATTCATTACTGATAGTCAGCCTGTTAAATTGATGTAAGCCCGATTCTTAAGCTGTCCAAAGGTAGGTGATTTTTTTAGATTTTAATTCTGACTTCCGAACCTCAAATATATTGTGTTTTAGTAGTCAGTCAACGAATATGATGGGACAGAAATTGTCTTGTCTGCCTGCTCCGTCAATTAGCAGATTTGGCGAAGGCAGGCAATTAATCGATCTGTTATTTTTCTTAATTTCGAAGAAATCGGGTTGGTTGTGCAAGGGCGAACGACGGATTCCCATACAATGAAATGAGAGTGTTACATCGGGATTGCAACTATTTGAGGTGTTTACCTGGTTTATACCAAACAGCGTATAGTTTCCTTCAGGGAGTTGCGCTAAAGACTAAGTTGAGTTTACTTTTTTTATGAAATAATTCCTGAGTTTATTGCAGGCAATCAATAAATATTGAGGCCTTACTTACTTGATTATCTTAACCTTTGTGGCAGCAAGTCCTTTTTGCCCTTTTTCAACTTCAAAGCTAACCAGGTTACCTTCTTTAATTTCTTCAAGCACATTATTTACGTGGACAAAAATGCTTTCTTTGGTTTCTGAATCTCTAATGAACCCATAACCTTTCGAGTCGTTGAAAAAGGATACTGTTCCTTTTCTTACGGGATCCTCTTCAGGCAAATCACTCTTTTTGGGTACGCCAATTTCAATATCTTTGGCTTTTACTTTGGTTCTTTCATGTTCGGGAGGAGTGTCAGTAATCCTTCCATATTCATCAACATACGCGATCATATCATCCATGCCGCCTTTAGTTTCGCTTTCTTTTTTAGCCAGTCTCTTTTTTTCTTTATCCTGACGCTTTTTCGCTTTTTTCTTCTGTACTTCTTTTTTGTTAAATGTTTCCTTTGATCTGCCCATAAATAATTTCAGTTTTTAATTAATAATTCATTTTTCCGTTGAACCCGCTGGTTTTTTATTCCTGGAAAGCATAATTTCCTTTCAGTAGTCTCTTTAATTTATTCAATCCAAATTTTTTGATTTGTTTGACACGTTCGGATGACATATTGTATTCTATTGCAATATCGCTCGCCGTATAGGCAGGTGTATTGAACAGGCCAAAATACATAGTTAATATTTCCGCCTCCCTTTTCGAAAGTTTGTTTAAAGCCCGGTTGATATTTGTAAAAAGAGATTCTTTCAAGATGTCATCATCGGGTGGCGGGATATTACCGGTCTGAACAAGGTCGTAAAGGTTGAATTCGTTGTCGTTATCGCCCGCAAGTGGTTTATCAAACGATACCTGCCGATTTTTTATTTTGTTTGCAATGGTTACTTCATCGTTCGACAAATCGAGATGCTCGGCAATTTCAACGATGGTTGGTTCCCGTTCGTATTCCTGTTCGAGATAAGATATTGCCTTACTGATCTTATTGATCGACGAAATCCTGTTTAATGGCAAACGTACAATCCTGGTTTGTTCTGCAATAGCCTGCATAATCGACTGGCGGATCCACCAGACAGCATACGAAATGAATTTAAAGCCACGTGTTTCATCAAATCTTTGGGCAGCTTTAACCAAACCAAAGTTCCCTTCGTTTATTAAATCAGAAAACGATAAACCTTTGTTTTGATATTGTTTGGCTACTGAGATTACAAAACGAAGATTGGCAACAACAAGCTTCTCCAGAGCAATGTCATCGCCATCTTTAATGCGCATCGTTAGTTCAACCTCCTCTTCAGCAGTGATCATTGGATACTTGTTCACCTCCTGAAAATAGCGGCTGATCGATTCATCGGATCGCTGCGTTATTTGTTTTGTAATTTTTAACTGCCGCACAGTATTTTAGTTATTTGTCTTTTTTTGCTTTGCAATATAATTTAATCTGCTGTTTGCACGTTGACAGCCACAAGGCCTTTTGCGCCCTTTTCGATATCGAAAACAACTTCCTGTTCAGACTCCAGCCCGCTAAACGGACTTGATAAACTGGATCGGTGAACAAATATATCACCACTTTCTTCTGATTCAATAAAGCCAAAACCTTTGACTTCATCGTACCATTTTACTTTTCCTTTTGCCATAATAAATTCTTCTAATTTCTGTTGTCAAAGTTGTCTCTCTTGGGTCTTGCCTCGTTAACAACAATTTCCCTGCTTTGTAATGTAGTACCGTTCAATTCGCTTATCGCTTTATTAGCTTCATCCTCGTTTTCCATTGTTACAAAACCGAAGCCTTTGCTTCTGCCACTGAACTTATCAGTTATAACTTTTGTGGAACTAACAGTTCCATACTCTTCGAAAATTCCCTGAAGGTCATTTTCATCTACCTTGTAATCAAGGTTTCCTACATAAATGTTCATTATCAATAAAATTTTAATTGTTTATATTTAGTTACAAGGTTGATTTGACCCGTCAATAGAGTTTTGCTTATCCGGTATATCTTCGTTGATATCGGGGATACAAAAGTCTTCGGTCGGGTAAATGCTAATTTAATAAAACCAGTAATTTAATATTTATAAAATGGATTTAAAAAGGAGAGCTGTGATGAACTAATAATGTGATGTAAATTAGCGAATTGTAGCGCAAATTCTTAAATCTGAAATTCCGGCAAAGATACGCTTTTATCTGTTTTGAATTCGGTTTTTTGTTTTTAGTCAAAAAATAAACAGGCTTGATTAATTCTTCTGTTAAAACTCATCCATTTGAGGAACGCTGAATATCCGCGCTCCAGTGGTAACTCACATTTTGTTCCGAGGGAGTTTGCGACTGACGTAGTCCTTTGCAGTGAATTGTACATTGGGATTGCCACGTCCCGCCTGTAGCAGGACTCACCTGCCTGCGCGAAGCCGATACGGCAAAGGCAGGCAATTGAACGTATTGTTGTTTACTTAAAAAACAGCTCGGCATCATAGCCTTTATTGGTGAGCAAGGTACGCTTGTCTTTCAGGAAGCCTGTAATGGCTTCAATGCTTACATTGAAAGTAACGCCGTATTTGATGTCTTTGTGCTGATCCACATATAAATCCCCGGTAAACGGCTCTTCAGGGTTGATATATTCCGGTGCGTTCTTGCCGGGTTTTACATAATACACCTGGCTGGCTGAAGCAGAACTTGCCATGCCCACCAGCTCAAAATTGGGCACACCGTCTCGTATGGCAAATACCGGGCTGCCGCTGATACCTCTGTTATAAAGTGCATCGGTTAAAAACCTGCCTTTTTTAGCTTTGTCGGGCTTACTCACCAGAGCGCGCGTCACCATCAAATGTCCTACAGGATAGCCCATTACGTAAACCACCGATCCCCAGTCGAGGTCGCGGGTGTTGCCAACCGGAAAATTCAATACCGACAATAAGCCACCATGATTATCAAGCTTTTTACCCAATAAAGCAATATCATGTTTATCATCTTTTGCCAATATCTCAATTTCATTTCCCACAGGAAGATCTTTAATAAAGTTCTGTTGTTTGATTTTCACCGAAATAAACTCCACCGGTCCTTCCCCATTATTATACCTCGTAATAATCGTATCGGTGAAATCTACCACATGAGCACAGGTTAGCAATCCTATATTGATACCGTCATAATAGATTACCCAGGCTGTTCCAGCAACCGATTGGTTGGTAATCGCATTGGAGATGGATTGTTCCTGTAGAACTGCTTTGGTGATGTGATTCGGATCAACAGTATTTTCTGGAGGGAAAACATAAGTTATATAAAATGCGAGGCAATCCAGTTTTTTTACAGTTGTGGAAACAAAATCAAGCTTTTCAGAAACACTTTTTACCGGGAATTCGCTGTCGTAACGGTCGTCAGGTTCAGGAAAATTTTGTTGAACAACAACTTGTTCCGGCGCGGAGCAGGCAGTTAGCATAATACTGATTCCTGTAAACAACACAAAAGCTTTAAGGCACAAAAGTAAAATCCTCATTAAATGTCCTTTTTCGTTATTAGCCAGAAAGTAATTCCGATAAAAACGATGCTGTAAACTATGCAGGTAAATACATCCGGCAACGAAATAAATTCCCTGAAATTGACACCAAACATTTTCATTAGCGATGAATTGGGAATATCGATCAAATTTCCCATTGCCACAACCGGTAAATATTCCGATATTTTTTCAGGGACCGTATATGATATTATTGGCTCAATAATGTAATAATACAGTGCAAGCAACCCGATTGAAAGCCCTGAGCGTTGTATAAAAAAGGCAAGCATCAGCGCCATTGAACAAAATGTAAACAACTCCAGAAAATAAGCCGGCAGGAATTCGATCTTCTCAAAAAACAAAGCTGTTGTTGGCTGTTCGGTGCGCAATACACCCAATATGCTACCCGAGGCAAATAATATCAGTGTGGAGAGCAGGCTTATGTTAAACACAAACAATACTTTCGACAAAAGGAACTGGCTCCTGCTTACGCCCATCATTACGTTTTGCCGGATAGTTTTGTGGGTGAATTCGTTGGTGATAAAACTCATCACGATCAACGCCAGGAAGATCTTGAAAAACCCACCAACGAAGGTCAGATTATGCCACACGAGTGGGAAACTGTACAGCGAAAAGCTCGGAACAGGAACTGGTGAACTTTGCCCTGCGTCAACGATGATGTTGTTCAGTATTTTTTCGGAACTGAAAAAAACCAAAACAATGAGTGCCAGGTACATGGATATCAACACCCAGAATGTGCGGCTGAAGAAATACTTCCTGAAATCTATTTTTAATAACCTATACATTGTTGTCGGATAAAAGTTCAAGGAAGTATTTTTCAAGGGATATTTTTCGCAGGTTCAGATGCGTTAAAAAAATTCCTTTCTCCGTAAGTATTTTATTGAGTTCAGCAGGGTTTATATTCTTTTCCATCGAAGCGATCAGGAGTTCGTTTTCCGTTTTGATTTCAGTAAACAAATCACTTTGTTCGAGAACCAGTTTCAATTGATCCATATTTTCGGCTGCCAGCTCCAGTGCAGGCGATGCACTTAACACTTCGCTTACCTTACCACCACTGATCCGTTCTCCTTTGCTCAGGATCACAACATGGGAACAAACTTTCTGTACCTCATCAAGCAAATGACTGGCAAGAATTATGGTGGTACCCTGTTTTCCGACCCTCGTGATCAAATCCCTGATCTCTGCAATACCTTTCGGATCAAGGCCATTTGTGGGTTCATCCAGTATCAGAACCTCAGGATCGCCAATAAGAGCAGCCGCAATAGCCAGTCGTTGTTTCATGCCCAGTGAATACGTTTTGTATTTGCTGTTTTTTCGCTCGGATAGCCCCATAAGAGAAAGCAATTCATCAATTTTACTGTATGGTGCATTTTTAATATCGGCAACAATTCGCAGGTTATTCACAGCCGACAAATGAGGATAAAATATGGGTGTTTCCAACAATGAACCAATTTTCTGTCGTTGTTTATCTGTTGGGCGCTCTCCAAACCAATAAAATTCGCCACTGTCGGCCTTCAGGATATCGAGCAAAATACCAAGTGTAGTTGTTTTACCGCTGCCATTCGGACCCAGGATAGCAAAAATCTCACCCGGGAATACTTGCAAAGAAAAATCAGAAAGTGCAGTTAAACTGCCGTAGGTTTTGGTCAGGTTTTTTATTTCGAGTACCGGCGCCTCAAGTTTATTCATATCAAAAAAGTGGACTTCGAAGGTTACGATTCAATTGAAGTACAATAATAACTAAAAATTGAGTTCGATGTTGTAAGGGGGAAGTCTAAAGTTCAAAGTCTAAGGTCTAAAGTTTAAAGTCTAAAGTTTAAAGTCTAAAGTTCAAAGTCTAAAGTTCAAAGTCATGCATGTATATTTTTTTCAGCATCTCCATTCCAATGTATATTTAATTATTTTTGCCGCGCATTTAAAGTAACCACCACAAAAAAAGGAATATGAAAGTCGGGAAGGACAAAGTAGTTACCCTCACCTATGTACTACGATTTGACAATGAAGACGGAGAAGTCATACAAAAAGTTGAAGAAGACAGGCCATTTGTTCACCTATTCGGTGCAGGTACATTGTTACCTACTTTTGAAGATAACTTATCAGGTTTAACTTCTGGCGATGAATTCAATTTTCACCTGGTATCGGATGATGCTTACGGCGAATCAAATGAAGAAGGCATCATTGAACTGGAAAAGGAACTTTTCGAGATCGATGGTAAGATTGCTGAAGAAATCGTTGCCATCGGCAAAATGGTCGCCATGCAGGATGAAAATGGAAGCCCGGTTGAGGGAAGGGTTCTGGCCATTAAAGATAAAACTCTCGTGATGGATTTCAACCATCCGCTTGCCGGACAGAACCTTTACTTCTCAGGACAAATTATTGAGGTTCGCGAAGCTTCGGTGGAAGAACTTTCGCACGGGCATGTGCATGGTAACGGTGGGCATCACCACTAAGAATTCCTGTTATTTATAGAGTAGAAACACAGCAGGTTTTTTGTGTAAATCAATATTGGTTGTTTTCCACCCTCTTATTGTTTTTGAGATAATTTGCTGATCAGGAAGTGTAAGGTTAACAGCCACACATAAGCTGGTTGACTGATTGCAGATATTCAGTAAATTACTCAGCATTTGTTTATTCCTGAAAGGTGTTTCAATAAAAATTTGTGTTTGATCTTTCTTGTAAATTGCAGATTCCAATTCCTTGATTTTCCGATTTAATTCTCCTTTATCAACAGGCAAATAGCCATGAAAACTAAAATTCTGACCATTGAAACCGGATGCCATTAAAGCCAGGATAATCGAATTCGGCCCAACAAGCGGAATAACCTCAATACCTTTTTTGTGCGCCATGCTTACAATTATCGCTCCCGGATCAGCAATACAGGGTGTTCCTGCCTCCGACAATAAACCAATATCTTTTCCCGTAACAACCGGTTCAAGATAATTCAGCACCTGATCAACAGGCGTATGTTTTCCCAGTTCAAAAAAAGTCATCTCATCAATGGGTACCGGATGTTTTGTTTTTGAAATAAATCGCCGGGCTGTCCTTACATTCTCAACGATGAAAATTGTGAGGTGATGAATAACCTCAATATTGTATGTGGGTATTGCCTGGCTGATGGTATTAAAATCACCCAATGTTGACGGAACGAGGTAGAGTTGTCCTTTCATAAAGCTAAAAAGGTAATTTTTTAAGATCAATATTACCACCCGATAGGATGATGCCAACATGCTTTCCATTCACATTGACCTTATTTTCAAGAATCGCTGCAAAAGGCACTGCTGCCGAAGGTTCAACCACGATTTTCATCCGCTCAAAAATAAATGACATGGCTTTTATAATCGCTTCCTCACTAACTGTTACAATGTCACTAACGTACTTTAGAATAATTGGAAAATTACGTTGTCCGACGGAGGTAAGTAACCCATCAGCTATAGTTTGCGGATTGATGCTTGGGATTAGTTTTCCTGACTTGAAAGATCGGTAAGCATCATCAGCACCGGCAGGTTCGCAGGCAATTACGTCTGTACCATCTGAAAAATAATTTGCCGATAGTGCGGTTCCGCTCAGCAATCCGCCACCACCAACTGGGCAGAGTATCAGGTCGGGATCGGCAACAGATTCAAGCAGTTCCTTTCCGCAGGTAGCCTGCCCTTCGATCACTTTGTAATTGTCGTAGGGATGAACTTCGATGGCCCCGGTTTTTTCAATGACTTCTGCCAAAGTCTTTTCGCGTGCTTGCAAGGTGGGTTTACAAAAAGTTATGATCCCATCATAATTATTAACTGCATCAACTTTTACCTGCGGGGCATTTTCCGGCATCACAATGTATGCAGGTATTTTTCTGAGTTTTGCTGCCCGTGCCAGTGCCTGGGCATGGTTACCCGAAGAATGGGTTCCAACACCATTTTTTACTACTTCTTCATCTAACGAAAACACAGCATTTACAGCGCCTCGCGACTTGAAAGCACCAACTTTCTGGAAGTTCTCGCATTTAAAATAGAGGTTCGTCTCAAACATTCGGTTGAATGTTGAGCATGTTAATACAGGTGTTTGATGAATAAATGGCCGAATTCGATTAGCAGCTTGAACAATATCAGTTTCAGACGGTATCCGTTCCAAAATTCACACTGTATAGTTCACTTTTGCCATATCAACAATGCTGTCAGTGGCTTTGTCGAGCAGAAAATAAACAGAATCCATGTCTTTTAATCCGCTTCTGAACGGATCAGGCATTGTTTTGTTTCTACCAGGTTCCAAAACATTAAGCATGTAATCAATCTTGCGTTTATCCTGTTCACTTCTTGCCAGATCAAGTACATCCCTATAGTTTTGCGTATCCATAACAAAAATCTTATCGAAACGATCGAAATCGCTTTTTAAGAAGATCCTTGCCCGCCCAGCCAGGTTCAAACCATGCTTTTCCGCTACCTCCCTTGCTCTTGAATCGGGTGGTTCATTGATGAAGAAAGATTCGAAACCAGCAGAAGATACTTCACCGGTTATGTTGTTCTCAGAAAATTTCTTCTTCAACAATGCTTCAGCCAAAGGTGACCTGCAAATGTTTCCCATGCAAATAAATAAAACGTTCATTTTTTAACTATATATATTTTATACCAGTGCCTTTTAACTCCTATAAATTAAAGAAAACGGCTTCTAAAGGTAATAAAAATTTACGGAAAATGCAATATAATTTTACAGCAGCACCTTAATGATGCTGTATGTCAACGAATTAAAAAATAATTGTTAACAGTAGTTTAAAGTTTCAGCTTTTTATCGATTTCCTCCACATATACCCTGAAACGCTTGTCTGTTTCAACCAGGTTATTTACTGTCCTACAGGCATGTAAAACGGTTGCATGGTCTTTGTTCCCACAATGCAAGCCAATGGTTGCAAGCGAACTTTTGGTGTGTTTTTTTGAGAAGAACATTGCCAGTTGCCGGGCCTGAACTATTTCGCGTTTGCGTGTTTTTGAGTTAATAGTTTCAAGCGGCAATCCAAAATAATCGCATACTACTTTCTGGATAAAATCGATCGATATTTCGCGCGTTGTATTCTTCACGAACTTATCAATCATTTGCTTGGCCAGTTCCAGCGTAATTGCTTTTTTATTTAAAGTTGATTGTGCTAAAATAGAGATCAAAGCCCCTTCCATTTCACGAATGTTGGTTGTGATACTGTACGCCAAGTATTCGATCACTTCATATGGCATTTCAATACCATCCTTGTAAAGTTTGTTTTTTAGGATAGCAATCCTTGTTTCGAGATCAGGTACCTGAAGGTCAGCGGCCAGTCCCCATTTAAAGCGCGATAATAAACGGGGTTCCATACCTTTCAGTTCTACAGGTGGTTTATCTGAAGTCAGCACCAATTGCTTGTTATTCTGGTGAAGGTGGTTAAAAATGTGAAAAAATATGTCCTGTGTTTTTTCCTTGCCTGCAATAAACTGTATATCATCCATGATCAGTACATCGATCATCTGGTAAAAATGAATGAAATCGTTCTGGTTATTGTTTCTTACCGAATCAATGTATTGATTAACAAACTCATTGGTTTTTACATAGAGTACCGTTTTTTCAGGATAATTATTTTTAACCTGAAGGCCTATCGCATGTACAAGGTGTGTTTTTCCCAGTCCAACATTGCTGTAAACAAGTAAAGGGTTAAAGGCAGTTTTTCCGGGGTTTTCCGAAATGGCCCAACCTGCCGAACGGGCAAGCCGGTTGCAGTCACCTTCCACAAAATTATCGAATGAATAAGAATCAACCAATTGCGATTCAACCTTAATCTTTTTCAATCCGGGAATAATAAAAGGATTCGGTATATCACGGGTTTTTCCTTTGTTAAGATCAATCGGCATAATAACCGGTTTGTTCCTGGTAGCCCTCCTTTCAGTGGTAGGGTAATTTACGGAATATGGCCTTGATTCGCTTGAGGAGCTATCCATGATAACGCTATATTCCAATCGGCCATGTATGCCAAGCTCTTTTTTAATAGTTTTTTTAAGCAGGTTAATATAGTGTTCTTCAAGCCATTCGTAAAAAAACTGGCTGGGAACCTGTATAGTAAGTACATTTTCTTCAAGTTTGACTGGAACAATGGGTTCAAACCATGTTTTGTAACTCTGATACGGGATATTATCCCGAATAACTTTCAGACATCTGTCCCATACCTCAATTTGCTTTTTCGTCATTTCCAAGTAATAATTTTTCCTATAGACACTGGTTTTTTGGTTAAAATAATGTTAACAATCTGCAAGTCATACAAATAAATTTATAGATAGAGGGCTCAGTAGAGTGAAGCAAATGTCTATTAAAAAAAGTTAAAAAAAAAGTTTTTTTTTAGTTGACATTCAACTTTTTTTTTCGTATATGCAGTGAGGCTCCTGATTATTGTATTTACCTGCTTTTCAAAACCTTGAATTTTACCTGATGTATCTTTTCCAACCTTATTAAAACACGCTCTAAATTACTTTTTTTTACTGTTAATTTAATAACACAATTTTGATCGTAAAACTGGCTCAATATTTCAAGATTTTCTTCCTTAATAATGCGCATAATATCATTCATTAAAGGATACTCAAAATTGAGTTCTAATTGGTGCATTATGTACCTGGTTTCGATTTGTGCTGAAGACAATGCTTCGTGAGTTGCAGTTTTATATGCGTTGATCAAACCGCTTACACCCAATTTGGTTCCACCGAAATACCTGACCACAACAACAAGTACGTTAAAAAGTTCCAGAGAATAAATCTGGTTTAAGATCGGTTTTCCTGCAGTTCCTGATGGTTCCCCATCATCGTTGCTCCTGAACTGCTCAATTTTAGGATTTATCCTGTATGCATAACAATGGTGTCGCGCATCATGATATTCCTTTTTTACCTTTTCCAGCTGCTCCTTGAATTGTTCTTCGGTTTCTATATAAAATACTTTTGCAATAAACTTGCTCCCTTTCTCTTTGTAGATAGCTTCTGATTGCTTCTTTATTGTTTGATATGATCCAGGCTCCATTTTACAGAATAATTATGCAACAGTAATTAATAATATTGCCGCTATCGCAACAATAATTCCGATCCAGTTAATGCGGCTCAGATACTCTTTAAAAACAAAAAAGCCGATAAGCGAAGTTAGCACAACAATGCTTACGTTAACCACAGGGAAAAAAACCGATGACTCGAAAAATGACATGCTCTTAATGAAATAATATGTGCTGCCAAAGTTAAACGATCCCAGCAAAAATCCTGACAAAATGCTTTTGCAGGAGAAATTCTCTTTTCCGGCAATAATTCTGTAAAGCATAATGACCATCCCCACAAGGAACGACACAAAAAACACCATAGTCAGGAAAAGTGTTAAATCGCCTGCTAAATGATAATGCTGGATATATTTCATCATCGTGTCATTTGTCCCGATCCCTAGAAAAAGCAGAAAGGGAAGAGCAATATTTTTCCAGTTCAATTGCACACTACCCTCAGGTTTAAAAATCAGGTAAAACGAAAATATCGCCAGCAAAATCCCCCCAATTTTTAATGCACTGACAGTATCATTGAAAATAACAAATCCGGCGACTACGGGTATCATCACCGACATTCTGCTTGCCACAGCCGTAATTGACACTCCTGCGGTTTGTGATGATCGTGAAAGTAGAAAAAAAGTGATGATGAACAACACCCCCATAAAAAGAGATAAATCAAACCATGTTTTACTGACAAAAGCATTGATGTTCAGCGGCTCGTGCCAGATTATCAAACCATATATTACAGCAAAAAAATAATTAAAAACTATGCTTTGCAAGGCATTAATTTTCAAGTTTCCAAATACCCGGAATATAATAATGATAAGGACAGAAAAAAGTATGGAAAGTATTAAAGAAAACATTGTTAAAAAGTGAATGACAAAAATAGAAATCCATTGATTTCAAACAGCGAATAGTTCTAATTTTGCCGTAAGTTATTTCTATCCACAAAATTGTTTGGCACACATGAAATATATCGTCATTTTCTTCACCCTGATATTTACATTAACAAGTACTTTAATTGCACAAAAGCCGAACCCCGAAATGTCGTATCACCGATATGAAGGGTTTATTGGTGAAAATATTAGCATGACTGCCAATATGATACGCTTGTATCAGAGACTCACCGGCAATTATCAGTACCGTTTTGTTGAGGAAAATAATGCCATGTATTATGGCAAAACCATTGAATTGGAAGGTGAAATTGACAAGAACAACAATGTTCGTCTGCGAGAATTTGGCCGTGAAGATTATACCTTTAAAGGCGTTAAAAATAGAACTGTAATAAATGGGACGTGGTGCGGGCCTTCAGAAAAAACACTTCCGTTTAAATTAAAGGAATATTACCCTAATGGCAGTATGGCTTTCGACGTTTATTACCTTCACTCCGAAGGAAAATTAATTAAAACCGATCCCAAATCACCATTGGCAGAAATTGAACTTACACTGATATATCCTACCGAAGAGTATATTAACCCTTCGGTGACGGATTCGGTAGAAAAGTTTATCATTAACAATTTTTTTGGTGCCGGTTTCATTACAAAATCACCCGATTCAATGCTTGTTAACTTTGAAGAAGAGTACCTGACAAATTATATAAAACAGAATAAGGACTGGTACTCATCAGGTGCATCATTCAACTGGGAAAAAATGATTAGCATGTCGGTGATCTACAACTCGAATTATATGCTTTGCCTTGAGTATCTTGTATATGGTTACACAGGAGGTTCACATGGCATGACCAATATTTCTTACGATATCATCCACCTTGATGATGGGCGTTTATTAACCTTTGCCGATGTTTTTGATGAAAGTATTGAAGGAGAATTATCGGATTTGCTCACAAGCCAACTTCGAAAGGATTATAAAATCCCCGATGAGCTACCTTTAAAAGAAGCCGGTTTTTTTGTTGACAAAGTTGATCCTAACCACAATATTTATGTAAACGGTAACGGTGTTGGATTTTTATACAACAGTTACGAGATTGCGCCTTACTCCCAGGGAGCTACGCATATTTTCCTGCAATGGGATCAATTGCAGGGGATTGTAAAAAAAGGAACACCTGTTTACCAGATGAGTTTGAGATAGCTATTAAATTCATATTCAGCTCCTATACCATTTCATAATCTACTTTATTGATGTTACGGTTATCAAACTTGTGATATTGGAGCAATGGAGTATTGGAGTAGATATTTACTCCAATACTCCAACCATCCATTACTCCATTAAATTTTTTGGATTTATTAAGTACAGAAATAAATGTTTTACTCCGCAAGCGCCCTGTTCATGAAATCATTAAATGGTTTCATGGTTTTGAATGCCTCAAGCACAGATTCATTAAATCCGGGTTTTACTATATCTTTTTCGGTGAACCGCCTGAAAACAGTAAAATCCTTCAATTTCAAGGTTTCAATGCCTTCGAAGTCTTTCGGAAAACCTTGCGGTGGCCGGGTTAGACGTTCTCCCTCCAGTTCACCAAAAGCACCTTTAAACTTTTTGTCAGAAATGATCTTGTTGAATTCACCAAGGTTATAATAAATCTCCGATCTTATTTTTTTCAGGTTCTCCCCCAACGGGCAATGAGATCCTCCTGCAGCAAAACTGCCCTCAGGATCAAAATGGATATAATATCCTGCCTTCATCGATTTTCGGCCACCCGGAGCCAAATATGCCCCAAAATATGTTTTGTAGGGTGATTTATCTTTCGAAAAACGTACATCCCGGTATACTCGAAACATAGTTTGTTTAGCAGTGAGTGTACCAATATTGGAATCTATTTTTTGTATTTCAGGTATCAGGTGCTCGATAAATTGCTCTACCTCCTTCCTCGCAGTTTCATACTGATCTTTATGCGCATTGAACCAATCACGGTTGTTATTTTTTTTCAGTTTGTGTAAAAAATCAAAGACTATTTTGTTCATCATAAATTGAATTAGATTTTTTAATATATTTAAGTGCCCTAAAATAAGTGTTTTTCAGGACAATTAACAACCACTATCGATGACAGTTAAGCATATTTATTCATACCTGCTGGTCATATTGATTTTGAGCGGAGTAACTGTTAAAGCCGGTGGCGAGGTTTACCCGATTGGATCACGACAGGCCGGCATGGGCAGAACATCAGTCGCAATAACTGATTTTTGGAGCATACAGAATAACCAGGCAGGAATTGCCCTGATTGACAAGATCAGCTTCGGAATTTATTACGAAAGCCGTTTCCTGGTTAATGAACTGAGCATGAAAAGCGCTGCAGTTGTAGTACCAACAAAAATTGGTGTGCTGGGCGCCTCATTTAACCATTTCGGTTACTCATTATATAACGATATGAAAATCGGACTGGCCTATGCCCGCTCGTTCAGCCCTTATTTTCGTATCGGTTTGCAGTTGGATTACTTTCAAACCACCCTTGGCGACAATTATGGAACCAAAAGCAATGTTACTTTCGAACTTGGCATACAATCGGATGTTACCGAAACTATAACAATCGGTGCTTACGTTTTCAATCCGATACAGGTAAAACTTGCCAATTACGACAATGAAAAAATTCCGGCAGTATTCAGGTTGGGAGTTGGCTGGAATGTATCCGAAAACTTCTTTGTCACGGTTGAAGCAGAGAAAAGTACCGCCATTAACCCAATTATTATTCGTGGTGGACTCGAATACAGCATAAAGGAGAAATTCTTCATTCGAGGTGGTTTTTCAACCATGCAGGAGATCTTTTCTATGGGATTTGGTTTTAATATAAAATTCCTTCGATTTGATATATCTGCTGTGATGCACCAGTCACTTGGGTTTTCGCCCCAATCCAGCCTTATCTTTCAATTTTAAGCGTAATGCGGAATGGAATTCAAATTAATCGGATCACATTAATATTCCTGTTGTCAGGCATTATCATTCCTCAACTCACCCTGGCGCAAGAAGCTGATACTACAAAAATTACCAATATCGAATTTATTACCGACCAGCTTGAAAACATCGCGCAGCAAACCGACCTAAACCTCGACTATTCCGATTTACTGGATGACCTACAATATTATGCCCAAAATCCGATTAATCTCAATACCGATGCTGATCAGCTTGTTAAACTCTATTTGATCAACGACATACAACTCAATAATATCAATGCTTATATCAGCAAATACGGGCCTCTGTATTCCATTTATGAATTAAAGTCTGTGCCCGGTTTCGACAACCAGACCATCCAGAATATTCTCCCTTTTATTACTGTTCTGCCCGCGAAGGAAAGAACAGCTTTCGAACCCAAAAAGGCTTTTAGGTATGGCAAACACCAGTTGATATTACGATACAATCAAGTCATGGAATCTTCATCCGGTTACACCATGCCACCGGATTCGGGAATCAGTTATCCCGGTTCTGTTTACCTTGGGATACCGCAGGCGTACTATGCACGTTATGGTTTCAATTACAAAAATAAAATACGGTTTGGCTTTACCCTGGATAAAGATGCCGGTGAAGTATTTTTTAAAAGCAGCCTTAGTGACAGTCTGAACCAGTTGGTTGGCAAAAAAATTAATAACGTGTTCGATTTCTATTCGGGGCATGTTTATGTTTCTGATATTGGCATTTTACAACAGGCTGTAATAGGTGATTACCACCTTGAATTTGGCCAGGGCCTCACTTTGTGGACAGGACTATCTTTTGGAAAATCTGCTGAAGGTGTTAATATTAAGCGTTTTGGCAGGAATATCAAACCTAATACATCAGCCAACGAAAACCGGTTTTTCAGGGGTGCAGCAGCAACAATTGGCTGGAAGGGAATTTCATTTACAGGGTTTTATTCGCGAAATAAAGTAGATGCAACCTTGAATGCGTTTTTAACAGAAGACGATAAAGAACTCCAAACCATTATCGAGACAGGCTATCACCGTACTGTTAATGAGCTTTTGAAAAAAGATGCATTGACAATTACAGCCTATGGCGGAAGAGCAACCTACCGTTACAAGTTTTTCAAAATTGGTGCAACGGCATATCAAATGAGATTAGACAAAGCCATGATACCTTCGGACGATATTTACCGATACTTTACTTTCAGTGGTGATCTGCTTTCAAATTACGGTGTTGATCTGAACTTCGATTTTAATAAGTTTGGCTTATTCGGAGAACTTTCGGCTTCATCTAATGGTGGTTTGGCAGGGATAGGCGGCCTTAATGCTTTGTTATCAGACAGGTTTACTTTTACACTGGTTTATCACAATTATGGTAAAGATTTTCAAAACCTCTATAACAATCCTGTCAGTGTTAGCAATGCCATGCAGAATGAAAGTGGTATTTATTTAGGGTTCAGGGCTTTGGTACATAAAAAATGGACCCTGTCGGGATATATTGACCATTACTGGTTTCCATGGCTCAAATACCGGATTGACGGACCTTCTGTGGGAAGGGATTATCTGCTCCAACTCAGCTACACCACCGCCCGAAACATGAATATGTATTTCCGATACAGGTTCAAACAAAAGCAGGAAAACTATGCCGAACCCTACGATTATACCGAAAAGCTGATTGATCTGAACCGCCACGAATTCAGGGTGTTCCTGAACTACCAGGTTTTTGATTTTCTAATATTTAAGAACCGTTTGGATATGATCATGTACAAAGAAGAATTTCATGAACAGGAATTCGGATACCTGATTTACCAGGATATTTTATACCGGCCGGAGCAGTTTCCGTTGGAAGCCACTTTCAGGTATGCATTGTTCGACACAAGAAGTTACGACAGCCGGATTTACACCTATGAAAATGATGTTTTATATGCCTTTACTATTCCGGCATATTTCGATAAAGGCCAGCGGGTTTACTTGATGCTGCGATGGAAAGCATTAAAGCAACTTGATATATGGCTCAGGCTTGCGCGGACAACTTATTTTAATCGAACCTCAATTGGTTCTGGTTCAGATGAAATTGATGGAAAGAACAAAACAGAGGTTAAGGTACAGGTAAGGTTAAAACTTTAATTATCTTGACCCGTCGGGTCGGGGTCGCAATACTTTGTATATTTACACAAACCAAAACACATCAGCAAAATGCGTAAAAAAGTCACAAACAAATTAGAAATATTGGTTTGTGGGGAAACTTACCATATTTACAACAAAGCTGTTGGTAGCGAACTGCTTTTCAAAGCAGATACCGATTACAAGCATTTTCTGAAAAAACTAGCGCGATTCATCTTACCAATTGCAAATCTTTATGCTTATTGCCTTATCCCAAATCATTTTCATCTTTTGCTAAAAATCAAAGAACCGGATGAAATACCTGAGCTTAAAAAAATAAACGAAGATGATTACAGCAGGTACCTAACACATGTTTTCGGCAACTTCTTTAACAGCTACTCAAAATCATTTAACAAAATGTATAACAGGAATGGCTGACTGTTTATCCAACCATTTAAAAGAATTATGGTCGAAGATGAAGACTATTTTATTTTGCTGGTCAACTACATCCATAGAAACCCTATCCACCATGGCCTGGTGAACGAAATGTCAGATTGGAAGTATTCTTCGTATAAAACCATTATTTCAAACAAACCAACTAATTTAGATCGTGACGAAGTAATCTCATTTTTCGATTCAGTGCAAGACTTTGTTTTATTCCACGATGAGAATAAACAAAAACCAGGCACTGAGAAATTCTATCTTGAATAGCTTCTGACCCGCCGGGTTGGAAAAAACCCGTCGGGTCGAAACTACACCGGTATTATTTCAACCTGCCGGGAAATTTTTATTCCACTTTAGCGCAAACTATAAATTCTTTAATGGAAAATGCTACCCGGCAGGTTTGGCAAAAATGCTACCCGACGGATTTGATTTAAAACAACCTTTCCCTCTTAAACAAATAAGGCAACAAAATCCCTTCAAAACCTTTGTTAATATCAGCCTGTACATAGTCAATATGGTAGCGACCGCAACGCACTTCCAATTCTTTACGTAATTCGCTGAAAGCCTGGGTATAACGCTCACGCACCTCGACCGGGTTGAGTTTGATCGTTTCTTTGGTTTCCATATCGATAAAGCGGTAAGGACGGTCATCAAGATCAAGGTCTTCTTCAAGCTTTTTATCCACTACATGAAACAGGATTACCTCATGTTTGTAATGTTTAAAATGCTGGAGGGCTGCAAACATTTTATCTAAACGATGAATATTATCCATCATATCGCTAAAGATAATGACCAGCGAACGCTTATGCAACATTTCAGCCAATTGGTGTAACGATTTAGTGATATCGGTAGGATGTTGTTGCTTCCCGGGTTTTGGGTCGAGCAATCGCTCGAGTTCACCGTAAAGGAATTTTTGGTGAACCGAACTCGACCTGGCCTGAGTATGTAAATCAACCTTATCAGTAAAAGTACTGATGCCGATGGCATCCCGCTGCTTTTTCATTAAGTTGATAAGGACTGCTGCCGCATAAACAGAAAAGATCACTTTATTGGGATCGTTGATATTGACTTTTTCCCTCACCGGAAAATACATGGAGGAAGACCGGTCGATAATGATCCGGCATCGCAGGTTGGTTTCTTCTTCAAACCGTTTAACAAAAAGTTTATCGGTACGGCCATACAATTTCCAGTCGATAAAGCGGGTGGACTCACCGGCATTATACAAGCGATGTTCGGCAAATTCAACCGAGAAGCCATGAAAAGGACTCTTATGCAAACCGGTGATAAATCCTTCAACCACCTGTTTGGCAAGAAACTCAAGGGAGTTAAATTGTTGCAATCTGTCCCTGTCGATTGAATATGCCATTTATCAAATTGTTTCAGGTTTGAGATCTATTATTCTGAGATTTTAAAAACTTTAAAAACTGTCATTCTGAACATTCCCGAAGCATCTTCATGTATCTCTATGCAAGATACTTCACCTCGCTATGCTCCTTTCAGGATGACAAAATAGGTATTTTATAAGGGTCTCGGTTTTACCACGACTAAGTATTTCAAATAATTATCCTAAACCAAAAAGGCTGTTATAAAAAACAGCCTTGTGTAAAAAATATCTTTAGAAACCGGTTTAAAGCAAGGCTTCCAGTTTTTGAATAAGTACCTGTTTTGGAACTGCGCCAACCTGCTTATCAACCACTTCACCACCTTTAAAGTAAAGTATGGTAGGGATGTTCCTGATACCATATTTCCTTGCTGATTCAGGATTATGGTCAACATCAAGTTTTCCAACAGTTGCCTTATCACTATATTCCTCGCCAATTTCCTGTACAACAGGGCCTACAATACGGCATGGGCCACACCATACGGCCCAAAAATCAACAATTACCGGTTTATCTGATTTGATTACGATATCCTCAAAGTTCGCGTCAGTAAATTCTAAAGCCATGATTTTTGATTAAATTTTTAAGACAGCAAATATACATAAAGAATATTTCAGACTGCGTAGAAAGTAAAAAATATTACAATTGATTTTTATCGCTGATTGATTGTATAATTCAGATGGCTAAGCTTCTCAATTTCATGTACAAAGGCCCTTGGTTCAACTTTAAATGATGAAGTCTTTAATTTCAAGATTTTACCATTCTCCGGATCATCAATATGAACCAGAATTGAACAATCGCCAACATTTATTTTAGCAATATTGGCCAGCTCATTTACCAGTTGGTCATCAACCTGGTCGGCCCGCATACGTAATGTGATTGATTTTGTCATCTTACTCATCGCCTCGTTAAGCAGGTACATTTCATCAACACGTACTTCATAATTTCCTTTCTGGTTGAAGCGTTCTTCGATTGTTGCTACTATAAAAACCTTGTTGCCCGATTCAAGCAAATGCTTGTGTTTCAGATAATTTTCATTAAACATTGCCAGGTTAATGCTGCCACTGAAATCCTCCACTGCGAATCGTCCGTAAAGCGCTCCATTTTTTGTAGTTTTCTGTTGAGCGTCGGTGATCATTCCGGCGAATAGTACCGTTTCTTTGAAATGTTTTTTAAGATCAGTTTTCAGGTCGTTTACTTCGATATTACAGAACCGGTCAATGGTTTTTTTATAATCATCAAGCGGGTGTCCTGAAATGTAAAAACCCGTTACATCTTTTTCGAGCATTAATTTTTTGGCCATCGACCAGTGTTCACACTCAGGCATTTCGGGATCCTTTACTTCAAATGCATCTTCCATTTGTCCAAATAGTGAAGCCTGCTGCGAATTTTGTCGCTCCTGAAAAATGTTGGCATGCCTGATCACCTTTTCTATAAACAAAGGTGATTCCTTGTTCTCCTGATGAAAATATTGCGACCGGTGAACATTAGGAAACCCATCAAAAGCACCGGCCTGGGCAAGGGCTTCGAAACTACGTTTGTTAACGGCCCTCAGGTTTACCCTTTTGGCAAAATCAAAAATGTTTTTATACGATCCGTTCTTTTCCCTTTCTGTGATGATCTGCTCTACTGCCGACCCCCCTACGCCTTTTATAGCAGCCATTCCAAAGCGTATATTTCCTTCTTTGGTAACTGTAAAACTTAATGCACTTTCATTCACATCCGGCCCCATAACCCTTATCCCCATGTGGTTTGTTTCACTGGTCAATTGGGTAATCTTTTTGATGTCGCTGAGGTTACGACTCAGGTTTGCGGCCATAAACTCAGCCGGAAAATGGGTCTTTAAATACGCTGTTTGATAAGACAGGTGTGAATAACAGGTTGCATGCGATTTGTTGAATGCATATTCTGCAAATTTCTCCCAATCAGCCCATACTTTTTCAACCCTGTTTTTAGATAATCCATTCTTTTCACAACCTTCAATAAATTTGACCTTTAATTTGGTCATTTCCGCAATTTTCTTTTTCCCCATCGCTTTGCGCAGTGAGTCAGATTCGCCACGTGAAAAATTGGCCATTTTCCTGGCAAGAAGCATGACCTGTTCCTGGTAAACTGTTATTCCGTACGTTTCTTTTAGGATATCTTCCATAATTGGATGGTCATAAACGATCTCTTTGCGGCCGTGTTTCCGTTCAATAAACTCCGGTATATATTGCATTGGTCCGGGACGGTAAAGGGCGTTCATGGCAATAAGGTCCTCGAAACGAGAAGGTTTAAGGTCTTTCAGGTGCTTCTGCATCCCTTCCGACTCAAACTGGAACAGAGCAGTTGTATCACCCCGGCTATACAGATCATAAGTCGCCTTATCATCAAACGGGATTGTTTCGATATCCATGTCAATTCCTTTGGACCGTTTAATATTCTCAATGGTGTCTTTAATGATTGACAGGGTCTTTAATCCTAAAAAGTCCATTTTAAGCAGACCAATCGATTCAATGAAACCTCCATCAAACTGTGTTGCAATATTAAGTACCGATCCTTTTACATTAGCCAGGGGCACGTAATTGGAAAGGTCTTTTCTACCGATAATAATACCACAGGCATGCGTTCCTGAATTACGGATGGAGCCTTCAAGCGTCATCGCATTTTTAATAACAGATGCCACTTCCGGTTTTCCTTTCTCCAACTCGAACTTAAACTCGGGTACTTCTTTAAGCGCTACTTTCAAAGTAACGCCGGGTCGCTCGGGTATCATTTTCGCAAGTCGGTCTGCCTCAGATAATGGCAATTTCTGAACACGAGCAACATCTCTGATTGCCAGCTTGGCTGCCATGGTTCCAAATGTGATCAGGTGTGCAACTTTTCTATTGCCATATTTATTCGAAACCCATTTCAGAATTCGGTCCCGGCCGTCATCGTCAAAATCAATATCAATATCCGGCATCGAAATGCGATCGGGGTTGAGAAAACGTTCGAACAGCAGATTGTATTCCAATGGATTAATATCAGTTATTCTCAAGCAATAGGATACGACTGAGCCTGCCGCACTTCCCCTTCCCGGTCCCACAGATACTTTCATGTCGCGCGCAGCTTTCAGGAAATCCCAAACAATAAGGAAGTAATCAGGGAAACCCATTTTCCTGATGGTTTCCAATTCAAAGTCTATGCGTTCCTGAAGTTTCTCAGAGATGTCACCATACCGCATTTTAGCACCTTCGTAGGTGATGTGTTTTAAATAGTCATTTGCATCAGAAAATGCTTCAGGAATAACGAATTCCGGCATGATGGGTTTATGATCCAATTTATAAACCTCAACTTTATCTGCTATTTCCTGGGTATTGCTGACAGCAGCCGGAACATCAGCAAACAGTTCTTTCATTTCCTGTTGGGTTTTAAACCATTCCTGCCTGGTGTATCGTAATCTTTTCGGATCATCAACATCACTTGCAGTTCCAATACAAATCAGCCGGTCGTGTGCGCCAGCATCATCTGCATTAATAAAATGCACATCATTGGTTGCTATCAGTTTTACATTGTGTTTTTCAGAAAACTGCATCAATACTTTGTTGACGAACACCTGGTCGTCATAAACCTTCCGGTCCATTTCAGGATCGCCGGTCGGATGACGCTGCATCTCAAGGTATAGATCGTCCCCAAAAATATCAAGATACTCAAGGAGTGCTTCTTCGGCCTTGCGCTCACCTTCGTTAACAATTTTATCCGGTATTTCACCACCAAGACAAGCAGTTAATGCGATCAGTCCTTCACGGTATTCTCTCAATAATTCCTTATCAATCCTAGGCTTGTAATAATAACCATCAATTGAAGCAACCGATACCAATTGCATAAGGTTTTTATAGCCTTTTTCATTTTTGGCGATCAATATCAAATGCCAGCCTGAGCCATCAATTTTTGATTCTTTCCGCTTCAAACCACGCCTTGCTACATATACCTCGCATCCAATCAGCGGTTTCAAGCCAGCCTTTATTGCTTCGTTATGAAAATGCTTCACTCCAAACATATAACCATGATCGGTGATAGCTACAGCCTCCATTCCGTCCGCTTTGGCTTTCTTCATCATCAGATCAATCTTCGATAAACCATCGAGTATTGAATATTGTGTATGAACGTGCAGGTGAGTAAACACACTATCCTCAACCTGCTCTTTTCCAGGTAATTGAACTTCAGGTAATGGCTCTTCCACCTGTTCTTCCGGTGCCTCGTGATAAGGTTCAACTTCAATGCCGATAGATTTTATTGGTTCAGGATTTGAATCGGAAAACTTATGTATTGTCTCCTCATCCAGTTTCAGGTTTTCAGCTTTGATCAATCCTATTCGAATCATTTCAAGAAAACATCGTGCAGTGGCCTGAACATCTGCGGAAGCATTGTGTGCTGCGACAAAACTTTCGTTAAAGAGTTTTTTGTGCAATTCTTCAAGCGTTGGCCATTTGTAGTTTCCACCTTTCCCACCGGGTAACTGGCAATACTCAGTAGAGGCTGGAATGGTATCCACCAGGTTCAAATCGAACAAATTAGTGGCAATTCCTTTTCTTAAAAATTCAGATCCAATACAACTGTTATCGAATTGTAAGTTGTGGCCAGCCACGGTTGTTACTGATGATAGCGCTTTGTTAAACTCTTTCAGGACAAAATCGAGTGATTGCCCTTCGCGAATTGCGCGTTCCGTTGAAATACCATGCACTTTTTCTGCACCACGCGGAATAATAAAGTCCTCAGGTTTAATGATGAAGTTTTTCACATCAACCAACGAGCCGTCAATATCATGAACTTGCCAGGCGAGTTGGACAACACGGGGCCAGTTATCAAAATCAGTTAAAGGAGCATTATAGCTTTTCGGAAGTCCTGTTGTTTCGGTATCGTAAATAAGGAACATGCGCTGGATATTGTTAATGGTTATGTGTTAATGGTTATGTGTTACTTGTTTAAGAAATTGATATAGAAAGATGTTATGCTTTAGAGAAATTAGTTAAACCCCTGAATACATGATTATTAGAAGATCATGAAGGTGTGTTACAAAAATAGGTAAAAAGGGTCTGATCGTTTGGGTTGTTGAAAACTTTAAAAACCATTTCAGAACAGTTTGATTTACATGATCAAATCGGTTTTAAACCAACAATTTGACACCTTAAAAATAAGATGAAGAAATGTTTCCATAATCCAAAAAAGATTCGGATATTTGCAGCCATTTTTGAAAAATCAATTTATTCACTTAAAAATTAATTATTTATGCCAACCAAGATGAGATTACAACGGCATGGTAAAAAAGGTCAACCTTTTTATCATATCGTTATTACGGATGGTCGTGCACCACGTGACGGAAGGTACATTGAAAAGATTGGCACCTACAACCCCATTCCTAATCCGGCCGATATTGTTCTCAATATCGACAAAGCATTAGACTGGTTACAAAAGGGTGCACAACCATCTGATACGGTACGTGCAATCCTATCCTACAGAGGAATTCTTTACAAACATCACCTGCTGAAAGGTGTGAAAAAAGGCGCTTTGACTGAAGCAGAAGCGGAAGCCAAATTCCAGGCCTGGATGAATGAAAAAGACAAAAAGATCGCAGCCAATCGTCAGGGCATCCTTGAGAAAGACAGGACTGATCGTAAATCACGATTGGAAGCTGAAACCAAGATTAAAGAAGAACGTACTGAAGAACTGGCCAAACAAAGAGCTGCTGCTGTTGAAGAGCAGGTAAAAGAGGCAAAGGCAGAGGCGGAGGCAAAGGCAGAAGAAGCTCCGGTTGATGTTACTGCTGAAGAGTCATTGACTAAAGAGGCTGTTGAAGCAAAAGTTGAAGAAGCTGCAGCTGAAGAAAAGGCTGAGGCGAAGGAAGAGGCGAAGGAAGAACCTAAAGCTAAAGAAAAGGCAGAGGTGAAGGCGGAGGCAAAGGCAGAGGCGAAGGAGGAAGTAAAAGAAGAACCTAAAGCTGAAGATAAGACTGAAGCGAAGGAAGAAGTAAAAGAAGAACCCAAAGCCGAAGAAAAAATTGAGGCGAAAGAAGAAGTAAAAGAAGAACCTAAGGCTGAAGAAAAGACTGAAGCGAAGGAAGAAGTAAAAGAAGAGAAGCCTAAAGCAAAAACTAAAAAAGATGAAAAAGCTAAGAAAGAAGAAGACAAAGGAGAAAGCAAGTAAATAGCATTTTTCAACAATACAAGGGGTCTGGCCAATTTGGTCAGGCCTTTTTTTTATACTTACTTTTGCCTGTCAACACTTTTGCTATGAATCCGATAGATGAATATTTTTACCTGGGCAAGATCATCAAACCAAATGGTTACAAAGGCAAGGTTAATGCCTACCTCGATACCGATGAGCCCGAATTATACACTGATCTGAAAATGATCTTTCTGTTGAATGATGGCTTGCCTGTCCCCTATTTCATCGAATTGATCCAGGTGTTAAACAACAAAGCCACAATCACTTTTCAGGATGTGAACACCCTGGAAAAAGCTGAAGTGCTTTCACAAAAAGAAATATACCTGCCAATAGGTGATTTACCTCCACTAAGGGGCAACAAATTCTATTATCATGAAGTGACCGGTTTTTCAATCATTGATGAAAATCACGGAATAATCGGCCAGGTCCAGCAGGTGCTGGAATATCCAAACCAAGCTGTATTCCAGGTGTTTTCTGATGAGAAAGAGGTGTTAATCCCGATTAGCAATAAAATTATAAAGCTGGTTGACCGTGAAAAAAAACAAATACAAATTAAAGCACCCGAAGGTTTGATTGAGATTTATCTTGAATGAGTTTGGAGTATGGAGTTTGGAGTATGGAGTCTGGAGAGACTAGCATCACAAACCAATTAACCATTAACCAATTTCCCCATTAACCATTAACCATTTCCCCATTAATCAGCAACCAATGACCAATGATCGCCAATTTCATATAAAACCTTTCAGCCTATCTCACCATCAATCGACTATGCGGGTTGGAACAGATGCCATCTTGCTGGGTCTTTTTGCCGGTTCTTCAAATACAAAAAAAACCCTTGAGATTGGGACTGGTTGCGGTATTATTAGCCTGCTTATTGCCTCTAAATACAACACGGTAATCGATGCAATTGATATTGACAAAGCGTCCGTCGCAGAAGCAAAATCCAATTTCAGTAACTCCCCGTTTCATCACAGGATGAATGCTATCCATGCTGATTTTAATGAACACGCAAATTCTTATTCCGGAAAATATGATCTGATAGTAAGCAACCCGCCTTTTTTTATCAACGACTTCCGGCCTGATGATGATAAAAAGAAAACCGCGCGACATGGCGATTCACTGTCATATGAACAAATTTGTGAGGGTTCGCTAAAGTTACTCAATCCAACAGGAAAACTTTGCCTGGTATTACCTTATGATGAAAGTCGATTTTTTACAGGAATCGCCGGGCAAAAAGGATTAAGACTGCAAAAACAGCAATTGATTTTTCCAAAACGCGGTCTGCAGCCCAACCGCATCAACCTGCAATTTGGATTGGAAGCAACCGCTAACATAGAAACTACTAAATTAACCATCAGGGAAGAGGATGGATCGTTTACTCCGGAGTACCTAACGCTTTTAAAAGATTATTATATTGCCGTAAAATAAACAGGATGAAATTTAAAAGTATATTCAACGCAATCTCTTTATCAATATTAATTATTCTAATCGGTTGCCAGTCAGGTAATAAACCGACAAATATTCGGATTGCCGTTTCAAAAGAAAAATCAGCCAAATCCATACAAAACTATTCAGGATGGCTTGAGCGCTACAACGACAATATTGAATGGTTTAATATGTATCCGTTGGGTATTGACTCGGCTTTAAAGTTAATGGAGACCTGCGATGGTGTGTTGATCACAGGTGGTGAAGACGTATTTCCCGGGATATATGGAAAAATTGAAGATACTGCAAGGTGTGGATCAATCGATCGCTACCGCGACAGCCTTGAATTTGCCTTGATTGATGCTGCAATCGAATATAAGATGCCACTGTTGGGTGTATGCCGCGGACTTCAGATCATTAACATTGCCCTGAATGGTTCATTAATTATTGATATTCCTTCGGACTACGATACAACTGTCACGCACCGCCAGGATGACTGGCAAAATTGCTTCCACCCTGTATTCCCGGTAGATGCTACGCATCTTAATGTCATCACTGACGGAAGGCAGGGTAAAGTGGCCAGTAACCATCACCAGGGAATTGATGTTTTAGGAGAGGGTTTACAAATAACTGCTTATGCTGCCGACAGTTTGCCCGAAGCAATTGAATGGGATATCCGTGGTGAAAAGGCTTTCATGATGGCTGTTCAGTGGCATCCTGAACGGATGGATACTTTGCATCATTTATCTGCACCGATTGCAATGGAATTTTTAAAGGAGGCTACTATTTATCAGGAAAACAAATAGCTTTAGCGTTTTACTCAACAAAGTCAAAATAGTTCTCAGGATTTATACTTGAGAATCCTACATCAGGGTAACTTATACCCCAGGTTTTTGGAGGTTTTACCCTTTTTGTTGGTTGTTATCATATAATCTGTATTGACATTTTTAACATTAATTTTGTCATTTAATTATCGAAAATTTATATATCGTTTTTTGTTTATATGTTTCCCCGGCCTGAAGAACAGTTGATGGAAAATTTTTGTGATTCGGAGAATCAGGAAAATGCTGTGCTTCCAGACAAAATGCAGTTCTGTGATTGTATCTTGTGCTGTCTTCCCCTATATCAGATCCATCAAGAAAATTGCCGGAATAGAATTGCAATCCCGGTTCTGTAGTAAATACTTCCATTTTTCTTCCCGAAACAGGCTCGCGAACAATTGCAGCAAGGCTTAACGAATCTGATGTTTTATTTAAAATCCAGTTATGATCATAGCCTTTTCCATATTGAAGTTGTAAATATTCCTCGTTAACTCGTTTGCCAATAGGGGTAAATTCCGTGAAGTCCATTGGTGTTTCTTTTACATCTATTATTGATCCTGTTGGGATAAGTTCATTGCTTACAGGAGTATAGCTATCGGCAAAAATTTTAAGCTCATGTTCAAGAATATCAGATTTTCCTGCATCCTTAAGATTGAAAAATGAATGATGGGTAAGACTGATAATTGTGTTTTTATCGCATGTGGCATTATAATCAATTATTAATTCATTTTCGTCGGTAAATGAGTATTTTACAAAAACCGTTAAATTGCCAGGATATCCTTCTTCGCTATCTTTACTTAGGTATTTGAATAGTACGAAATGTTGATCATCATCATTTTTATATTCTACCATTTCCCAAATTACATTGTGAAAACCATTTGGCCCACCATGGAGATGATTGTTGCCGTTATTGGTAGCCAAAGAATATTCTATGTTGTTTAAAACAAATTTCCCTTTATTAATTCGATTCCCGTACCGCCCTATTATTGCTCCAAAGTATGGATTTCCGCCGATATATTCTTCAGGAATATCATAGCTTAAGACAACATCATCAATACTCCCATTCTTATCAGGTACATTTATTGACATGACTTTTGCCCCGAAATTTGTGATTTTAACAGAACAATTGGTTTTATTCGATAGGACAAAGGTTTTTAATTGTTTTTTCATAATGTTGGTTTTGTTTTCATTCCCACAAGAAAAAGTGAATATTAACAAGAAGAATAATGTGCACTTTAAAATATTTCTCTTCATAATGTTAAAGTTTTACGTTTTTAAATTTTAGGTTTATAAATTAATGTGTGAATGTGTAAATGATTAAATGTGTGAATGTGTAAATGATTAAATGTGTGAATGTGTAAATGAATAAATGTGTGAATGTGTAAATGAATAAATGTGTGAATGTGTGAATGTGTAAATGAATAAATGTGTGAATGTGTAAATGAATAAATGTGTGAATGTGTTAATGATTAAATGTGTGAATGCGTAAATGCAATTCTATCATTTTCTCATTCTATCATTCTCTTATTCATTCCACCATCTAATCCAATTTCCATTCAAGAATACCCCCGGAGAAGTTTTCCTGTAGTTTAACTTCTAATCTCAATGATTTTGTTTTTATACTTGAGATCTCGATAGAAGTAAATTCATCTTTTAAAACCGGATATTCACCATGTTTCGATACTTCTTTCCATTTTCCGTTTTTCAGATATGTTATCTTCCATGTTTCAGGAACTCTGCAACCGCCATCTGGCCCGTCATCGAACCAATAAATATGAATATTACTAATTGTTGTTTCTTCTTTAAAATCATATTGTACCCATTCTGTTGTTCCCTTATGGTCCCAAAATGTTAATCTTGGTATTTCATGATCGTTAGAGTTTTTTGGAATGATCTGGTCGTTAACTGCAAGAATTTTATCATGAGTATATGATGCAGACACTTTGCTTTCGGATGCTATAGTTGGCGGTGGAGTTGGGTTTGCTGCCGATTTTTCGTAGGGGAACCAAACTGTCATTTCGCCATTTCCCCTGTGCGCCCATGCATAATATGGAATAGCAATGAAGTCTTGTTCTTTTTCTGTTATAGAATTACCTGATTTATCAATGGTTAACGATTTTGATATTCCTTTTAAGATGTTAACACCATTAATTAGGTTTTCTTTATATTCATACGTAAAATCAGCATTTTTATCTAATAACAGATTTCGTACTTTTCCGCCGTTGTCAACCCATTCCGCACAATATACTATAGGGCCTTTTTCAATAGAGAATTTCCCTTTATCTTCTGTAACTTTTTCATTTGCAATAACTTTTCGTACAGGCATTGGTAGATCAATTTCTATAATATCTCCTTTTTCCCATAGTCGGTTTATCTTAGCATATCCATTTTTGATTGTATATTCTATTTCTTTGTTATTGATTTTAATTATGGGTTTTTGATCCGATTCATTCATATAATGATATAAATCAGATGGTACGGGTTTGTTTTGTGCCCATCCGGGAATCCTTAATGAGACAGTAAATTTTGATTTGGTTTCAGGTTCAATGTTGATTTTTACATTTCCATCCCAGGGATAATTGGTGCTTTGCGAAATAATTATTTCCCCGAAATCCATATTTATATTTGCCTCATTCCCAATATATAGATTTATGAATAAATCATCTTTCGTTTGCGCATATACATATCCTGGTAATGATGGTAAAAAGCGAACAACATTTGTTGGACAGCACGAGCAACTAAACCAAGGTTTCCTTTCATGGCTGCCATCAGATTCAAGTGGATTTGGATAGAAAAATTTATCTCCATAAATTGAAACGCCCGAAAGAAATCCGTTATAAAGGGTACGTTCCAGAACATCAATATATTTTGCATTTCCATTCAATAAAAACATTCTTTGATTCCATAGCATATTGGCAATGGCCGCACAGGTTTCGTTATAAGCGCTCAAGTTTGGTAAATAGTAATTATCGCCAAATGCTTCACCGGCATGTTTGGCACCGATTCCCCCTGTGATATATAATTTTTTCGATACTACGTTATTCCACAATTTATCTACTGCCTTATTGTAATTTCTGTCGTCTGTAAGAGCGGCAATATCCGCCATCCCTGAATACATATAAACTGCTCTAACAGCATGTCCTATAGCTTCTGATTGTTCAATTACCGGTTTATGATCCTGAGTATAAACTTTGTTATTTCCATCTTCACCATAAACGTACAGTTCATGGCCATCAGCATTTCCCCTTTGATCCAGGAAATATTTTGCAAGTTTCAGGTATTTCTCATCCCCTGTAACTCTGTATAGTTTTACTAAGCCCATCTCTATTTCCTGATGCCCTGGAACTCCGTGTAGCTGATCTTTATCCGGACCGAAAACTTTATCAATTAGATTTGCACTCTTGATCGCTACATCCAATAATGTTTTTTTACCTGTTGCCTGATAATATGCAACGGCAGCTTCGTACATGTGCCCGATATTGTATAGTTCATGGCTGTCTTTTAATTGCGACCATTTTGTTTCTCCAGTATATCGTGGTAAGCTGTCGGGATTTATGGTTCGGCAAGTATATAAATAACCGTCATCTTCCTGTGCTGCAGCAATTTTTGCAATTAAACCATCCAAATATTTTTCCAATTTCGGATCAGGATGAATATTCAAGGAGTATGATGCACCTTCTATAACTTTAAAAACATCCGAATCGTTATATCTGATCCCAACAAAAGAACCTTCCCGCAAACCTCCTGCAATTGCAAAATTGTCAATTCTGTGAGTCTCTTCACATTTTTCAAAATCATAGGGAATACTAACATTTCTATTTGTATCTAAGCGTGGTAGCCAAAAATTGTCAGTAAATTTCACGTTTGTAAATGCTACCGGTTTAACAGGATAATCTTTTATGCTATTATCTTTATTCGAACATGATCCTGTTAAAATTATTACGAGTAATAATAAAAGTAATTTTTTCATGATTTTCCAATTTTGTAATGATTTTCTAATTGGAATTAACCGGTGTTTTCTTTGGTAACTGTGTGAGGATGATACTTATCAGAACGAGAAAAATACCTGTTATTCCTAAAATAGTAATTGTTTCATTTAATATTAACCAACCCAAAAACACGGCAAAAACAGGTGATATAAATACTGAAAACGAAGTCACAAACGCAGTTGCGTGTTTTGCAATCCAATAATACACGATAAACCCGAATGCCGTACCGATAACCGCCAGATAAATGATGCTTATCCATAATTTTGGTGTAAATATATTTTCAGGTGGTTCTTCAAATATTAATGACAATAAAATAAATGCAATTGCGGTAATACCGATATGCGTCATGACTTCGGGTACAGGGTCTAATTTATGTTTTTGTTTTGATAATACAACAAGACCCAAAGCTGCGCTTGCCGCTGCAAACAATAAAGCTATCATACCTTTAGTACTTTGAATTTCATCCCAGGTAACTTGACTTTTATAAAGAATAAACAATCCAAACAAGCCAATTAAAAGACCTAAAAACTTTTTTGCCCCGGCTTTTTCTGTTTTTGAAATAAAGTGAGCAAAAATTACGACAAATAATGATTGGGATGAAAACAAAACAGCCGACAAGCCCGATGAAATATATTGTTCACCCCAGTAAACCAAAGCGTAAGGTATGATAAACATTAGCAGGGCAATAAAAATTGAATTCCACCAATACTTTCTGCTTTTTGGGAATTTGTACCCTTTGATTTTTTGCCAAACAAACAAAATCAAAAATGTTAAAATAAACCTTAATGCCGCGGAAAAAAACGGCGGGGCATCTTCAAGTCCGAATTTTATTGCCAACCACGTTGAGCCCCAAATAATTCCGAGTGTTAATACGCCGAGATATATTTTATATTTTTGAAATAGATTTTGCATTATTATACACTGTCGTTTTGCATTTTTCTTTGTTATCGGGCAAAATTTACTGTTTATGGTTTAATTTCATTAATTGTAAATCCTTCAATAACATTATCCGAGGTGATGAAGAGGCTATCATTTATTTCTATATTAAATTTTATATTGTAAAAATGATTGTCTGTATAATAAACATTATCAGGGTTATCTAAAAAATAAACTTCCATTCTCATTGTTTGAGGATAAAAGCTCAATTTGTCAATAAACAAAACCATAGTTTCTACTCTATTAGTATCAACTGTAAATTTATAGAAGCCAGGCATTAATGCTTTTTTCTCTAAAATTGTTTTTAAGCAATAACAGTTTGTTCCATTAATAATGGTGTCGTTTCCTAACTCAAAAATGTAATGTTCTTTATTCTCTAAAGCATAGTTAAGCATATATTGCATTGTATAAGGTGATGTCTTGCCCCAAAATGGTTTCTTCTTCAAATCAGGATATTTTATTAAATCAAAGATAGTGGCGGAACCATTAACATTATGCTTTCTTATTAGTCTATTGCCATCGTAAATATCTTCATGATACACATAACTACTGTCATAGAAATAAATATGGGCCATAGCCCCAATTATTGAATCAGATTTTAACCTCATATAATAAAAAACTCTTTCCTTCGGGCTTACATTGTTATCATTCTCAGTATTTCCCCTCAATAAGATTTGCTGGTAATAAATTGTATTTATTGTATCAATTGTCCTTATTGTTTTTTGAACAACATTGATAGGGTTTATATTCTGATTGCAGGATGATAATAATATTACTAGAAAATAAAGAAAGATCCGTTTATATTTCATGTTTTGATTTTTTCTGTAAAGAATATTCATCTCGGTGAGCGAATTAAACTTTCCATTTAGGTTCTTGTTTTTTATCAATATATCAAATTTACACTCCCTTCTGCTCAGGATTTGCAATCCTGTGTTCTATGAATGAGGATTGCAAATTCCCTGCTCTTTACTTTCGGATTGCAAATCCGAAAGAGCTCCCCTGGTGAACATTGAAATTTGTCGTATTCCCGATTTACTTTTCAGGTTCAGCATTGGGCTTTTCTATTTTCTCATTAAAATATTTTTCAAGTTCACGCCTTCTTCATACATATGTTTTTTTGCAACAGCCATCATATATTCAGCACGGCCTTTTTTGAGTATCAGGAATAACTTGCCAAATTTATAGTGAGTTTGAGCAGTAAAAACAGCAGCACTTCCTCGCGGTTCAATAATCCATTCTATTTTAGGACACATAAAAGAAACTGGCCAGGATGGTTTAAAAGCAATTTTTCTGCTTTTTATAGATTCAACACAAGTGCCTTTTATTCTAACTTTACGCCCATTCACTATTTCTTCAGAATCAAACTTAGAATCAATTTCAAGTGGATTTCCTTTTGTCCAACGAAAATAGTTATGGTCTTTTGGATGCCAATTTTTATAATTTGCTTCTATGTTATAAAAAAAGTTCCACATTTCTTCGGGGGTTGTTTCTATTTCTGTGGAAGATTTGATTACGTATTGTTTAAATAGTCCCATGTTTATTAATATTAACGAATTAATCAATTCTTCCCATAAGTCAGACCAATATCCATTACAAACTCAACTTCATTTTCAGCAAATTTTACAGGCTCAGATTCAATAAAAGTATCACCCCAAATTATGTACAAGAGTGAAAACTGCATATCGGCAATTCTTCCCGGAATATGGAAAACAGCTTTAAAACTGGCCGTTTCTCCTTTTCTTAGAAAAACAGGTCCTCCTTTTTGCAGAATCGTTTTTTTTGCTTTTTTAATATCGTTTGCATAAACAATATCTTTTCCGTCTACTCTAACAGCAATTTTTGAGGGATCTAAAATTCCAACATCATCGCCAATATATTCACACTCGAATTTCGCCCAGGTTTCCTGTGTTCTTTGTTCGCTTTTTAATAAACTAATCTTAAAATTCCCTGCTTCAATAAAGTTTTTTGAAGCAGGCAATCTGAACTCCTCCATTTCTTGTATTTTCCCTTTGGCAGAAATAAAATACAGCCCGCTAAAATTCAGTTTGAATGCATCAACATGAAACCTATTATCCCCTGTTGCTTTTAATGTTTCGTTTTCTGAGCTGTTAGGCAAGATAAATACAGTTTTTTCCTTGCTGGTAAACTTACCAAATTCAAAGATAAAATCCGATTCTTGTGTTTTGAACATCAAATAATCATTGCCTGTATTTGTTACTTTCACGGCCATTTTTGCATATTCCATTCTTGCAACAATATCATCAAATGCTACCGTATAGTTCTTGCCCTCAATATTTCCGGACGCTTTAAAAAAGTTTTTGTGTTTGGGATCGGTATTCTGAGCCTGAACAAAAATGTTCAATGCCAATGCTATGGCTAAAATTAGTGTTGAAGTTTTCATCTTTTTAATTTACTAATAGTTTTTCTATAAAAAATAATTTTTCAATTTGAATTTTTAAATAATAAATTCCTTTTCCATATTGTGATAAATCTATTTCTATTGATGATCGTTTGTCATGAATTGATAATTGTTCAATAAGTTGTCCATTAATATTTGTAATTTCAACTGATTGGATATTATCTCCCTGAATCATGAATATTCCACTTGTCGGGTTTGGGAAAATCCTAATATATTTATTATCCATACTATTTGAAAAACCAACATTATTATCAGTTGTAAAACTCCAAATTACTGACCAGGGAGAATATCCTGATGAATTGTACCCTCTGACTCGCCAATAATAGGTAGTACTTTGATTTAGATTAGTTATTGTTTCAGTTACAGATGCTGTTGTTCCGCTATAAACCCCAGTATTAAACGTATTATCCTCACTGTATTGATATTGATAATTTGTGGCTTCTGCTAATGATGACCATTCCAATTCTACTGATACGTATGATATTCCTGTGCTTCCGTTGGGAGGACTAATTAAGTTTGGAGCATTTGGCATTTGATACTGTGTAGTAAAACTCCATGTATTTGACCAAATTGAAGTATCAACCGCACTTTTAGCACAAGCATGCCAATAATAAGTAGCTCCGAATAACAAATCCGATACCCCGCCATAAGAGTTATTCTGAGCTGTTGTTCCTTCTTGTAATAATGAAGAATTAAAACTCTGCGATGTGTCAATCTGATACATATAGCCTGAATTTCCACCTATATCGGTCCAGTCGAGATATAGCGATATATCTTGATTTATTGCTCCGTTACCCGGACTGGTATTAGTTACGGTATGGTAGGTTGTAAATATCCAGGTATTAGACCAAATTGAAGTATCAACTGCACTCAAAGCACAAGCACGCCAATAATATGTGGTTCCGAAAAACAAATCCGAGACGCCTATATAAGAATTGTTTTGAGCAGTTGTTCCTTCTTGAAATAATGAAGAATTAAAACTCTGCGATGTGTCAATTTGATACATATAGCCAGAATTTCCTATTATATCTGTCCAGTCAATATAAAGCGATATGTTTTGATTAGTTGCACCATCGCTTGGAGCAGTATTATACACAGTGATTCCTGTAGAAAAATTCCATGTAGCAGACCAGTCAGAATTCCCCGAAGAACCTAATGTCATTGCACGCCAATAATATGTTTTCCCAAAAAAGAGATTCGAAACATTAACATAAGATGTATTGGTTGTGGTAGTGCCCTCTTGCATAACAGGCGAACTAAAATCGGAAACAGTATCGTATTGATAGGCATAGCCGGCATTGTCCGCAATATCTGTCCAATCAAGATATAATGTTATGGGTTGATTTGTAGCTCCATTACTTGGTGATGTTAATGAAGGGGGATCTATTGCAAGTGTTTTCAGGCTTATTCCTGAAATAATTATAAACAATATTGACAAATTTTTCATTGGCATATTTTTCTTATGCTGTGTTATTTTATTGAAATCTTTTCTATACTGATTGAGTTTTCATTTTGAATTTTCAAAAAATAGATACCTTTTGCGTATTGCGACAAATCTATTATTATTGATGATAGCTTATCAGGATTTGATAATTGTTTTACAAGTTGCCCGCTTATATGTGTAATCTTAATATTTTGAATATTATTACTTTCAACTGTAAAAATTCCGTTTGTGGGGTTTGGAAAAATGTTAACTGAAAAGATTTTATTGTCTATTTCACCAATGCCTACCGGTAGCATTTCACCGTAATACATAACAGAAAAAGGCGAGGCATCTCCTTCTGTCCATATTACTGATAAGAAACTGTTGATTTTATCCGGTGCATTAGGATGTTCAGATTCAACATCTCCGGTATTACTGATGTTTGTTGTTTCAGACCAGGTTTCAAGAATCACGTCATACTTTTTATAAACAATTTCATAATAAATACCGCCAATTTTCTCTGCCCAAAAAACATGCAAATTTCCTTGATTGTCAGTTGAAATTGATGGATGCGCCGATGCTTCGGCAGTATTGCTGATATTTGTATAATCAATGTCCCAAACTCCGTTTGTGCATTTTTTATAAAAAATTTCCCTGTTTCCTGTTTCCGAATCTTTCCATACAAGATGAATATTACCGTCTGAATCGGTTACCGTACAAGGATCCATTGTTGCATAACTTCCGTTTCCTGTTGTGTTACTGATATTTGTGTAATCAGCATCCCAGCCGATTCCAACAGTATATTTACGGTAAAGAACCATTTTGTCGTTATCAATATCTTCACCTGAATCTTTCCAAAAAACATATATATTGTTGTTATTATCTATTGTAAGTGTCGGGTACTCAGAAGCACCATACGAATTACTGATATTTACCGGTGTTTCCCAGCCTGTTCCTGTTGTAAATTTATTATACCATATTTCAGAATTTGGAACCGCAGGATAACCGCTCCTTTGCCATACACAATGCAAACTATTTTCCGAATCAACAGCAATTACAGGGCGTAAAACTTCGGTGACTTCATCGTGATAAACCACATCAAATTCACTCCATATTTCCTCGCTATACGTTCTGTGAACAATATCATAGGCACTTGTCCCGCCATATTTATAAACAAGGTGCAAAACATTGTCGTTATCAACAGCAAGAGATGGGTTTCTGCCTGTACCGTCAACGAGCACAGGTGTTGACCAGTTTGCGCCGGCATCATCAGAAAATGAGTAATAAACACCATTATCGTAATAAACAACATGTAAATTTCCATTATCGTCTTCAACAATTAGTCTTGCGTTATTTCTTTCAGTAGCAGTAGATTGTGTGCTTGTCCCAACAATACTTTGCGCATTGGCAAACCCAGTAGTCAAAGCAATTAAAATGATAAGTATTTTTTTCATAATTATAATTGTTTTGTGTAAGCCGTTTTAAATTTCATAAAGAACCATATTCCAAAAACCCACCAAATAACCAATCCTGTTATTCCTGTTGGGCCATATATCAAAGCATCAAGTTTATCGTTATCAAATACAAACATCAGATAGGTTGATGCAGTCCAGTTTAAAGCACCGTGTGCAAGTGCCGGGACAAAAACAGATTTACTGATAAAATAAAAATATTGGAATATTATGCCTATCGGGATCATCAACAATACCATCATGATATTCCCAATTATCGGGTTTCCAGGATAATTAAGCCCCATTATAATCCCGAATGCATGCCATAAGCCCCAAATAAACCCGGCTATCAGAAAAGCGGTAAATGGGTTAAGCAACTTTAATAACCTCGGTGTCATAAAACTACGCCATCCAATTTCTTCACCGAGGAACATAAAAATGTTCAATAATGGTGCGATAAAAACATTAAGAAGAAAAATAATGATTAGGCTTAATGTCCAGTTGTTTATATCTAAAAAACCATTTGCGCCTGAAATAATTTTTTCTTTATCAAGTATCAATTCGGGCGATATAACATAAGAAATCAGAAATGTCAAACTCGTTATCCCAAATATTGTAATTGGTGCAATGAACCAATATTTCCATCCTTTGAATTTTAACCCAATATCATTGTTTTTAAAAACAGGTTTCTTATATACGAATAAATATAAAATCAGGACAACAATTGCTGGGATATACATCGAATACCGCGCAACAGGGAATTCATCAAGCCCACCTTTAATCAGTGCAATTATCCCAAGTCCATAAGTAACAAGGAATGTTACAAGTAAAAACAGCCCTAATTCCTTTTTTGTTTCATTCATGATTTATTGAACAATTATTTTTTTGAAAATACTTTTGTTTTCACTCTCTACTTTCAAAAAATAAATTCCTTTAGGCTGATCGCTTAAATCAACCTGAAACTTTGAACCTGCCTGTCCACTGAAGCTTTTGCGGAGGAGAGAAACCTGAAACCTCTTAACAACCTGCCCATTGACATTTGTGATTTCAATTGATTCAATGTCTTCCCCTTGAATTGAAAATATACCACTTGTGGGGTTTGGATAAAGTAAAACATAGTTTTGTGATATGTCTTTTATAAGTGTTGGTTCTTGTTCGTAAAAGTAAATTTTACCTGTAAAATTGTCTTTACCATAAGCACCTGAAATTATTTTATTCCCATCTATTGCAACAGTACGACTGAACAGGTCACCTTCAGCCCTGTCCGATGCAACAATTTTTTGAATTTCCCCCCAGGTCCCGGCATTATTGTAATAAATATAAGCCGAACCAGCAACATCCAAATAGTTTTGCCCATTGGCATTTTCATCATCGTTATAAGAATTTATTATTGCATAATCCCCTGACATTGAGATGGAAAGTCCGAAAACATCTTGAATGTCCCTATCGGAAGCACACAGTTTTTGTGTTTCTTCCCAAACCTCTTCACTATTGTAAAATACATATGCCGAGCCCGAATTTTCCATAGTGTCCCCACCTGTTTCATCTTCATCCTCGTACCATGCCCCAACCATTATGTAATCTTCGTAAACAGCAACGTCACTGCTGAAATAATCCTGGGATGCCCTATCAGATGCAACAATTTTTTGTGTTTCTTCCCAGGTTCCGGCATTATTGTAAAATACATAAGCAGAGCCTGCATCATTCAAAGTATTGTTTCCATTTTCGTCTTCGTCTTCATAATAAGCTCCAACTACTGCATAATTA
>JAUVKF010000079.1 GCA_030596395.1 Chlorobiota bacterium | reverse complement strand
ACCGTTTTCTTTGATCCTGTCAAGGTCAAATGAATTTAGAACTGCAACCAAATAATTGCTGAGATCGGGATAAAGTATATTTCTGAGATTGGCTTTAAAGTGTTCTTCAATAACTTTTTTTATAAAATTCCAGTTTTGAGGTCGGTCTTCGGCAAAATCGTGAACGTGATTAACAACGAAATAGCCTTCGGAAGCCATATCACTAATTACTTTGGTCGCCACAGGATTTTTAGCCAGATTCAGATTATGAAAATGAATGATCTCATCTTTATCGATTACTATTCTGAAAAAATCATTAAGACTTTTGTAAATGTGTGATAATTTATCAGCAGTAATACTTTCAGGATAAATATAATTTAATTCACTATTTATGATGAGTTCAATGCCAGCTTGTCTGTATTGTTCCGGATCAGGACAAAAACCACAAATAATTTTAATTTTTGTAGTGTCTGATTTCAGACTCTGAATCTGGGACTGAATTATTCTGGTTACTCCACCGGGATTCAGATGATAATGTACAATAGCGACTTTTAACACGAATAATGAAGTAAATTACCTGAAAGCAAAATTAATAGTAAAAAGAAAGGGCGCTGTAAAGTTTTAGATTAAAATTTAAAATTTTAGTTCATGCGGTTTTTGTAGAAAACTCATAATGTTTTGAAAACCCAATTGGTTTAATGATCTATCAATTCGAGAATTGATATTACTCATTGTAATTTTTAACAAATATCGCATTGGGTTCGGTTGAAATACCTAAATTTGATTTATAGGATGAATTGATCCCAATATTAAAAATTATGTCGCTTTGTTTTTTCGTTTCTGACCTGCATGGCAATCCTGACCGTTATAAAAAACTGTTTAAAATAATCGCAGAAGAAAAACCCACCGGAGTATTTATTGGCGGCGATATTCTTCCTTCAGGTCTGTATTCTTTTACTTCAGAGCATGAATTACCTGAAGACTTCATCAACGATTTTATTGCAATTAATCTTGTTCAACTAAAAGAAAAACTTCAAGAAAACTACCCGGACATTTTTCTAATCATGGGGAATGATGATGCAAAAATTTACGAACCCTTACTCGAGGCAATTGATGATCAGGGCTTAATGCATTATGTTCACAATAAAGAAGTTGAATTTGGTAAATTTATTGTTTACGGATATGCGAATGTTCCGCCTACACCCTTCAGGTTAAAAGACTGGGAAAAATATGATGTTTCACGTTATATCGATCCGGGTTGTGTTCCACCTGAGGATGGTTCATTTACTGTTGAAGTGAACAAAAAGCGAATACCTTTTCTTACCATCAAAAAGGATTTGGAAGAACTGACCAAAAACGATGACCTCTCAAAATCAATTTTCCTTTTTCATACGCCACCCTACAAAACCAAACTCGATCGTGCTGGACTTGACGGAAAGTTTTTCGAACATGTTCCGTTGGATGTGCATGTGGGAAGCATTGCCGTTGAACGATTCATTAAAGATCGACAGCCAATGATTACTTTACATGGACATATTCATGAGTCGACTTCAATTACCGGGGAATGGAAAGAAAAAATAGGCAATACGTTGGCAATGAATGCAGCACATAACGGACCTGAATTATCATTGATCAGATTTGATCCGGAAGATATGGAAATTAATTCGCTGGAGTTAATTTAACCGCAAGGTGCGCAAAGAAGACAGAAAGATCGATAAGGTGTATTTATTTATTAATCAATGCTGTACCTATTGGCAACGGTCTCGCCGGATCTGAAACGGCACCAATTTTAATGGCGAAGCTATCTCTTTTTTCAATGTCCTTATCAGTAATAATATGCACATCCAGCAATCCATCTGTTTTATGTCCTGTTCGCAGAAAATTAATCTGGCTCAATGCCAGGCTCCAGCCGTCAAGCCAGGAAGTAAGGTCATTTCTTTGTTCTTCTGTTCCGATAAAATGTATTAGCACGTCAATGTCGCTGGCCGGACCGGCATGTGCATTTTTGACGCTACCAAAAACGTAAAAACATTTCACGCCAAATCGTTTGGGGTCTAATTGTGAAGCCAGTTTTTCAACATTCCGTAAACGCCACTGCCAATGTACATCAGCCTGTTTCATTCCGGTTGTCTGACCCAGTTTCAACTGTAAACTATCATCATCAACCAACTCTGAGCGGTCTGCAAGCATGGCAACCGTTTCATTAACCTCTGCATTCATCAATACCTGCAGTACCTGTCCATTGGCTGAGGCAGGAACATCAATCACACGAATAACATCGGAAAGATGCGCTGCATCAGGTAGAAAACTAACAAGTGTATTCTCTGAATTGACAAAAAACTCCTTATTGAAAATAATTCCCCGATCATCAGGGTACAGAGGCAGATACCTAATATTGGCCTCCACGAGGTCCTGAAAAAAGTGGGTGCCGAAAGAAACATCGGGCACATAATCTTTTGTTTTTCGAGCAATTTCTATCAGCATTGCTGTATTATTGATCTCAGAATAAGTAACACTTACCCCTAGCTTAATATCACCTCTGCTTCCCCATCTTCCGGGGCCCATCAAAATAAACTGGTGTTTTGGAAGTATTTTGTTGAGACGGCCAATTGCTTTACCAACCTCTTTCAGTGTTTCCAAATCAGAAATTTCACTGTATTTTTTTGGATCAACGTAAGCGATATGGGTAATATCTGAAACCAGTCCGTTTGAGATGAAACGGTTGGCTGTGAATATTGTTTTTTCAGGTGGAATATTCGGTGGTATCGCAGCCGGCTTGTATTCAATAGCGGCAGTCTGCGAACGGCATTGCAGGAGGTATAAATTTTTACCGTCGTGTGCAAATTCAATATCAACAGGATGGTTGTATTGTTTTTGCAGCACATCAAGAATATCTTTCACCTGTTTTACAAAATTCGTGCGCGAAATTAATCCTTCAAAAGTGATTACCAGGTTGTCTTTTGTAAAATCGATACCCATGGGCCTGGCCTGCACCAGATGATCCTGTCGTAAAATAGAAACAAGCTGGCTGATGATCGGATACTCGCTCCCGAATTGTTTCAATGCTTCAAGTTCAACCGTTTCAAATTCACCCGTTTCCAGGTTGATCAAGTCGATATATTTCGGAGAATACCGAATGACTTCATCAATAGTCACATTTACCTTGAGTTGTGGCTGTCCGGGGGAAATCAGGATCGGATAATCGTTGCTGGTGCGGTCAACAGCCCTTGTTCCCAGGCCGGGAACCATCCTGATGAGCCCGTCTTCACTTTTAATTCTTGGCGACCACCTGAATTCGTTCCGGCTGAAAGCCACACCTGCAAAGGCAGGTAAAAAATAATGGCCGACTTTTGTTCCAACAACTTCCTGTATCATGATTCCCATTTCTTCGTGGTAATCAAGTAAATCATTTTCAGCCCGGTAATCAATTGGATCGGGACCAAATGTTGAAGCATACACTTCGGCGATGGCATCCATCAATTGTATTAAACGTTCTTCTTTTGTCCCCTGGTTTGCAATAAAAAGGCTTTTATATTTACCGGCAAACGCTGCGCCAATACGATCTTCCAGTAAACTTGAACTGCGGACGACCAAAGGCACATCTCCTAAATCTTCCAGTACTCTTAATAAGCCTTTGATAATTTCCGGCGAAAAAGAAGAATTCTTGAACACCTGTATCACGAAAGGATATTCCTGCCTCACCTGGCCGATATCCTTATATTTCTGTTCCATCACTTCTTCCAGGACATTGTGAGCCATATAGTTCAACAAACCATCAGAAGTGAGGTACCATGTTTTAGGGATTTTAATATCCTTAAAGGATTCATATTTATCTTCGAATTTTTTAAGGATTTGCCTTGCCAGGAACAAACCTGCACTCTTACCTCCAAGTTTTCCGTGGCTTCCTGCCGGGTAGATGATATGCTGCATTAAGTCGTTGAAACTCTTCACGTCAGCAAATCGTTTGGCAATGCCTATGTAATCCGATTGATCGGTTAACAATCGTCTGATCAAAGCAACCCGAAGACCTTTTTCGCGTGGTTCGGATAATTCCAACATTTGTGCTGCAAGATGGTTGTAACGCTCGATAACAACATCAATATCCTGTAGCGAAGACCCCATGTTCTCAAGCACTTTCGATAAAAAACCTGAGCGGTCTTCTTTGGTCCACTTCTGGATGCTGTCAAGAATTTGTTTTTGTGGCAGATACTTTTCAGCCATTTCAAAAATCTCATAACCCAGGCTTAACAGATCATTATCAGAACGTCTTTTAAAAGGACGGTTTTCATCAAATATCTTATCTTGATTATCAAACCACGGGCTAAATTGTTCCAACAGGGTTTCGGCATCTTTTACTCCGGTCCAGCAAAGAAAATTGACCATCTTTCTCGAAAGGCGGATCAGTAACTTTGGATCGGTTTGTCTCAACATATCAAGGATAACCACCCATTCGCTTTTCTGTTCTGTGCCGGTACGCTTCTGTTCATCGAAAACAGTCTTCAGTTGTTGATGAAGGACATGCAGCCCAAGTCGTCCGGCGATTGTGTTGATCAATTTTCGTTCATCCTTTAAAAATGGTCCTTCATTTGATTGAGGCCTTACTTCGGTATAGCACACGATTAATTCGCCGACCGGTTCATTTTGAATCAATATATCAGTCTTTTGTACCCAAGGTGTTTCAACAAAATCTTCCGATTGATAAATCTCTCCCATCAAATTGATCCTCGCCCTGCATATATCAGGGTACTGCCAACCCGGAGGGATAACTTCAACCAATCCTTTGCAAATATCTTTTATGGTATTTTCAGGGTTGTTTAACAACTCCTGCATTTGGTAAAGGCAGGTGAGTTCTTTTGCTCTTTCCTGCAGTTCAACGATCAGTTGATCCAGTGGTTTGTTATCACTCATTTTAATTAAGTTTTAGAATACCAATGCTATGATTCTGAATCCTCATACCAATAGCTTAATTTAAAACATAGTAATTTGGAGTATTGGAACACTGGAGTATTGGAATAGTTATAACTTCAATTTAGGTTTATTCTACTCCATCACCCCCTGCCCGTCCGGTCAGGCGGGCATATACTCCATCACTCCATGTTATTATTTAAAAAAATTCATATTCAAAGCAAAACAACTCATTTGCTCCTATCTTTTCCTTTCAGGATAGTCCCATGGCCTGTCCTTCCATCAACTTTTATCTGCAATGGTTCCGGTAACTTGATATGTCTAACCATTTGTGTTTCATTTACTGCTTTAAATGAATCCAACCAATCCCAATTAATGCTTTCGGTCATTTCAAATGGAACAGAAAAATAAAATACCCCAAAACCTGTTACATTGTGGAAGAAATGTGATCCCTGGCTTTGTTCAAAATTTATATTAACAAGCGATGCTTCCACGATGGTTTTTGCACCTGAGATTTGCCCCCAGTTGACCGGAATTCCGGCTGTTGCATCAGAAGTTCCCCATCTTCCAAACCCAATTAATAAGTATGGGTTATTATCATTTATCAGTGTTTTATTAATTTTTTCCAGGTCTACTGCGATCTGATGTGTTTTGAAAACATCAAACTGACCTCGCTTGATGTAAACGATGTCTTTAATATTTTCAGATTTTCCGTTGCCCAAAACCATATTTGATGACGCAAAGACTTTTTCTCCAATCATCTCTGTTTCATCCACAGTAACTATATCTGTTGAAACTGCCATTGGCCTTACCTGTAAAAAACCGAATTTGTGGGGTCCGGTTTCCGAAAAGGTCATGGCAAATTCAATTTCCACAGGTGCTCCTTCATTTTCTTCACAAACTGCCAGTAAGTCAATCAGCAGGTTATTCAGCGGAATCTCATTTAACCGAAGAATAGGTGCAAAATTCAATAGCCGGGGGCCGGGTCTGCCAACACCCATGACGATCCTACCCGACTGACTGTCAAGCGTTGAAGCTATATTTCGTAAAGTTTTATCCTCTTCAGCTATAACGATATTTTCGTTCCCCATATACTCGGTTTCTTTCACAGGATCGTAAGCCGGAGCTTTACCCATGTTTACCCCCCAAAAAGTAGTTTGTGTGTTTTTCAGCATTTCGTCAATTGAATTAAACGGAGGATCGGCCTTAGGATATTTTGGGCAATAGGACCAGGTAAACCCACCATCAACAATGGTTTTTCCCAAACCAAGTGCCAGATTTACAATACCATCCTTTGGATCGGCATTTCCAAAAGCATAATAGTTATGGGAACGACCTACACCTGAAAGTTCCGGGTAAAACCGGCTGTTGAAACGTTTTCCAATCACTTCCTGGATAATTACCGCCATTTTCTCATCCTCAGTCTTATGAGGTGTAGCTTTCATATAGTCTTTCGCAGATTTAAAAAATGTGGTGGCATACACATACTTAATGGCTTCCACCAGTTTTTTAAACCTGGTAGTAGTATCAGGCTGGTTGTTCGGAGTCATTTTTGTTCCGTAAATGCCTGCGAATGGTTCATGCATGGCATCTTCGAGCATACTTGATGAACGGACCGCTAACGGGGTATTTACCTGAGCAATTAATGCTCGTAAATCACCCAATATATCAAATGGCAAATCAGCCCTTTGAAAGGCATGGGCGATACGTTCGTCAGGCGCATCAGAAAATGCTATATCAAACAAATTATTACGTTTCATAAAAGCATCAAACACATCCGTTCGTATAATGGTCATGGCAGGGATGCCAACTTCGATACCCTTAAACTTTTCCTGGTCCAGTTCATTCAGAATTATGTGATTGATGTTTGCCAGGCCATGAGCTTTTCCACCAATTGCACCAGTTCCCATGTAAGTTAGTTTATGCTCAGCATTTAAAAACTTTGTTCGGTTAAAAGGAAGCAGTTCTTTTTCGATATCTTTCATCTTAAGTATTTCTTTTTAGTTAGACAACATATGTGTTTACTACTTGTATGTCAAGTTTTATTGGGAATGATGGAAAGTTTACTAATTTGTTTACCATCCAATATTCCATTACTCCATTTTAGTGTTGACAGTTCAAAATCCTTCTTCTCCATAACAATACTAAATAATCATTAGATTGAACTTGCGTTAATTACACCCAGCCCCTGTCTTTACATGCCTGGGCAACTCTATTTACTGAGATCACGTAAGCAGCATCACGCATATTCAGTTTGTTGGATCTGGCAAAGTCGCTCACCGCGATAAAAGCTGCGGTCATTTTTACATCAAGACGGCTAAGCACATCGTCCCTTTCCCAGAAATAGTTCATATTGCTTTGCACCTGTTCAAAATAACTGCAGGTAACACCTCCGGCATTGGCCAAAAAATCAGGTACAATAAAAATATTTCGCTTATTGATCACCTTATCAGCATCTGGTGTGGTTGGTCCGTTTGCACCTTCAGCTATGATCTTTACCCTTTTACTCATTTTTTCTGCGTTATCGCCAGTAATCTGATTCTCAAGCGCTGCTGGTATTAATATATCCACTTCCTGCTCAAGCCAGGCTTCTCCGGGCAAAACTTCATAACCCAATTCCTGCACTTTCTGCTTATCAATTCCACCAAATGGGTTTGTAACTGAGCGTAATTCTTTAAGATCAACACCTTCCTTCTTTCTAAAGGAATAGCTGGTTTGATCTTCCTGATTCCATGATGAAACGCAAACCACTTTGCCACCCAACTGCTCATAAAGTTCGATAGCATATTGAGACACATTTCCAAAACCCTGCACACTGGCTAAAGTATCTGAAGGACTTATATTAAGTTCTTTTAATGCTTCCCTCACTGTGATGATCACACCATAACCGGTAGCCTCTTTTCTGCCAAGTGAGCCACCCATTCCAACAGGTTTTCCGGTAATAAAGCCCGGTAATTTTTCTCCGCGTAATGTTTCATATTCATCAAGCATCCATAACATGTGCTGTGGATTTGTCATCACATCGGGAGCCGGCACATCCACTGAAGGGCCAATATTTTTAAACACTTGCCTGACCCATCCACGGCATAATCTCTCCTGTTCAATTTGACTTAAATTGTGCGGATCACAAATCACACCGCCCTTTCCTCCTCCGAGCGGAATATCTGCAACTGCTGTTTTCCAGGTCATCCACATGGACAAAGCACGGACTGTGTCGATGGTTTCCTGGGGATGAAAACGCAGGCCACCTTTGGCAGGGCCCCGGGCATCGTTGTGCTGTACCCTGAATCCACGAAAAACCTTCATTTGACTATCATCCATCCGGATGGGTATGCTAAAATGAAATTCCCGTATGGGATTTCTTAAAAGGTCACGTGTTGCCTGATCCAGTTCAAGCATGTCAGCTGCTCTGTCAAATTGTTTTTGAGCAGTTTCAAAGGGATTGTATGAATTTTTAACCATCTTAATTTTAATTAATTTCCGTAAAACAATTACGGGTAAAGTTATAAAAAAGAGCGTTTAATTTCAGTATAAATTGTAAGATAATACTCATAATTCCGACCAATTTGAATGTATAAAATCAACAGAGTAAAAATGAATAAAACAATCATTTTTCTTACAATAGTTTTGATTATAATTAACTTATTTCCATTTGTTTCGGCTAATGGGCAAGGATGCAGCGATGCAGGTGCATGCTCAATCGGATCAATTAACGAAGTTTCAGGTAATGAAACCAAGCCGCCCAAATTCAAACTTTCTTACGATCAAAACTTTGGGCTGGGAGAAAATTTCATCCTGATTTCGACAACATCTTTGATCGTTGAGCATCGGTTTACAAAATCAACTTCATTTGTTGTCAGGATGCCATTCATATTTACAACGGGAAATCTGGGAAATTCGACAGGTATTGGAGATGTGCTCATATCTTTCATTCAACAATTGTTTCATGGACAAAATTCAAAACTTGGGATTTTAGTTGGCGGTAAGTTAAGAACCAATAATTCGGATTTTACATTTGCGGATGAGCCTTTGCCAATGGCTTACCAAACCAGTCTTGGAACTTATGATATCATCATAGGTGCTCAATACATTTATAAAACCTGGGATTTTTACCTTGCCTATCAACATCCTTTTGGGAGAAATAACAATCAATATTTGCATCCCGAAGGTGAATCTGATGAAAAGAAACTTTACTACGAATCGGCACAGCTTAGGAGAGGAGATGATATTGCACTTAGGGTTCAAAAAACCTTTTTTCTTAAAAATGATCAACGTCTTCAACCGGGCATCATGCCCATTTACCGGATTCAAAAAAGTGAAATCATCAAAAACGATCAGAACGTGGTACTCGACGGTTCTGACGGTCTGACTTTAAACCTTTACCTGACTTACTCAAAAAAAATAAAAAACAACACTACTTTTAGTCTGACAGGCGCATTCCCTATTATTGACAAAGCATATCGTGCAGATGGATTAACACGGAATTTTGTTTTTTCGTTAAAGATTACTAATTTTTGGTAGTTAATTATTTACCGATACTAATTATTCTACTTTTGCCTTCCTTAAATTTTAAACAAAAAATAAAAACATGAAAAAACTTATTCTTAGTGTTATCGTCTTATTCTCAGCTTCTGTAATGATCAGCCAGAATGCTGATGCTTACATGGAAGTGGAAAGAGCTGCACTTAAAACCGAGAAAAAAGCGTTTGTGGCCGACGCAATGGACTTGACGGATGTCGAAAGCACTGCATTTTGGGCCTTGTATAACGAATACAATGACAAACAATACGTTATTAACACCAAGGTATATAATAACCTCAAAGACTACGCTGAACATTTTGAAACTATGACAGACGAAAAAGCCCTTGAACTTTGGGGTAGCCACATGAAACATATGAACGAATTATCAAAATTGAGGAACATATATTTCAAAAAATTCCAGAAAATCTTACCCGGCAAAAAGGTTGCTAGATATTTCCAGGTTGAAAACAAAATATGGGTGTTGATTAACGCACAGATCGCAATTGAAATTCCGCTTATCAGAGAATAAATAAAAGTATTATTTCAAAACAAAAACCCCGTTTCCGAAATCGAAAACGGGGTTTTTATTTGTTGAACGTTAATGATTAATTCAAAGTCATATTATTACCCATCCCCCTTTACTACCTTTCCATTGTTGGAGTCCCCTCCAGCGATTTTGAACTTTGAAAGAATTTAATTTGTTGTGTAATTTCGATTGGTGGGGACACCAACCGAGGAATAAGACGCTTGAACCAGTCAGTTGGTAAGGTCATTTCGTTGGTGGGGACACCAACTCTGGTAGTTTGTTACCCACACCTTCAATCACCAACTCCCTGACCCTGCAACTCAGGCGGGTTGCCACAAACCTGGCAATCATCACCTTCGGCATGCGGGTGGGCATGCTGATGTGTTTCTTTTCCTGAACCACTATCACAGCCACCTCCACAACAACCATCATTTTGTGGCTGAAGGTCTTCCTGGGTAATTGGCCTTACATCAACTACTTTTCCGGCAATAAACAACTTTTTTCCCGCCAAAGGATGATTGAAATCCATTTTTACCGTCCCGGTATTAACCTCAATTATTTTACCTTTCATAGGGTTACCATTGTTGTCCATCATACTGATTTCATTTCCGATAAAAAGCAAATCTTCTCTCAATTCATCATTCACTATAAAGGCTGATTTTGGTACATCAACCAACAAATTAGGTTGATATTCGCCAAAAGCCTGTTCTGAGGATAATTGAAAACTGAAAGATTCACCATTTTCAATTTCTATCATATTGCTTTCAAAACTGGGAATTACTTTTTCATACCCAAAAATCATTGAACGTGGACTTTTCTCGTCTGCAAATTCAATCAAATCACCATCAGGCGAATTGGCATGTATTTTATATGCGACCAGCGCAACTGTGTTATTATCAATTTTCATCTAAAGTTAATTTAGACTTATTATAAATAATTTGTTAAAGAAGTGATTTTGCGCTATATTTGACCCGCAAATATTTGAGCCAAATGACAATAGGTATTTTAAAAGATCCCAATTTTGAAAGCCGTGTAGCTCTTCTCCCTGAAGCGGTTAAAACATTAATAGACCTTAAAACTAAAATAATTGTTGAGAAAAATGCAGGGTTAAAAGCTTTTGCAACAAATGAGGAATACGAAGCGGTAGGAGCAAAGGTAGTAGATAAGCAAAAAATCATTTCTGATTCAGATGTTTTACTCAGCATAAATCCTGTTGAAAAAAACCGCCTTGCTAAAATGAAAAAGGGGCAGGTCATCATCAGTGTTTTTAATCCCCTTTCAGATAAGGATATCGTGGATTATTTTTTAAAAAGTGATCAAACTGCATTTAGTATGGATATGATTCCAAGAACCACACGTGGGCAGGCCATGGATATTTTATCATCGATGGCAACTATTGCCGGTTACAAAGCAGTACTTGATGCAGCCATGAAGTTACCAAACTTTTTTCCCATGTTTATGACTGCTGCCGGAACAATTCGCCCTGCGAAAATATTAATCCTTGGAGCTGGTGTGGCTGGCTTACAGGCAATTGCAACTGGCAGAAAACTGGGTGGTGTGGTTGAGATTTTTGATGTTCGCTCCGCCGTAAAAGAACAGGTTGAAAGCCTTGGCGGAAGATTTGTTGAAGTAGAAGGAGCGAAAGAAGATGCTGCTGCCGGAGGCTATGCAGTTGAACAGGATGAAGAATTCAAGAAAAAACAAAAGCAACTGATCCACGATCATGCCAGCAAGTCAAATGTAGTGATCTGCACTGCCCAGATTCCAAGTAAAAAAGCGCCTGTATTAATTGAGAAACATACGGTTGAAGCCATGAAAGCCGGTTCGGTAATCATTGACCTGGCTGCTTCAACGGGAGGTAATTGCGAACTTACTGAAGATGGAAAAACAGTTGTTAAAGAAGGTGTTACCATTGTTGGGAATTCATCATACCCCTCAGAAATGCCAAACGATGCCAGCCGTATGTTTGGCAACAACCTGGTAAATTTTCTAAAATTACTTATTGATGAAGATGGCGAATTAATACTTGATTTTGAGGATGAAATTGTAAGCGGAACCTGTATGGTCCACGGAAAAGAAATCATGAGTGATCGGCTGAAAAAAGTGCATGGTTAATGGGGAATTGGTCATTTGGCTTCGCCGTCATTTGCGCTTCGCGCGTCATTGGTCACTGGATAACTGGTTTGGCCGCTGTTTACACCTAACTCTTAACGCATAACACTTAACACCTAACGCATAACACTTAACATAAAAAAATATGGAACAAATCCTGATCTATTTCTATGAAAATAAAGAGGTAATATTCATCATTGCTTTGTCAATTTTTCTTGGCATTGAAGTGATATCAAATGTACCTTCAGTATTGCATACTCCACTTATGTCGGGTGCCAATGCCATTAGTGGCGTTATCATCATCGGAGGTATTATTTTACTCGGACATGCTGATCTGTCAACTTTTAGCCTGAATATGGTGCTTGGCATTTTTGCTGTAATATTCGGCACACTCAATGTAATTGGAGGTTTTGTTGTCACCGATCGGATGCTTGATATGTTTAAGAAAAAGAAGAAGAAATAGCCATGAATACTTATATTCCACAAATAGGTGTAACCACCGGTGAAGTAATTTTAGAATTCAGTTACTTGTTAGCTGCTATATTATTTATTATCGGGCTCAAATTAATGAGTCATCCTGAATCGGCGAAAAAGGGGAATTCCTGGGCTGCTACGGGCATGGGTCTTGCCATGATAACCACTTTATTCCTACATCGTGACAATTCAGGCACAACAATTTCCCTGATCAATGGTATCGTTATTATTGTGGCAATAATATTTGGAGGTATACTTGGCACTTTCATCGCAAAAAGAATTAAGATGACTGCAATGCCACAGTTGGTTTCATTTTTTAATGCAACCGGCGGTGCAGCTTCAGCTTTGGTGGCTTTGATGGAGTATTCAAATCCAGCCAACGAATCGTCACTTGTTACCTTACTCGGACTTGTAATTGGAACCGTAGCATTCAGCGGAAGCATGATCGCCTACGGGAAACTTGATGGAAAGGTTGGTGACATTTTCGCAAAATGGACTACCTATTTAAACCTGTTCCTTCTGGCACTTATTGCCGTAATAATAGTTTATATGCTTGCATTTGAGCACGACATGGCCACGCAAACAACTTTATCTTACATCCTGCTTGTTGTCGCCCTGATCTATGGCATCATGTTCGTCATGCCAATTGGTGGTGCCGACATGCCTGTGGTTATTTCGCTGCTTAACTCATTAACAGGTATTGCTGCCGCGATGGCCGGTTTCATTTACCACAACCAAGCCATGATACTTGGTGGTATTTTAGTTGGTTCTGCAGGTGCCATTCTGACTTTGCTGATGTGCAAAGCGATGAACCGTTCTCTGATCAATGTGATCATTGGCGCATTTGGCGGAGGTGGAGCCGGTGTTGATAAAGACCAGGGGGCAATAAAAGAAATAACACTAAGTGATGCTGCTGTGTTACTTACCTATTCCCAAAAAGTTGTTATTGTTCCTGGTTATGGCCTTGCAGTTGCACAGGCACAGTTTGTAGCTAACGATTTAGTTCAATTACTTGAAAGTAAAGGTGTAGAAGTTAAGTTTGCCATTCATCCTGTAGCCGGTCGTATGCCGGGCCACATGAATGTTTTGTTAGCAGAAGCTGATGTGCCTTACACCAAATTGGTCGAAATGGATGATGTCAATCCTGACATGCCAAACACCGATGTTACAATTGTTATTGGCGCCAATGATGTTGTAAACCCGGCAACGCTGGACGATCCTTCAAGCCCAATATACGGGATGCCTATTATCAATGCCCACGAATCGAAAAACATTATTGTGATGAAACGCGGAATGGGTAAAGGTTATGCCGGCATTGAAAACTTCCTCTTCTTTGATGACAAAACACGAATGCTGTTTGGCAATGCCAAGGATTCATTACAGAAATTGGTTAGTGAGATTAAAGAATTGTAGTTTATCACTGTTCCAAAGGAACGCTTGAAACAGAGACTGATTAATCTGATTCGAGTGTCCACGCTCGAATTTTTCAAAATTCAATGCCGCTGGTCTAAGCATACGCTTAGACCAAAAATGTATAACTTGAATTATTACTTTTGTGCTTTCGTAACACATATAGAATAACCATGAGCCCTTCCATCCCAAAAACCAATTACAAACTCCAATCCATTGCTTCCGGTAAAATTTTTGAAGATACAGGCTGGCTGCTTGATGCGCCTGGCGAAGAACAACCCGGACTGATCAGGGCTTTGTACGAGCACAAACAATTGCATTTAAAAGGACCTGAATACGGCATCTATACTTTTGCGGACTGGCTACCGATACAACGGACATTAAAAGGATCATATGCTCCGATTACCTATAAAAGTGAAGGGCTGGCAAAAAAACTTGGCCTGACCAACCTCTGGATTACTTTCAGCGGCTACTGGCCTGAAAAATGTATCGAAATGAGCACTGCTTCTTTTAAAGAAACCGAAGCCTATTCGGTTTGTGGAAGAATGGATGAAAGCATGGACAAAATACTGGTTGTGGCATCAGCAGGAAATACAGCCCGGTCTTTTGCAAGGGTTTGTTCCGATAACAAAATTCCTTTGCTCTTATCAGTACCTGAAGACAACATTGATGTTTTGTGGTTCGACAAGCCAATTGATGATTGTGTAAAACTAATTGTGAGCCGTTCAGGAGGTGATTATTTTGATGCCATTCATTTATCGAACTTAGCCTGTCAACTGGATCAATTTGTTGCTGAAGGAGGTGCAAAAAACGTAGCCCGCCGTGATGGCATGGGAACAACAGTATTATCAGCAGTTACTACAATTGGTGAAATCCCTGAGTATTATTTCCAGGCCATCGGCAGTGGAACAGGCGCCATTGCAGCATGGGAAGCAAACTTGAGGCTCCTAGAAGATGGACGATTTGGTAACCGTAAAATGAAGTTGATGGTTTCACAAAATGAACCCTTTACCCCTATTTATGATGCCTGGAAAGCCGACTCACGGGCCATGCTTCCATTGGATGATGAACTCGCCAGAAAACAGGTCGAAGAAATTGATGCCAAAGTTTTATCAAACCGGAAACCACCTTATCCGCTTGCAGGAGGATTATATGATGCGCTGAAAGATTCTGACGGACACGTAATACTGGCAAACAACAAACAGGCAAAAGAAGCCAGCCAATTATTTCAGGAAACTGAAGGAAACGACCTTCATCCTGCAGCTGCGGTAGCTGTAGCATCATTGATAAATATTGTAAATGAAGGTGAAATTGAAAAAGACGCATTGATTATGCTGAACATTACCGGTGGCGGAGAACAAAAGTTTAAAAAAGAAAAAACCTTATACTATCTCAAACCTTCCCTGGTATTTGATATTGATCCTGATTTTGAGGATGTAAAAGAGAAGCTGGAAGGACTGTTTTAAAAATACGTAGACTCGCTAAGTCGGCTTGGACTTAGCCTTTAGATTTGTCAATTATTAACAAGGAAAACTTGATTACTTCTTTAAAAGCTTGTAATGTGCTGATTTTCTTTTCTTTTTGTTACTTTTTCTTTTCTTTGTTGATAACGAACGATAATGTTAATAACAAGACTGG
>JAUVKF010000073.1 GCA_030596395.1 Chlorobiota bacterium | reverse complement strand
TTTATCTTCAATTGCAAATTATAGTTGAATGATTTGCGGTGGTAGGGAGTTAAGCCATGCTCCTGCAGTGCAAGCTTATGTGCCATTGTCGGGTATCCTTTGTTTTTAATCCAATTGTATTCAGGGTATTCATGGTGGAGTTTCTCTATAAAATCATCCCGGTAGGTTTTTGCAAGTATTGAGGCTGCTGCAATTGAAAGAAATCTTCCATCACCTTTCACAAAACAAACATGAGGTATTCCAGGGTATTCGTGGAACCTGTTTCCATCTATCAGCAAAAGTTCGGGTTTTACCGATAAATTGTGGATGGCTATATGCATTGCTTTAAAAGATGCATTGAGTATATTGATCTGGTCGATCTCAGGAGCATCTACTTTTGCAACGGCAAATGCGACAGCATCTTTTTGAATTTGCTCTTTTAGCAACATGCGCTGCTTCGCTGTAAGCTTCTTTGAATCGTTTAATCGATCGTTTTTATATCCCTCTGGTAAAATAACGGCTGCCGCAAATACCGGACCTGCCAAACATCCCCTTCCAGCCTCGTCGCACCCGGCTTCGGATTTATGAAAAGAATATGAGCTTTTCAGGTTTGCCATTTTGTTTTGCTAAATGAAAAACTTTAAATACTGGTTGATAACGATCAAGCCCAGGAGAATGCTGAAAACAATATTATACCATTTGAAATCGCGTAAATCGAAAAAGACATTTGACATGATCAGCATAGCAGGTAGTACAATAATCAGTGAAGCATTTAAACTAGGGGCGAATAGTATAAAAATCAGTATTGTGGCAAACAGATAATAAATGGTGACAATTATGTTGCGTCGCAGGTTAATATTTTTTTCGTTCAGGCGGAAAATAGTTTTAAAAACCCCAATAACTAAAAGCACCGCGATAATCGAAGCAATTATTAAGTCAGGTATACGGATCGATAACGGAGAATAAAACCCTATAAACGCTCTGTCGGTAAAAAGCAGCAGGTAATCTTGTAGCTGATCAGACCAATAATACCATGTTAAGATGAAAAAATAGGGGATTAACAAACCGATCAGGCTTGCCAGGTAATTCCGCCAGGAGCCTGACCGATGGATCAAAAGGCCAATCCAGATGATAACGATGAGGAAAACAATATCAAAAAAATAAAAGGAAGCAATGCTAAGCATGAGCGAGGCATTGAAAACAAGAGGGATCGGGTTTTCTGAATTGGGCAGGCTGTAAATATTCCTGATAAAGAAAAAGAGAAAAAAGTTGATCAGAATATAAGGGTTCATTATGGTAAATGAAGAAATAGAAACAGAAAGAATTGAAAAAAAGAAAACACCAAATGTCATTAGTTTTCCTGTTAGCCCGAATTCAGTAGTCAGGTGGTTTGAGATTAAAGAAGATATAAGTGTGATGAACAGGGCCAGTCCGTTTAATAAATATACATTTGAAAGTCCTGCTTTTAATATTGAGTCGTACTGAAAAACTTCAGCGCCAATTGTTTCCTGCGAAATGATAAAAGTTGGAATCCAACAAACGATAATAAAGATAAATCCCAAAAGGTAATGAAGTAAATATGCTTTTCTAAAGGACGACAACATGGGTGCAAAACTTTATTTCATTAAGAAAACTACCTTCTTTAAGGGTGGATATTTACTTTAGAATTCTACATCGAACCCAATATCTTTTCGGTAATATTTACCTTCAAAATCAATAAGTTCGGCATTCTCGTATGCTTTTTCCAGGGCGGAACCAAGGTCATCGCCATAGGCAGTTACTGCGATCACCCTTCCACCATTGGTTTTGATAATATTGTTCTCAATATCAATTGATGTTCCGGCATGAAATAAAACACAATTTTTGACGCTGCTGGTACCGGTGATAGGTTTACCTTTTTCGTATTTTTCGGGATAACCTTCCGAAACAAGCATAACAGAAGCTGTAGCTCGCTGATCGAATTCAATATCGGCCTGATGGATTGAATTATTGGCTACATGTTCGAATAAATCAACCAGGTCGGATTTAATTCGTGGAATAACAGATTCCGCCTCAGGGTCTCCCATCCGGCAATTATATTCGATTACATATGGATCTTCATTTACCTTGATCAGGCCAAAGAAAATAAATCCTTTATAGTTAACGCCTTCATTAACAAGCCCTTTAATGGTAGGGCGAATAATCCGTTCTTCAACCTTTTCTCTAAAATGTTTGTCGTTGAACGGAACAGGGGAAACTGATCCCATTCCACCGGTATTCAAGCCGGTATCACCTTCGCCAATCCTTTTGTAATCTTTAGCAGCCGGAAGCAGGACATATGAGTTGCCGTCAGTAAGAACAAAAACTGATAACTCAATCCCCGACAAGAATTCTTCAATCACAACTTTTGAAGAGGCATCGCCAAATTTGGCATCGCTGATCATTTCCTGCAATTCTGTTTTCGCCTGATTAAGATCATCAATGATCAATACGCCTTTTCCAGCAGCCAATCCATCAGCTTTTAACACATAGGGCGCGTTCATTTGCTCCAAAAAAGCTATGCCCTCTTCAATATTTGACGAATCAAATGTTTTGTATGCAGCGGTTGGTATATTGTATTTTTCCATAAAGGCTTTTGCAAAGTCTTTGCTTCCTTCTAACCTCGCAGCAGCTTTAACTGGCCCGATGACCGGTGTGTTTTGCAGCAGTCTGTCAGAAAGGAAAAAATCGTGCAATCCATTTGTCAACGGAACTTCAGGGCCTACAATAACCATGTCAATATCATTTTCGATTACGGCCATTTTTATACCATCAAAATCATTCACATCAATCGGGATATTGGTTCCCATACTTCTTGTCCCTGCATTTCCCGGCAATACAAAAATCTGATCTGTTTTCGGGCTTTCGGCAATTTTCCATGCAATTGCATGTTCGCGTCCACCCGATCCGATAATTAAAATGTTCATTTTATTTATGGGTTTATATATGCTGAGTTTATGGTTTAATTTTCAACTGTGTTTAAAATGGAATGCCACAGCTCATTTGCCGTTTTTTCCCATGAAAACAATTTTGCCCTTTGTTTGCCTTTTTCAATAAGTTGGTTCCGGAGCTTGGTGTTTGTGGAGATGTCGTTCATCGCTTTTGCGATTTCATCCGAATTGAACGGATCGGTAATTATCGCTGCATCCCCGGCAACCTCCGGCATAGAACTTACATTTGAAGTAATCACCGGTGTACCTGCCTTAAAGGCTTCAACTATCGGAATACCAAATCCTTCAAAATAAGAAACAAAAGTGAGCGCTTCGGCAGAAGCCACCAATTTTGTCAATTTGTCAATACCAAGTCTCCCGGTAAAAAGCACATCATTTTTATGATCCATCTTATCAAAGGTAGTTTTAATATCTCCCGGCCAATACATTTTTTCACCAACTACCACTAATTTGTGTTTGGTTCCATTTTCTCTTTTAAAAATGTCGAAAGCCCTGAAGAGGTTGGTCAGGTTTTTGCGAGGGTTAAGTGCACCAATAAAAATAAAAAAATCGCGGCCTTCCGAAAATTCAGTTTTAACAACTTTTTTCTCGCTGTCATTTATGGGTGTGTATTTTTTATTAACCCCATTGTAAACCACATCAATCTTATCAGGATTAACCTGGTATTGACTTACAATATCGTTTTTTGAGAAAGATGAAACCGTAACAATTCTATCCGCCCGTTTCGCAAATCTCGGAGTGTAATACCTGTAATATTTCCTGATTAACCAGGGCAAATGTTCAGGATAATGTTCAAAGTTAATATCGTGAATTACAATGAGTGTCTTTGTTTTGGCACGAAGCGAGCAATAAGCGTCTGGTGAGATGAATAAATCGGGTTTTATTTTTTTTAAGGCATTTGGTATCGAATGCTCAAACCATGTATAAAAGAGTATCGGATGTCTGGCTTGCGGGTGTATTACAACAGGCGTGATGTTATCGCTGAAAATAAATTCGCTGCTGTACTTTCTGTCGAACAGGAAAAAAAACTCATGTTCGGGATGCGAACGTGTTATCCTTTTCATCGTTTCAAAGGTAAACCAACCTATTCCCTCTAACTTGTCTTTTAAAAGAAGCCTTGTATTTACAGCTATTTTCAATCCCTGGATGATAACTTATCGAACGACAAATATGGTGAAAAATACCATATGGATTTTCTGGTAGGTGATATGGCAATTCGGTAAATGGTTGTCATAATTATTGTAACAATTAACAATAGCCCAAGTTAAGTAAAGGTCAATAAGTTAGGTTATACTAAATGCGATCCGGTATATTGCTAAGCTAAATTTATAACTGCTCTAAATTAAACATTAAGCTGCTGATGATTAACGCATCGCCCCCCTATGCCATGAAATTCAACTTGTTACCTATTTGACAAAACTCCTTTATTGTAGTATCTTTATACCAACCAAAGCAGATCGGGTGTTTAATGCAATTTTTTAGGTTAGCCATTTTCTGCTTAGTTTGAAAAGTTTCAAAAGTTAGTGTAAATTACTTAAAAAAAATGTAAACAATATATCCATGAAAAAAGCAATACTACTCATAGCATGTGTGTTTCTCCTGGCATTTCAAGCAGGTGATAACCGGAGCCAATACAGCATTCCCCTGGCAGCATGGAGTGTTACGGCAGGGGATATTGATATGGATATGGATGGTGATAATGATATCGTTGCCGGACATAATTATAGTTCTCAAACGCAGTGGAGTGGAGTAAGTTTTATTATTAATAATGGAGATGGAACATTTTTCTTAAATGATTCTATTTACTTATATTCCTGGCAAACAAATATCCATGTAGTGAATATTGATAGTGATTCTTTTCCTGAGATAATTGCCAGACATTTTGAAAATGAAACTCAATATATGGCTGTACTTAATTTTGATCAAGGAAATTATATCACAAATTTATACAGTATGACTTATGGTATTACTGGCAATACTATAAGTGATGTCAATGGAGATAATTATATTGACATAGTGATCTATTCAAATTCTAACCAGTTTTGGGGAATTATGTATAATAATGGTGACGGTAATTTTTCAAATCCCGAATACCATTATGTGAGCGATTATCATCCAAGGGCAATTTCTTGTGGTGACCTGAATGAAGACGGAAGGGATGACATTGTTGTGTGCGGTGGGAGTACTGAAGTGTATTTCAGCTACCCCGATGGATTCCAGTTGCTGACCCTTGAAACCGATGAGCCAAAAGATGGTGTATCAATCGTTGATTTCAATCTTGACGGGAAAAATGACATCCTGACTTTTATCGACTACCCGATAGGTAATGTTACCGGCCTTGTTATGTACAAAAACCAGGGGAACAATATACTGGACACGCTTGATCAACTTTATTTTTCTTTCGGATCATCCAACTATTTTGTAACCGACTTCAATAACGATACCTTACAGGATATCCTATTCCAGTTAGGGGATTATTCAGGCTATGTAATTTATTACAACCAGGGTAATTTTCAACTGGCAGATTCCCAGTTTGTGGCCCTTCCGGAATCCAATCCGCCTGAAGGCTGGCGCAATTGCTATTGTGCGGATATGGATGGCAACGGCTACAATGATATCATCACGGTGAAAACCCTGTATGCTTACCTTCCCGACAACCTGGAGATCTTATTCAACGACGGTAACGGTAATTTTGGTAATGATCCTGTAACAACTATAGAAACTCCAATCTCTAAATTCAAAACTCTAAAATTAATTTGTTACCCTAATCCATTTAATGATAGAACCACTATCGAATATACCTTGGGCAAAAAGAGTATGGTTGATTTAAGCATTTACAACATGAAAAGCCAAAAGATAAAAACGCTGAACAACAAAATACTTCAGGCAGGAAAATACACACATACATGGGACGGTACGGATAAAATCGGAAAGGAGGCTAGTTCCGGCATCTATATCATTCGCCTGGCTGCCGGCAGGCAAACACTCTCGTGCAAGATCATGTATATGAAATAATACATTTTTTTTAACCTGGTATTACCGATGCAAGGGAGAAAACCGCTAACTGATTTGCAGTCCGGCTACGGTTCCTCCCCGAAGCCGGTAATGGCCGCCAATGGTTGTTATGATATTTACAATTATTTGCAATAGCATAAGTTATGTGAAAGTCAAGATGTAGGCAATGAATAAAAGCTAAAGTCGGGGATTTCTATTTTGACATACCTTTGCGCGATGCAAAAAAAGTTTTTGAAGAATCTCGCTTTGCTGATTTTTTTGAACTTGCTGGTCAAGCCATTCTGGATTTTTGGTATCGACCGTGAGGTGCAAAATGTGGTTGGGCCCGAAGAATACGGTTTTTATTTTGCGATCATCAACTTTTCCTTCCTGTTTTTTATCTTCCTCGATCTCGGCATCACGAATTTCAACAACCGCAACATTGCCCAAAATAACCAATTATTGAACAAACACCTGGCCGGGATAGGAACACTTAAATTATTGCTGGGAGTTCTTTATGCAATAGTAATTTTCGCAATAGGGTTGATGATAGGCTATGAGGGAAGGCAGTTGTACTTATTGGCCTGGGTGGGTTTTAACCAGTTTATGCTCTCTATTATTCTCTATCTGAGATCAAATCTTTCGGGTTTGCTACTGTTTAAAACCGACAGTCTGATCTCGGTGCTTGATCGAACCTTAATGATCATAATCTGTGGTTTTTTGTTGTGGTCGAATTATTTCGGGGGTTATTTCTCAATTGAATGGTTTGTGTATGCGCAAACAATAGCCTATGCCATAACAGTACTTGTAGCGTTGATCGCGGTACTTAAAAGGTCGGGTAAACTAAAGCTGAACTGGAACTGGCTATTCTTTATGATGATCCTGAAAAAAAGCATGCCTTTTGCCTTGCTGATCTTGCTGATGAGTTTTTATAACCGCATCGACCCGGTGCTTATTGAAAGGTTATTGCCCGGTAAGTTGGGTGAGGTACAGTCGGGAATTTATGCCCAGGCATTCAGGCTGCTTGATGCAGGCCAGAATTTTGCCTTCCTGTTTGCTGTCTTGCTATTACCCTTGTTTTCGAAAATGTTGAAAGAAAACCAGTCGGTTGAACAGCTTGTTCGGTTATCTTTTTCAATAATTATTTCCGCAAGTTTGATCATTGCAATAACTTCTGCATTTTTTGGCGAGGAGTTAATGCTGCTGATGTATACCCGTTTTGAAGGTGAAAGCCAACAGGATTTTATGCTGCGGATTCATGAATCGGCATCAATCTTTAATTTGCTGATGTTTAGTTTTGTTGCCATATCATCCAATTATATTTTCGGAACATTGCTCACAGCAAACAACAGTCTGAAATCGCTCAACATTGTCGCCTTTTCAGGTTTGCTTATCAATATTGTATTAAACCTGATATTAATCCCGAAACTGTATGCTTATGGCTCAGCAATAGCCAGTTTATCTTCACAGGGGCTTACAGCGGTTTTACAAATGATAATAGCAATAAGGATTTTACGATTAGACATTCATAAGCAACTGATATTTGGTTTATTGGCGACAATTGTATTGCTTGTCGCTATTGGCTATGTTCTTCAGGAAATACAATCAATTAACTGGTTGCTTTCGTTAAGTATAATGCTTGTTGCAGGTACAGGTATTGCCTTTGTATTTAAACTGCTGAACATTAAAGAATTTATCTCAATTTTAAAAGAAGATTGACCGTTTACGTTTATAGTAGTTTTTCAATTTAAAATTTTAAACGTAAAAATTCCGCTACAGGTTTTGTTTCGATTCTTATTTATAGATAGGTATGTGTTGACCAGTATGTAAAATTTCCTAATTTTGACGGTTTTAAGTAAAAATGCTAATGGAGGTTAAAGATCAGTCAAGTAAACCATTCTTCTCAGGGGTTTTTATGCAGGTTGTCTTTAAGTACCGGAAACACTTAACGATTATTGGAATACTGGCAATTATTTTGTCAGCAATATTCTCTGCCCCATTTTTTATTACTCCGTTATATAAGTCTGAAGTAATTCTTTATCCTACAGCCAGTAAGTCAATTTCAAAAGCATTATTGAGCAAGACTTTCGGTAACACCAAAGACATCCTCGAATTTGGTGAGGAGGAACAGACAGAGCAAATGTTACAGGTGCTCAACTCCAATAAAATACGCGACAGGGTAATCATAAAATATAATCTTCTTGAGCATTACAATATCTCACCTGATTCGAGGTATAAGATGACAAACCTGTACAAGAACTACGAAAGTAATTTCCGGTTCCGGCGTACAGAATACATGGCTGTTCAGATAATAGTATACGACAAGGATGCTCAGATGGCAGCGGATATGGCCAATGATATTGCAGAGTTAGTTGATTCAACAATCAACCGCATGCAAAAAGAAGTGGCGGTTAGAGCATTTAAAATTGTTGAAACCGAATACTTATCCCTAAAAGATGAGGTACACCTTAAAGAAGATTCGCTCACCGTGTTGCGTGAGTTCGGTGTACATGATTATGAAAGCCAGTCGGAGATGTTCAACCGGCAATTGGCTATCGAAATGGCAAAAGGAAATAGGGACGGAGTTAAAAGGTTAGAAGAACGCCTTGAGATACTTGCAAAATATGGCGGCCCTTATGTTTCGATACGCGATGCACTTGAACACGACAAAAAGCAGCTCAGTGAAATCAAAGCCAAATATGACGAAGCCAAGGTAGATGCAACAGAGAACCTTCCCCACAAATTTATCGTCAGCAACGCTTACAAAGCGGAAAAAAAATCATACCCAATCAGGTGGTTGATAGTGGTGGTAGCAACTTTCTCTGTCTTGTTCCTGGCAATTATCGTATTTGGTGCCAACGAAGTCTTTTCCGGCAGAATAAGTCTGGAGATCAAAAAAAAAAGCCTGAGTGCAGGTTTTAATCGTAAAACTATCTTTGATGAAGTCAGGCAGGAAAACAGGCCACAACCCCTGGCGGAAGAAAAGCAAGACATTATTGACCCTCCTACTCAAAAGATAATTGAAATTGAAGAGCGTATCTCAGTTATAGAGGCCAATACAACTCGCCAAAATCAATCATCCGGACCAATCAAAGAAAAAAAAGTAAGCTTAGTTCAAAAGGAAAAATCAGTTTCTGAAGGAGAATTTAAAAATACTGAAATGGACAATTTTTTTAACAGTTCAAATTTATTGAATCTGGTTAACAAGTGGAAATATCATTTGTTGATCATAGTGGGTATTGCTGCCCTGTTGGCTGCAATATTTTCGGGCCCCACCTTTATAACCCCGATGTATAAATCGTATGCGGTGGTTTATCCGGCAAATGTTGAACCTTATTCCGAAGAAAGCGAAACCGAACAAATGCTTCAGATCATGGGCTCGCAGGATATTACTGATAGCGTGATCAAAAAATTTGATCTGCCCCGGCATTACGAAATTGACCCAAATTATAAATACTTCAGAACAGTTCTCCTTTACGAATACAACCAAAATGTTAAAATCAGTAAAACTCCTTTTGAATCGGTCCTGATAGAAGTGTTTGATAAGGATCCTGATACTGCAAGATTGATGGTAAATGCCATTCTTAATTTTTATGATCATAAAGTAAGCCGCCTGCATAAAGATAAGTATGTTGAAGTTGTAGACATGTATAGCAACCAACTTGAGTTCAAACGACAGAATCTGGACTCTCTGAAACAAATCATGTTTGAACTGGGAACAGAATACGGTTTGTTCGAGTATGAATTCCAGTCGCAGGAGATAATGAGGGGCTATTTAAAAACGCTAACAGGATCAGGAGCCGACCGGGTAAATACCAGTGAAGTGAAACGATTGCTGGAAAACATGGAACAAAAGAGTGGCCAGTTGATTGAGGTTGTTCAGATGATCCAGGATGAATCGAGAGCCTATGTTGAGGTTAAAATTGATTATGAAATGGCGTTAAGGTTTATTGCTTCTGATATGACATACAGTAATATTGTAACCTATCCGTATGTTGCTGACAAAAAGAGTTACCCGATCAGATGGTTGATTGTTGTTGTAGTATCAATTGCGGCATTTGTATTTGCTTTGCTTACCATTCTTTTTATTGAAAAAAGAAAACTTAACGCATAAGTTTACAAGTAATTAAATAAAAAATTGACTGATAAATTAAAGATAGTATGGGTATATGCCTTAACGGCATTGTTCTTATTAGTCAATTTTTACCTGGTGGTACAAAAAGACTTTTTTTGGCTTTTTTTACTACCGGTAGTTCTAATCGTGATTTATTACTACCTGATTGCGCTTGATAAAATCATCCTGTTAATTACATTTTTAACACCGCTTGCCGTAAATATTTCGGATTTAGAAATGGGACTGGGTTTATCATTGCCAACTGAACCCTTAATGTTTGGTGTAATACTGATCTTTATTGCAAACCTTATTTTTGAAAACAAATATGATGGAAAACTGGCCAAACATCCTATTTCCTATATTATTTACCTGAGTTTATTCTGGATGTTTTTTACAGCGCTGACGAGTGAGTTGCCGGTTGTTTCGTTTAAATACCTGCTTTCAAGGCTCTGGTTTGTAATACCGTTTTATTTTGTTGCAGTGCTTGTATTTAAAGATTTAAGCAACATTAAAAAATTCCTGTGGCTTTACCTTATTGCTATGGTTATCGTAATTGGCTACACACTTATACAACATTCGGCCTATGGTTTTGAAGAGGAGCCTGGTCACTGGGTGATGTCCCCGTTTTATAACGACCACACTGCATATGGAGCGGCAATTGCTATGTTTTTCCCCATTGTAGTTGGGTTTCTTTTTTATCCGGATATTAAACCACGTACCCGTTTCCTTACCTTTATTGTACTAGGTATAATAACAGTTGGTATAATACTTTCATATGGCAGGGCGGCCTGGATTAGTGTTGCGGTTGCTTTAGGCGTTTTTATATTAGTCATTCTTCGAATCAGGTTTTACTGGATTGCGCTGACTACGGTGTTGTTCTTTGGGTTCTTTTTTATCTTTCAGCAACAAATTCTTGACCGACTCGAGAAAAACAAACAGGATTCATCGGCGAATTTTGTTGAGCATGTTCAATCCATGTCAAATATTACATCCGATGCGTCCAATCTTGAGCGAATCAACAGGTGGCAGGCCGCGATCAGGTTATTTAACGAGCGGCCGGTACTGGGATGGGGCCCGGGTACCTACCAGTTTGTTTACGCACCTTTTCAGCGGTCGAAAGAAAAGACGATCATCAGTACGAACCTCGGTGATATGGGTAATGCACACAGCGAATACCTGGGGCCGATGGCGGAAATGGGAGTTCCGGGAATGCTCATTGTTCTGCTACTAATGATTTATGTGATTTATACCGGTTTAAAAGTTTATAAATATAGCCGAGGAGAGGCCAGATACCTGAGTTTAATGGCAACGCTGGGATTAATCACTTACTTTGCTCATGGGTTACTCAATAACTTCCTTGATACCGATAAATTATCTGTTCCTTTCTGGGGGTTCATTGCTATAATTGTTGCATTGGATCTTTACCACACGAAGTATCCTGAAACAAATAAAATAGAAGAGTAATAGAAAGAATTATTCAGTACTTGTCTTTAAACTCAAGTGTTTAATTCAGAAAGTTCGCTATCAAGGCTTGTGCAGCTCGAAAAATGTTGAGTCCGTCAGCTGACGGATGACCATTTTGAGGGCAAGCATAACGCAGAGAGCGGACTTTATGGGCGAACACTATTTAATTTTTTTGAGCAATTCAGGCAATTGCCGCATAGCCACATAATTTTTCCAGTATTGCCTGACCTCTATTGCTGGTGCGCCCATCAGTACTTTTCCTCCTTTAACCGATTTGTCAATGGCGCTGGTAGCTAACAGGACAGTTCCTTTACCCACAACAATGTCTTTATTTATGGCGACCCTTGCCCATAAAACAACATCGTCTTCAATTACTGTAACACCGGCGATTGCAGCAAATGCGCCAATCAGGCAGTTTTTTCCAATTATGGTATCGTGGCCTACCTGGCACTGGTTATCCATTTTGGTTCCTTCACCTATAAAAGTGTCACCGCTTACACCTCTGTCGATTGAGCAAGATGCTCCAATTTCTACATTGTTGTCAAGTATTACACGGCCCCCCGATTGAAACTTCTCATAGCCATCTTCACGTTTTTGAAAATAGTAAGCATCGCTTCCAATTACGGTATTTGAATGAATGATTACATTATTGCCGATCACAGTGTTGTCGTAAATACTGACATTGGCATGGATCAAACAATTTTTACCTATCGTAACATTGTTTCCAATAAAAGCACCGGGTTGGATAATTGTTCCTTCACCAATTTCAGCAGAGGCACTAATTACCTGATTACAACTTTTGAAACGCCTGAAATGTAAACTCAGCCTGTTAAATGCATCAAAAGGTTTGTCGTGAAGGATAAGGCCTTTTCCGGCAGGCGCTTCTACTTCTTTATTAATAATTACAAATGTGGCATCTGAATTAAGCGCTTTATTAAAGTACTTAGGGTGATCAACAAAGCTTATATCGCCCGGGCGAACAATATGCAACTCATTCATACCAAGCACATCACCAGTGCCTTTTACAAATACTTTGCCTTCGATAAGATCGGCAATTTCTGTCAGCGAATAAGGCCTGGGGAAATCCATCAGCTATGCTTTAACTCTTTCAGAATAGGCTCCTGAACGTGTGTCTATTTTAATTTTATCACCGGTATTAATAAACAGCGGAACTTTAACGGTGGTACCTGTCTCAACAGTAGCATTTTTAAAGGTGTTTGTTGCTGTATTACCTCTGTCGCCGGGTTCTGTATATGTGATCTCTAAAACCACATAAGTAGGCATTTCACATGCAATGGCAGAATCAGTTTCGGCATGGTAAGATATTTGAACATTTTCACCTTCTTTCAGAAGATCAGGAGCAGAAATCATCTCTTTGTTGATGAAGGTTTGTTCGTAATTCTGAGTGTTCATAAAATGATAAAGGTCACCTTCATTGTACAAATACTGATAAGTTCTGTTTTCAATACGCTGAACATTGATCTTAAAACCAGATGTAAAAGTATTTGCCAGCACCCTTCCCGTTTTTACATTTTTTATTTTTGTCCTGACAAAAGCCGGGCCTTTACCAGGTTTAACATGCTGGAATTCAACAATGATCCATAAGTCACCATTATGCTCGATGCATAGGCCGTTTCTGAAATCTGCGGTAGTTGCCATGTCGTATTGCGTTTGTTTTTATACTGATTATTGGAGCCTGTCCTTCATTCGGTTAAATCCCTTCATGATGCCCCTCTGCGATGTAGCGATAAATGAGAGTATATCATCTCTGTCGGGTGTTGCAGGAATATTGGCCTCTATATATTTTACACTCTGGGTTATATTTCTGCCACGAAGAAATAGTATCCTGTAAATATCCTGAATGGCATTAATTCTTTCGTTGGTAAATCCTCTTCTTCGCAAACCAATCGAATTGACTCCGGCAAAGGCCAGAGGTTCGCGTCCGGCTTTACAAAATGGAGGGATGTCTTTACGAGCCATTCCACCACCGGAAATAAACGCATGTGCCCCGATATGCACAAATTGATGCACAGCGGCCAGTCCGCCTACGATGGCCCAATCATCTATTTTGATGTGGCCTCCAAGGTTTGCTGCATTGGCTAAAACAACGTAGTTACCAAGTATGCAATCGTGGGCAATATGTACGTAAGCCATCAGCAAACAGTTATTGCCTATTACTGTTTCCATATTTGCCTTAGTGCCACGGTTGATGGTGACAAACTCACGAATTGTTACGTTATCCCCAATTTTAACAAGGGTGTCTTCGCCCTGGAATTTAAGATCCTGTGGAATAGCGGCAATAACAGCGCCCGGGAATATGCGGCAGTTTTTACCGATACGGGCGCCTTCCATAATAGTAACATTCGAACCAATCCATGTGCCTTCATCAACAACCACATTCTTTTCGATGTTAACAAAAGGTTCGATTACAACATTCTTGGCAATTTTCGCCTGGGGATGTACGTATGCGAGTGGTTGGTTCATGCTATTCTGTATCTTTATTTTTTACTATTTGTGCAGTCATTTGGCCATCCATAACCAGTTTGTCTCCCACGTAAGCCTTTCCATTCATCGAACAGATTCCTCTTTTCATCGGGCCATTCAGTTCAATAACAAAAACAATAACGTCACCCGGTAGAACTTTATGGCGGAAGCGCGCATCATTTATTTTAAGGAAGTAAGTTGAATACAATTCCGGTTGGTCAATCTGCTGAAGAATAAAAATTCCACCGGCTTGTGCCATCGCTTCAACCTGAAGCACTCCGGGCATCAGTGGTTCATCAGGGAAGTGGCCAACAAAGAAAGGCTCGTTCATCGATACATTTTTAATGGCCACTATGTGTTCATCGGTTACTTCGAGTACCTTATCAACCAGTAAAAACGGAGGACGATGGGGCAACAACTTTCTAATGTCGTTTATATCGTAAACAGGTTTAGCATAAATATCAAAAGGTGGTTTTTTATTCATGGCTTTAAACTTATTGTAATGCGTCTTTAATACTTTAGCAAATTCTGTATTGGTGTGGTGTCCGGGACGATATGCGGTAATATGGCCTTTTATTGGTTTTCCCAATAAAGCAAGGTCGCCAATTACATCCAGCAGTTTGTGACGTGCAGGTTCGTTTTCATAATGAAGGTCGAGGTTGTTTAAGATTCCTTCATCTTTAACCTTTATCCTGGGTTTTTTAAAAAGGTCGGCCAGTCTGTCTAATTCCTTTTGCGAAACAGCCCTATTCACAAATACAATCGCACTGTCAAGGTCACCGCCTTTAATCAGGTCGTTTCCAAGGAGGTATTCAAGTTCATGCAGAAAAACAAAGGTGCGGCAATTTGATATTTCAGTCTTGAAATTTTCAATATTGCTGAGCCTGGCACGTTGTTCGCCAAGGACTTTTGTCTCAAAATCAATAACAACATCAATAGAAAAGTCATCAGCAGGTTCAGCTACGATCCGAACATTTTTTTCGGGTATGTCAAGTTCAATTGGCTCTGTAATTTCGAAATACTCCCGTGCTGCGTTCTGAGTTTTGATTCCGGCTTCTTCCAGCGCTTCAACAAAGTACCTGGAAGAACCATCCTTAATTGGAATTTCTTCCATATCCAGCTCAATCAAAACATTATCAATGCCTAAACCTATTAATGCTGCGAGTACATGCTCAATAGTATAAACTTTAGCTCCGTTTTGACTAATAGTTGTTCCTCGCGCTGTACTAACAACATGATCAACATCTGCCGCGATAATAGTTTGAGGCTTAAGGTCGGTGCGTTTGAACTTTATTCCATGGTTTTCAGGAGCAGGCTTAAATTTTAATAAGCCCACTTGCCCAGTGTGAAGGCCGGCACCCCTTACTGTTACTGGTTTCTGAATCGTCTTTTGTTTGGCCGACATTTAATAAGTTTAATAAAAGAGTAGCGATTTAAAAAAAAGTTGTGCAAAAGTAAGAAAATTTGGATATGGTGGCTGATAACAAATGCGCTATCTATCTGGGGAAAATCTTATTCTTTAAGCTTTCGTTCAAGTTCATTCAGTCTTTTCACGATCCGGTCAAAACGTCGAAAATGGACATATGAGCGCTGGTATTCGCGTATACTAAATGCCGGAGAACCTTCAACGATAGCACCCACTTCGGTAATGCTTTTTCCAATACCGGCTTGCGCAGCTATTTTAACTTCATCAGCAATGGTTAAATGGCCAATAATGCCAACCTGTCCGCCGATCATGCAGTTCCTGCCTATTTTGGTTGAGCCTGAAATTCCTGTCTGCGCAGCGATGACAGTGTTTTCCCCAATCTCGACATTATGCGCAATTTGAATCAGGTTGTCGATTTTTACACCTCTGCGAATAATTGTTGAACCCAATGTTGCCCTGTCGATTGTAGTATTGGCACCGATTTCAACCCGGTCTTCAAGGACAACATTACCGATTTGCGGTACTTTTTTGTAATTCTTGTCATCCTGGGGTGCAAACCCAAAACCATCGCTGCCAAGAACAGCCCCCGCATGCAAGGTGCATTGGTTGCCGATCACAGTTTCCTCGTAAACCTTCACTCCGGCATAAATCACGGTTTCGTTACCGATCTTACAGTTGTTTCCTATGCTGCTGTTTGGATAAATATAAGTGTTGTCACCAATAACGGTGTTTTTACCAATTGACACAAACTCACCGATATAAACATTATTACCGATAGTCGCACTCGGATCAATACTGGCTTTTCCAGAAATTACCGGTTCAATGGCTTTGGCCTTCTGGTACATTTCCAATAATGCAGCAAATGCCGAATAAGCATCCTGGACCCTGATCAGGGTGGTTTTGATTTCTTTTTCAGGGATAAAATCGTTGTTTACAATAACGATTGATGCCTTTGTATCATAGATATACTGTGCGTATTTGGGATTGGCCAAAAAACTCAGTGAACCGGGTTTTCCTTCCTCAATTCTTGATAAAAAAGAAACCTCATGGTTTGCGTCTCCTTCAATGGTTCCGCCGATGGCCTCGGCTAGTTGTTGGGCAGTAAACTTCATGGTAATCAAATTTGCTGCAAGATAGTAATATTGGAGGTTAGTTAATGAATAGTATATTTTTAGATTTTAGAACGTAAGAACCTTGTCACATTCAACTGTCCATTGGGCAAATTCTTTCATATTGCTGAGTTTAACGCCATCAATGAAAGAAATTTTATCAATTCCACGTGCTTCTGAACAGCCGCCACAACTTTTTATTTCGCCACCACGCCTGATAACCGATTTCAACATTCGTTCGATATTGTAATATCCATTTGGTGTATTTTGATCTGGTAGTGCGCAGAAAACAGCATCAGCAAGTAAGAATATCTTTATTCCCACTTTATCGCTGTGTTCTTTTTGCAGTGTCATCGCCATCCGTAAAGCATTGTAGGCTCTCTCTGTCCCATATGGTGCATCGTTTATGACAATCAATATTTTTCCATTTTCTTCTCCTTCTTTAATAATCAGTTTTGTTCTGCGAGGTCTCTCCTTTGCATAACAATAAAAAAAACCTGGTCACTTATTTTTATTTCACAATTATAAATTTACCCCAGCTTCTTTCTTGAGCTTTCAAATTTGTTAACTTGTAAATGAAAGTGCCCTGTTCAAACGATTGAGCATCGATAACAACATTATTTTCCGAAATGTTATCTCTCGTAAAGATAAGGTTGCTGTGAATATCATAAATAGATAGCTGGAAGAGTTCAGAATCAGGATTTTCAAACTCTATGGTAAAAATCCTCTTAACAGGATTGGGAAAGATTTTTGATTTTATGGGTTTGAAGCTGGTTTCTGAAATTCCCTCAACAAAATCGGTAAAACATAAATTGTCGTACATAAGCCCATCCTGATTGTCAGCGATGCTGTCACTTATGAAAGAAAATCTCAACAATAAAGTATCACCCAGTTGAATGTTGAAAACAGAACCAATATCGGCCATTGAAACATCGAAATGTTCCCATCCGTATGAATTTCCTGTCAACACCGGCTTTGGAGAATACCACAAAAAGGTCGAACTGTAAAGTGTGTCATTTATTATATCAATCCATGTTGTTCCGTTATCGGGCGAAAATTCAATCAGACCGTAATCATTTAATGAATCAGTTTGAACAGCGTATTGTCCGTAAAACATCTTTAACCCGTATATGTCTCCCTCTGTAGCAATATTCCTGATCGTGAAAACAGAGTAATTATTGGCAGGGTATGGCTAGATGGTATCTGTAACGATAGCATTTGGAGTGCTGGCAGCACTATCAAATAATGGTTTTTGCGGATGGCCAATTTCCCATATATTCAATGGAAACGCAGTGGTATCAATCGTTAGATGGCTTAAGCATGTCGTATCTTCAAAATTCAGACAGTAATTTTCACAGGGATCCTGACCGAATAGAAACTGGACATTTACAATGAGCAAGAGGGTTATTATTCTTTTCATATTAATTTGATCATGTTTATCATGTTTTTAAAATCAAAGCTGAAAACATTTACCAATTGTTGCATTTTTTAGTTTAACTTAAAAACCCACCGTCTTTGACGGTGGTAATGTTCTGTCGGCTATGCCTTAACTTTGCCATATGAGTAAATATAAAAAGTTGTCACATGTTGTATACAAATGTGACTATCATATTGTTTGGGTTCCAAAA
>JAUVKF010000081.1 GCA_030596395.1 Chlorobiota bacterium | reverse complement strand
GATTTGCTCGCCACCACCTTTTAACGAGAAGTTAAGGTTTAAAACACACCATGCGGTGTCTTTATTTGCATAAAATACAATAAAACCACCGGCAGGAACTGTTACTGAATCTGGATAGGTTGAGGGAATCTGATACATAGCTGTAGGATCGGTAAGGTCGTCAGCCATATAATAACCACCGAGCATAACAGGTTCGGTGCCTGCGTTGTAGATTTCGAGCCAGTCAGGATAATCCCCTTGAGGCCCTGCAAAAGCAGTATCGTTACTTGCCATGAACTCATTAATGTAGAGTTTTACCTCGGCCGGGCCTGGGTTTTCATTAGCAGTACCGGGAGTAAAATTTGTCATGAAAGCCCAGTTATCTGTACCGTCAGGATATCGCCCATACGAAATATCGGTTGTTTGATCGCCATAGGATAAAGTATCGAGTTCTGTTTGGTCAGGACTCCACAGTCCGATTTGCTCCCCACCACCTTTTAACGAGAAGTTAAGGTTTAAAACACTCCATGCAGTGTCTTTATTTGCATAAAATACAATAAAACCACCTGCGGCTACGGTAACTGAATCCGGATAGGTTGAGGGAATCTGATACATAGCTGTAGGATCGTTAAGGTCGTCAGCCAGATAATAACCGCCGAGCATAACAGATTCGGTGCCTGCGTTGTAGATTTCGAGCCAGTCAGGATAATCCCCTTGAGGCCCTGCAAAAGCAGCATCGTTGCTCGCCATAAACTCGTTGATGTAGAGTTGGCCTTGCACAGCGTTTGTCATTACGAACAACGACAATAAAATTGCCATCATTCCATTAATAAAAAAGTAGTTTTTTTTCATTTGATATTATTTTATGGTTTCAATTAATTAATTAATCTCTTCATTCTAAATATTTGATCCAAAAATCAAATTCACACAATAAAGAAAGCAAAAGTAATAAGTACTTTATTAGCACAAAAATAAATATCCTCTATTGATACTATACAATTAATTCAACTACCGTATAACCATGCCAATTCCTGGTGCTGAACACCCTACAAGAGGAATCGTAAGTGTCAGATATTAAGCCTGCTATATCAGGGCTACACCTTTACACAACTGAATTATTACTTTACATGGACTCTGTATAAGAAAACTAGCTTTTGGTTTATGTTATCTTTGCGGCTGCTAATTTTAAGTTCAACAACTTATGTCACTGCTCTATAAAAATGTAAAACAACTGGTATTCGATATTGATATTTTTATTGATACGGTTGAGCAAGGAGTCCTTGTTTTTAAAGAAGGTGTAATTAACTACCTGAATGGTGAAAAGGCAAGTTTTGCTGATAAAATAGAACGGATTAACAGGTTGGAAGCGTCAGCAGATAAATTGCAGCGTAAGATAGATGATGAATTTTATCGCCATTCGATATTGCCACAAAATGCGAGTGATATAGAAGGGATGTTAGATAAAGTTGATGAAATTATTGATATAGCGAAAGATAATCTCTACCAGTTTGATGATGAATTGCCGTTTATCCCAAAAGAGCTGATCAACGACTACATCAGATTAGTGGATACTTCAGCTGAATCAGCATTATCAGTTTTTCCGGCTGCCCGTTCTTTTTTCAGGGATCCTTTGAAAGTAAAAGAAATGCTGGCCAAAGTGTATTTTTATGAGAAAGAAGCTGATAAGATATCGAGGAGTATTAAAAGAAGGCTATTTCATGAAATGAAGGATTTACATCTGAGCCAGAAAATACATCTCAGGTATTTTGCATTGCATATCGAAACAGTCTCTGATAAAGCTGAAAGCCTGGCTGACTTACTTTCCATACTTGCACTGAAAATGAGCATATGATCATCCTCTTTTACCTTTCAAGCGGTTTATTTTTGGGTTGGTCACTGGGTGCCAACGATGCTGCCAATATATTTGGTACTGCCGTTGGAACACGTATGGTACGTTTCAAAACTGCCGCTATCGTGGCAAGTATCTTTGTAATTCTGGGTGCCGTTATACAAGGTGCCGGGGCTAATCATACCTTGGGTAAATTAGGGAATGTTTCTACAATTGCAGCTGCATTTACTGTGGCTTTGTCGGCCGCTCTTACTGTCTATTGGATGACTAAAATGAGCCTGCCTGTTTCTACATCTCAGGCCATAGTCGGAGCTATTATCGGATGGAACTTTTATACCAGTAATCCTACTGACGTAAACACTTTAATTAAAATTGTATCAACCTGGGTGTCCGGACCTATTTTGGGTGGAGTGTTCGCGATTCTCCTGTTTATGCTTGTGAAAAGGTTTACCAAAAAAACAAAAATTCACCTGCTTTATCGTGATTCATATATCAGATATGGTTTATTAATTGTTGGTGCATTTGGCGCCTACAGCCTTGGTGCAAATAATATTGCCAATGTGATGGGGGTTTTTACCGGCGCTGTGAATTTGCCCACAATTGACCTGTACCTTTTTCATTTAGACAGTACACAGCAATTGTTTTTAGTAGGCGGTGTTGCCATTGCCATCGGAATTATTACTTATTCCAGGCATGTTATGGAAACCGTTGGCAATACACTCATGCCTCTTACTCCGGAGGCTGCGATAGTTGTGGTACTCTCACAGGCTTTAGTGCTGTTTATCTTTTCATCCCAGGGATTGTCAAATGCTATCCAGTCAATCGGTTTGCCAGCCATACCACTTGTTCCAGTTTCAAGTTCACAGGTAGTAATTGGCTCTATTATTGGAATTGGTTTATATAAAGGCGGAAAAGAAATAAAGTACAATATTCTTGGTAGCATTAGTCTTGGATGGCTTGCTACACCAATAGTTGCCGGAGTTATGGCATTTCTGATGCTGTTTTTTGTAAACAACGTTTTTAAAAGAGATGTAGGTGGTGACAGGACACTGGTCGTAAAATCAGACATCAAGGCATCTGGTATGGAAGGTGTTTCCGATTCGGTTGTTCAGCTGACAGATACAATCGGGAAACCTGTGATTGAAGAACCTGCAACTTTGTTAAATGAACCTAAGGATGAGCTTAGTTCTACAGGTAAAACCAGTAATTATGGTGTTTATATTACATGGGGGATTATAACCCTCATTCTTATTATGATAGCAGCCATACTTCTTTACCATTTATTGCGAAAAAAGAAAAAATACCATCTGATCAGGAAGCAGATTGAAACGATTGAGAAAAAGTATTTGTTAAAGATTGAGAACCTTGAAAAAAGTGTTGAAGATAAGATTCATCGTCATGATGATTTAGGAAAAGAGTTGAAATTCAGGCAGAACGAAATGGTGACCATGGCGATGAGTATCATCCATAAAAATGAATTTCTGAATAGTCTTAAGGAAGAGGTTGTAAAAATTAAAGCCAATATTCGTGATCACGAAACAAGGCTTGGTTTAAATAAACTTTCGTTGATGATCACACAGGATTTATCCATTGACCGCGACAGGGAAAAGTTCCAGATGCATATCAATGAGCAAAATAGCAATTTTATTCACCGCCTGTCTGATTCATTCTCAACAATGACAGACAATGAAAAACGGCTGGCCTCATTGCTTCGTCTGAACCTTTCGTCCAAAGAGATTGCCTCCATCCTCAATATTTCCCCAAAAAGTGTCGAGATGAACAGGTACCGGCTTCGTAAAAAACTAAAAGTAGATCCAAAAGTAAACCTTAGCGATTTTATCAGGGAATTTTAGTAAGTCTTCAGTCAGCAATCAACAGTCCGCAGTAAAAAATTATCGTTTAATTCCCTGTCCGCCCTGCCTTCGCCGAATCCGCCAAATGGCGGAGCAGGCAGGCGCTTCGCTTTGGCAGGCGGGCGAGGGAGGTACGACCGAAGGAATCCCCAACTTACGAAGCAACAAATGTCAGAACAGGTCTTCTGCCCTTGCTGCTTTAATTGTCACACTTGCTGATTTATGAATGGTTCCAGGTTCTTCAAGCATGAACACTTGAAACAGGCCAACCATTAACCAATAACTCTTAACCAATAACCCTTAACCCTTAACCCTTAACCCTTAACCAATACCCAACATCCAGTAATCCGTTGACTTTCCACACAGTGAGGGCTGATTTTATAAATATGTAGTGTCCGTGTATAGGCTGTTTTTTAGGTGGTAAGCTGTTATTGCTGTTATTTTGACCTCCAGAAATTAATGACAAACTTTTATGAACATAAAATTAAATCAGATGAAAAAAAGTAGTTATGGTAAACTCACGTTGTTAGGGTTGATGATGTTCTTCCTGTTTAGCGGCAATGTTTATTCACAAGATGAGAATGTTGTGACAGGGAAAGTCTTCCCGATAGGTATGATAACACCCATGCGGGATGTTACTGTACAAATTCAGGGAGATGACTCCTCAATCGTGTTAACTGATGGCAATGGATTTTTTCGGATTGAAATTCAGTCATTTCCTGTTGACCTTGTATTTAATAAAGCGACCTATTCAAGTCAGGTTGTAACTGTTAAAAAGCCAAGTGACATTGTCATTTATATGTATGCTGCTGAAAAAGCCGTGAATGATTACGGACAGGAAGTTGGCGTGCGTGTTAGCCTTAACCCTGAATCACGTGATGGTATTTTGATGCTATCATCCACCGACAACAGGTTCAGGTATTGGTTTGATAACCGTGTTTATTTTGACGGTGCTATGTATTTTGGTGACAACACTTACCAGGGACAGGATAATGCCATAGGTAATGGCGTGAACATCCGCCGTATGCGTTTTGCAATGAAAACCATAATATGGGGAAACTGGGGTGCCGAAATTGATTTCGATTTTGGCAACAATGCGGTTGACATCAAAGATGCTTATGTCCGCTACATTGGTAAAAACTGGCAGATAAAAGCCGGTAATTTCCGTGAGCCATTCTCAATGGAAACTATGACAACATCAAGGTACATCACTTTTATGGAAAGGCCTTATGCAACTGAGCAAGCCCCATCACGTCATCTTGGTATTGCCTATAAAGTATTTACCAACCATATATTTTTCGAAGGTGGTGTTTTTTCAAGCAATATTGCCAACGACCTGATCAGGGATCAAAATAAATCGAATGGTACAAATGCAGGTTGGTCTGTAACAGCACGATTTGCATGGGCGATAATTAAAAGAGATAAATTGGTTTTGCACGTCGGTACAGCACAATCGTTTAGAACTCCTAAAATACAGGAAATCGGAGACCCAATCAATAGTTTCAGGTATGGTGAAAATGCAGAAACCGAAATTAACCGTAAAAAATATATCGATACGGATTGGATGGAAGACTGCAAATACAAAATTATTTCTGGCACTGAAATGGCTTTTGCTTATAAAAACTTCCGAATACAAACTGAAGCTATTTTCACAAGAATTCTAAAAGATAAAAATGAAGTGCCTGAAGGTGAAGATATAGTAAAATTGGGAGGTGCTTATATAATGGGAGCTTGGATAATCAACAATGCTGACTATTACTACAATATGGGCGATGCTGAATTCTCTCAAATTGATTTCAGAAATAACAAAAAAGGTGCTTTTGAGGTGGCATTAAGGTATTCGTTTATGGATGCCAATACATTCAAAGATGGGGAAACTACACCATACCTCCCAGGAGGATCCGGAGAAACATATACCCTCGGCCTTAGTTATTACTTCAACTATAATGTAAAGTTAATGCTAAACTATGCTTTTGTTAACCATGACCGCTGGGCTGATGGAAAAGGAAAATACAAGACTTATGAGGTTGATGCTAGTGGAAGCGATATTACGCCAACAGGACAAGGAGGAATTGATTTTCATACCATCCAGGCACGGATCTTAGTTGCCTTCTAAATTGAATGAAATTGTAAAATATTAAATAGAGAAGAAATGAAAAAATATATTTTAATAAGCATAATTACTGCGCTGTTCTTTTCAGGCTGTGTGAAAGATGAACAACCTGCTCCGGCACCACCACCAGTTGAAAACTATGGTGATATTGTGATCAATGAGCTAATAACTAAAGATTTAACCGATCCGTATTATGTTGATGGAATGGGAGATGGTGCAGATTGGATTGAACTATATAACAAAGGAACTAAAGCAGTTAATATCGCTGGAATGTGGGTTACTGATAATCCCGGTGTTGAAGAAGATTATGTACAAGTTCCTGACACAGATGCAACTGTAACAACAATACCTCCGAAAGGTTTTCTTGTATTAATATGTGGTGCAGCTGATGCTCAGGGTAATGATGTTCCAACGAGTATTGCTGATGGTAAAGTTTTTCTGGATATGGGCTTAAGTTCTTCCGGTGATAATTTTGCTGCTATCTATGATCCTGATAAAACTGAAATTGATAAGTCAGATGATTTCAACGGTTTGGAAGATGATAAATCGTTTGGACGGAAAACTGACGGAACAGGTGAATGGCAGGTATTGGCCACAAAAACACCGGGAATGCCAAACGATGGAAGTGAACCTGTTGCAGGAGTTCTTGTAATTAATGAATTTATGGCAAGTAACGATATCTGGAGTATCCCTGGTGAGGATCCTTCTGCAACCTTTCCTGATTGGATCGAAATATATAATACCGGAGAAACTGCAATTGATATGGGCGGATGGTATGCTACTGACGACCTTGAGGATCTTGTAGCTTACCAGTTACCAAGCGACAATCCGGAATTAACTACCGTTCCTTCAAAAGGATATTTAATTCTTTATTGTGATGGATTGGGTGAAGGACTTCACACAAGTTTTAAATTAAGCAGTGGAGGTGAGGCTGTTGGTATTTCGGAGGACGGCACAAGTCTGACAGAAGGTTACACATACGGTGATACAGGCAGTGACTTGCCTAACCCACCTACTGATTTCTCAGCTGGACGTAATGAAGACGGAGGAGTTAGCTGGGTTATTTTTGATCCTGATTCAAGCACACCTCCAACACCGGGAACAGCAAACGGACAGAAATAACATCAGATTTAAGCGAAACATTTGCTCATGAAAAAAATCTCAATCATCGTGTTGGTCTTGTTTTTGGCAATTTCTTGCCAGAAAGAAGAAACATCCGGTCCTGTGATTGAGATTCCTGTGGGTAATTTGGATCTATTAGAGAGTTACGAATTAGATGTTCCTGAGCCTTCCGGTTTATCTTTCGGTCCTGAGAAAAAAACCCTTTTAACAGTGAGTGACCACACCAACCAGGTTTATGAAATGGATTTGCAGGGAAACATAATCCGGCTTATGGATTATACAGGTAAAGACCTTGAAGGTGTCACTTATAATCCTGACAATAACCTTGTGGTAGTTGCAGAAGAAGCTGATCGTGAAATTACCTTCATCAATTACGATTCGGGTATTAAATTGGAAACGTATAAAATAGATATTTCATTTGGTTCTGATAACAGTGGGCTGGAAGGTGTTTCTTATAACCTAAATAACAAATTGTATTACATCGTTAACGAAACGAATCCTGATCTCATGATAATATGGGATCCATTATCAGGAATAATCAGTGAGGAAAAGCTGGGTTTTGCAACTGATTATTCAGGTATCTTTACTGATGTTGATCATTCTCTTTTGTGGTATGTTAGCGATCAATCTAAAACTTTATACAAGTGTGATTACAACTCAAACGTGTTGCTTACTTTTAACCTGGATGAGCTGAAATACGAAGGCGTTGTTGTAGATAATGATATGGTTTATCTGATAAACGATGCAACTGCCGAATTGAATATTTATAAAATTAAAAATAACTAATATGGTTTCTGCAGTAATTCCTCGGTACGAATTCAGGATTTTTGGAAATAACCTGTCAAAGTTCGAAGACAAGATAAAAGAGTATTCTGAAAAGGAAATGACCCGTCAAATGGATTCAGTGTATTTGCTTACTCCCTGGAAGCGGAAAAATAATGTAAAGATCAGGGAAGGTGTAATGGATATAAAGCTACTTGAGCAGCAACATGAAGGGCTGCAGCAATGGAACCCTTTTCTTGTAGGGAAATTTCCACTGAAAGCTGAAGTAATTAAGGCAGTAGTTTTTCCTGCTTTGGGAATCGAAAGCCCTGTTTTTGAACGTAAGAAATACACGCTCGATCAATTTATAAATGAAGTCGTTTCTGTAGACCCTGACCTTACTGTAGCCTATGTTTTGAAAACCAGGCATGCATACACGGTTGGTGAGTGTATTACTGAAATTGCTGAAATAAAGGTAAATGGTGCTTCCATTAAAACAATTTGTATTGAGGCCGAAGATGCGGAAAAAGTATTAAAGGCCAAAGAAATGATAGGAATTGGCAGTGAAGTAGAAAACGTTAGTTATCCGCTAGCCATGAAAAGGATCATGGGCCTGGCTGATCTGCCCGACTACTGGAATAAAGAAGATTTTTAACAACTAATAAAAAAAATAATGTCAAAAGAAAAACTAAAAATAGGAGAGATATCCAAACCTCGTTTTGAATTCAGAACATTTGGAAGGGACTTCGCTGATGCGGCATACTTTATGTCAAGATTATCTGTACCTGTTCCTGAAAAGGTGTGGGAGAGGACCTCAGTAGAAACGTACATCGTGTCAAAAACCAATGATGTAAACAACACAAAGATCAGGGACGGGAAGATGGACATCAAAACCTTCGTACAGGAAGTTGATGGTCTGGAACAATGGAACCCACTGATGAAGGGCGAATTCCCAATGAAAGCCGAGATGCTCGAAAATGAAGTTTTCCCTGCATTTAAAGTTGAAATGCCCAGCCTGGATAAGGAAGAATATACACTTGAAGAATTCCTTGAAATTGTAAAAAACCATCCTGACCTGCAGGCTGTGTCTGTTGAAAAGGAGCGCTTTGGTTATATGGTAAACGATACCATCTGCGAATATGCCAATGTTTGGATTAATGGGGCAATGGTAGTTACCGTTAACTCCGAGTCCACAGAGCTTGATGATATCAAAAAGACGATTAAAGACCTTGGTTTGAAAGGTGTGGAGAATATCAATTACTTACAAGCCGCCAAACGGGTTATTGGGATGATTGATAAGAAATTAGCTAATTAATATAAAAATGAGTGAATGCGTAAATGCTTAAATGATTGAATAAAACCTAACATTTGTACATTCACTCATTCACTCATTAACACATTTAAGCATTAACGAAATGGGAAAAGAAATAGAAAGAAAATTTTTAGTGAAAGGTGATTATAAACCTTTTATAACTAAAGAAACAAGGATAACACAGGGATATCTGTCATCGGTACCTGAAAGGACCGTTAGGGTGCGCGTTAAAGGCGATAAAGGCTTCATCACCATCAAAGGTATCGGTAACGAATCAGGAGCCAGCCGTTATGAATGGGAAAAAGAAATTCCTGTTGAAGAAGTTAACGAACTGCTCAAGATTTGTGAACCTGGTGTTATTGATAAAACACGTTTCATTGTCCCTGAACAAACAGGATTGAAATTTGAAGTGGATGAATTTTATGGAGACAATGAAGGGCTAACGGTTGCCGAAATCGAGTTGCCTTCTGAGGATCACCCGTTTAATAAACCTGAATGGTTGGGAGAAGAAGTTACAGGAGATGTAAGGTACTTCAACTCGATGCTCATGAAAAATCCGTTTAAAAGCTGGTAGTTTCTTAATCGTCAAAAAAATTGACTGTTAATCTTCAGTTACCGTGGGCTTAAGCCCGCTATAACTGAAGAATGCAATAACCTGTGGGCGAATTCACATTTGTTATATATGGCCGAAGATAAAATACAAAACAACAACAACTTCGATCCGTTGGATATGAACAACTACCGGATCGAACGATTGCCGAAAAGGGAAAAGTCAAAGGTTGAGACGTTATTGTCTAACATCGGCGGACCCCTGGCGGTTATTTCTTTTGTGCTGATCTACTTCGTTTTTAAACCTGCTTTTCTTCAGGTAATTGATACAGGGTCACTCAGCGAATACGCTAGAAATGTTTTTGATTTACGCGGTGCTTCTGAGTTCTCCAGGATCAATATTGCGATGCTGGCTATTTTCGCAGCAGGCATTGTCCTGTGGATGACCGAAGCCATTCCCAACTACCTGACATCACTGATTATCATTATCAGCCTGGTGCTTACCGGAGTATTGACTGAACAGGAGGCCTACGCTCAACTGGGGCATAAAGTAATGTGGCTGAATATCATGTCGTTTGTGCTTGCCAGTATGCTTGTTAAAACAGGATTGGCCAAGCGGTTTGCACTCTGGTTCATCCTTCATTTCGGAAAGCGCTCATCATCAATATTTCTTAGTTTCCTGTTTATTAATATTGTGCTATCGGCTTTTATATCTGCAACTACGGCCAAAGCTGCCATACTACTTCCTATTTTCATGGTAATAGCTGCCATCTATGGCGCCAGGGGAGGAGATAAGAAAAACAATTTCGGGAGAAATATTGTTTTGCAAAACCTTTTCTACATCAATATCGGCGCAAGTGGGTTTCTTACCGGATCAGGAGCAAATTTGCTGGCTGCAGCATTAATTACAGGAGCTACTGGTGTTGATATTTATTTTACCGACTGGATGAAAGGTAACTTTCTGGTAGCGATTATACTTATGTTTTTGGGTTATATAGTTGCCACAAGGATATTTTTTCCATTAAAAAAAGAAGAACGTCTGCCTCAAATACCGGGCGGAATGGACAGATTGCGTGAAGAGTTGCACAAGCTCGGAAAAATGGATTTTCAGGAAATCAAATCTGCGATTCTCTTTTTAACCATCCTTGTCTTATGGTCAACGGATAGATACCATGGTATAAGTCCAACAGCAGTTGCTTTTATGGGCGCTATTTTTGCTTTGTTGCCACGAATAGGTATTCTAAAATGGAATGATGTAGATATTCCGTGGCATCTCATGCTTTTCTCGGCAGGTGCATATACGCTCGGTGCGGGTTTTAAATCTACCGATCTCCCTTCCATTTCGGTGAATGCCGCCTTTGAGGCATTAGGATTTGGAATGAATACACCTTTTTGGGTATTGTATCTTGCCCTGACATTTGCCATGGCTTTCAGTGCTTTGTTTTTTCAGTCGAAAACAATGCGTACCATGATTTTTGTGCCCATTGCTATTGGGGTGGCCAATCGTTTTGGCTTTGATGTGATCAGCCTTGCATTGCCCGTTGCTTTTCTGATCGAACATGTTTATATGTTGCCTTTCAACAGTAAACCTTCTGCACTGCTTTACGAAACAGATCAGTATAGCCTGACAGATACGTTTAAATTTGGTTTAACCATGCTGGTAATTGGTTGGCTTACAAATATTCTGATGGGTGAAACATGGTATCGTTACCTCGGCATTACACCGGATGGTGTATTTGGGATTTTTTAACAAAATTCTATCCCCGATTTCTTGCTTTCGATTAATTATTAGTACTTTTGCACATCGGAAATTTAAAATCTGAAGTACAATGAAAAAACTTGCAGTATTTGTAACACTTCTTCTTGCTGTTACTGTGATTATGGCTCAGGGGGTGAAGGATAAAAATGGGCCGCAAATTACCTTTAAAGAAAATTTGCATGACTATGGTGAAATTTATGTAGCAGGTGATGGTACCTACGAGTTTGTGTTTACCAACACCGGTAACGAACCGTTAATATTGAGCAAGCCCAGGTCATCATGTGGGTGTACTGTTCCTTCGTGGCCTAAAGAACCTATTTTACCAGGCGAAGACAATAAAATTAAAGTAACCTACAATACCCATAAAGCCGGCGCTTTTAATAAAACAGTAACTGTTTATTCGAATGCAGTAAATAAAACGGCTATTGTGTTGAGGATAAAAGGTAAAGTTGTTCAAAAACCGGCTGAGGCCCTTCCCGAAAAGGAGGCTAGCCTGGGTGCAACGCCAGTTAATAAATAGAAGAAACAAAAAATATTGAAGTGGCTAATCGTAAAGATAATTATTGAAAACGGTTAGCCATTTTTTATTAGAGGCTGTTTGGATTTTATTTTTTGAATTTATTATGATGTATTTTTTGTCAGATCGAGGCATTATTGAGACGCATAGCTATAGCTACGGGTCGAAAAAATGACGAAGAGATGGCTAAAAAGACACATAAGAAAACTAAAGCCCGCCTGACCGGCTGGGCAGGGATAGATTCCAAACAGCCTCATAAACCCAAATAAATCATCATGCTTAAAATATCAAAAAAAGGGCAGTTGATGCCCGAATCCCCAATCCGTAAACTGGTTCCCTACGCTGAAGCTGCCCGTGCCAGAGGGATTAAGATTTATCCATTAAATATCGGACAGCCTGATATTGAAACACCAGATGTGGCGTTGAATGCAGTACGTAATTACGATCAGAAAGTGATTGCATACAGCCATTCTGCCGGAAATATCACTTTACGTGAAAAACTTGTAGAATATTACAAAACTGTTGATATTGATGTTGCTGCAGATCAAATTATTGTTGGAGCAGGTGCTTCTGAGGCTTTGCTGTTTGCTTTTCAGTCCATCATGGATCCGGAGGATGAAGTAATTATTCCCGAACCATTTTACGCCAATTATATTGGATTTGCAACCAATGCCGGAATTAATATAAAACCGATTTTTTCAGATATTGAATCAGGTTTTGCTTTGCCTCCGATTGAAGATTTTGAGAAAAATATAACCGAAAAAACAAAAGCCATCCTGATTTGTAATCCAAACAATCCAACCGGGTATTTGTATTCGAAAGAGGAAATGGAATCGCTGAGGGATATCGTTAAAAAGCATAATCTGTTTTTAATCGCCGATGAAGTTTACCGCGAGTTTACCTATGATGGAAAAACACATTATTCGGCGATGTACCTTGATGGAATTGAAGAGAATGTGATCCTTATTGATTCTGTTTCAAAACGTTACAGTGCCTGTGGTGTGCGATTGGGCTGGCTGGTTTCAAGAAACAGCCTGCTGATTGATACTGTAATGAAATTTGCACAGGCCCGACTGAGCCCGCCAACCTATGGACAGATTGCTGCCGAGGCTGCAGTAAACACACCTGCTGAGTATTTTGTAAAAGTAAAGGAAGAATACCTGGCACGCAGAAATGCTGTGGTAGAAGGCATCAATAACATTGATGGGGCATTCTGCCCGAATCCGGAAGGTGCATTTTATGTAGTTGCCCGTTTGCCGATTGACGATTCGGATAAATTCTGTCAGTGGCTGCTTGAAGATTTCAATTATGAAGGCCAAACAGTTATGTTTGCCCCTGCATCCGGGTTTTATTCTACTCCTGGCAAAGGCAAAGATGAAGTCAGGATTAGCTATGTGCTGAAAGTGGAAGACCTAAAGAGCTCTATTAAGGTGCTTGATGAGGCTTTGAAGGTTTATCCGGGTAGAAAGCAGGCTTAAGTTTAGGTCTTACACCAGCTTCAAGTGTCCACCCTTGAAGTAATCAAGGTTTCGTAATTTTCAAGCGTGGACGCTTGAAACAGGGGAGTTCTTGATGAGGCTTTGAAGGTTTATCCGGGGAGAAGGTAGTCTGGAGTCACTGGAAGAAACGCCTAATTCTGAGGCACTGTTAGGCAGGTATGCGTGTTGAGTGCCGTGAGAATCCCAAAGTAATGGAATTACAATCTAATTACTTCTTTCGGTTTTTCAGTTGTGGGAGACTCCAGCGGTCGCATACTCCCTCGCCCGCCTGCCAAAGCGATGCGCCTGCCTGCTCCGCCATTTGGCGGATTCGGCGAAGGCAGGGCGGACAGGGAGTTAAACGATATATTATTTTGTGATGTTTCACCAATGACAAATGACTAATTATCCAATTAACTAAAAACGATGCACGAGTTTAGCATAGCCATGAACATCATCGAAATCGCGGAAGCGGAAGCTGAAAAGGCTAAAGCATCTGCAATCAATGAATTGATCCTGGATATTGGTACCATGTCAGGCATTGAGTTTTATGCCCTGGATACCGCACTGGAAATGGCTGTCAAAAATACGATGCTGGAAAAAGCTGCTATTACTGTCAATAAAATTCAGGCACGTGCAAAATGTACCGGGTGTAATGCTGAATTTGACATTGATAATGTATATGATCCTTGTCCCAAATGCAACAGTTTGTATCACGAATTACTTTGTGGTAAGGAATTGCAGATCAAATCGCTGGTTGTTGATGTGCCTGATTAAAACCCAATCATAATACCTGTCCCTGACAAAACGGTGCTACTTGAACCCGGTATGGTCCTTAATACGGAAAGGTAACTTCAACTGAGATAGGTGCTTGACTTTTGGCTCTTTTTGTCGTACCCTTATGACTTGTCTTACAATTGACTAAACTTAAATCAAACTGTCATGAGACCAAAAGTATCCTGTAAAATTTCTATTCTTTGCCTCGTGTATTTATTGTTTTCTCAAATCCCATTTACCCAGCTGACAGCACAAAACCTTATTCTGAATCCAGGTTGTGAAGACTCGCTGGTTAATGGCGAAATTCCAGACTGGACTGAGGTAATTGGCGATAAATGGACCCAAAGGTTGACTAACCCTGAACCTTATTCTGGCGATGCCTACTTTTTTCCTGGTGTTGCTTCAACTGCTGAATTAATGCAAGATGTTGATGTATCTGACTTTGCAATTTCAATTGATGATGGTATGCAACATTTTATTTTTGAAGGTTATGTCAGATCTTATGCTCAAAGTCCGACAGATTATTCACGAATAGTGATTGAATACTTCGATACAACCAAACTCATAAAGTTAGACTCTGTTGATTTTGGAAATTATTCAACAACATCATCGTGGGTTCAGCTTACTGATACAACCCTTGCTCCAATTGGGACAAGGTTCATCAGAATAAGGTTGATCAGTACACGCAGAAATGGATCAAACAATGATGGGTATTATGATGCACTGTCTTTATCAACGCTTACAACTTATGTGAAACATCCTTTAGAATCAATGGGTTTTGCAGGATTGACAGTAAACTATCCCAACCCCTTCTCAACCTCAACAACCATCGAATACCAACTTAACCATCCAGAAACCGTCAGAATCACATTCTACAACCAGTTCGGCAAGCAAGTGGATGTGATTGAAGAAAGTCAGC